>MFGS01000078.1:0-3744 GCA_001778355.1 Candidatus Firestonebacteria bacterium RIFOXYA2_FULL_40_8
TCTTTTCATAGCTTCGGGCATATGCTTCATAGACTCCCTGAGCTGTTCGGCGGACATGGTAAATGGTTTATCCTGACCCGGTACCTGCATCGTTATACCCTGAATAATTCCTCTTTCAAAGTTCATCTCCATCATTGTCGAACCATCTTCTTTATACATAATGTACCTGCCGTCCATAAGACCATCGACATAATTCGCCTCCATAAATACTTTTCCGTTAGGGCCAAATGTGCAGGACTTACCTTCAAGTTTTCCGTTAAGATAGTTTTCCGATTGTATCATTGCACCGGCGGCGCTAAACGTTTTTACTTCTCCGTCCGGGATTGAACCGCTTATGAGTTTTGGATGCATACCGAAGTTAGGGGTTGAAAACATATTCATGACAGCCCCTGAGTCAACATCTTCAGCACCCCTACCTATCTTGGGAAGCTCCATCCTCGCGCGCGCAACCTCATTCCCGTTCTCGTCGGAGTAGACAAACAACATCCCGCCGCCATCCGCTGTCTTTTTACAGATAGTTTCAGCATTTAACCCCGCGCAGACAAGCAAAAGAGCGAGTACACATTTCATCTTATTCATTTATCCCCCGTTATTCTCATCAATCTTTTTTAAAAACTCTTTATATTTTATTAAGTTTAACTCTTCTTTTGCCCATCTCTCGATATTTTTATAGTCAAGGGTGTTAGTTTTTGCCACAAGAATTGCCTGTTCCATTGATTGTTTGTCATCCCAATAAAAATACGCTGCAAGTCTATCTTTGACGCAATCCGAAGGTGTTAGAAGTTTTATTATCCCATTTTTGGTCTTAATATTAGATAACTGTTTCACAGGCGCATTGCCAATGGCAAGCGGGGGCTGGACAAAATCCAGGAAATATTCACAATCCTTTCTTTCGAATATCCTGGTTTTATCTTTTCTTTTGAAATTCAGGCCCGTAAGAGCATTCTCAATTTCTTCAAGGGAATATTCTGAAACTATGTCAATATCACCAGAAGTATATTTACTATTTGAGTATATTTCGACGCAAGAACCTCCGACGACAGTCGAATCTATCCCTTTTTTTCTCAGAGTCTCCTGCACAATAGCTGCCACATCTTTTGCTTTCATTCCCGACCAATTAGCAGTCATAACGGTTTTCCTTTTTGCCTCGGTCTCTTTCTTTCCATATAATATTTTTCAATATATTCTTCTGAAAGAAACTCAGAAGCTTTTTTTAGAAGAATAAGGAGCTCTTTCGCAAATGGATATCTGGGATTTAATTCGTACAACCTGGTTTTACCCACCAGAATACTGACGATTACACCACCCTGCTCAAGGCGAGTCAATTGCTGTTGTATCCCGTTTAGTCTGACCCCATATATGCGCGCAAGTTTACTTGCATAAGCCTTTTTACAGTAGTAAAGATAAAACAGTATTTTTTCAACAACATCATTTCCAAATAACGGCTTCAACATAAACCCTCCACCATATTATATGGTAATATTACCATATTCTATGGTTTTTGTCAAGATATGCTTACTTCTGAAAGGTAAAATAACTGTTGTTAATTGATCCCCTGGGGTCTATTTTGTTTTTACAATTTTACTGCAAAAACGTCCGACGACTGCAACTACTACTCCAATGAATCCCCAAAATATTGTACCGAAAATCAGCAAGAACCAATGTATGTTATTGACTCCATCATCAAATATGGTTGATTTAAGATAGGCGGCAATACGAACAAGAACTAATGTTACAGGAATATCCAAAATATATACAAAAATTACTAAAATATTACTAAAAAGAAACAGCAACGAAGCCATAACAAAGTGTACTGCCGCAAACACTAAACCATATTTTGAATAATATTGCCTATTAGATTCCAGCATAAACATCCTTTATACATCGCTACTAAAACTATACCTTATGCTATCTTTTACTTTAAAAACCTTATCTCGCTATGTCAACGACTGTTGACATCTACATATCCTTCCTATCGAGAAAAGCTTTGCTTAATCTGTTCGACAATATTCTTATCAGCTCAAGCTTTTACTTTACAAACTTTAAAAACCTTACAAACTTTATTAACTGTAAAACATTTACTTCATCCTTGAAAGCCGCACCCCTGCGAATATTGCGTAGGCGAATACTATTGAATACAGCGTTCCTGCCTGCAGGGCGGGGAGTTTTGTGGAGACGTAAGCAACAACGGCTAAGGCCAGACCTGCGGTATACGCAATGCTTATGACCTGTCTGCCGGACATACCGGAACGTTTAAGGCGCAGTGGGAAATGATCGGGGCTTCCAAAATATACCGGCTTTCCCTGCTTGGCGCGCATCCACATTACAAAAAGGGTGTCAAATATTGGCACTCCGAGGATTATTACCGGAGTAATAACGGCAAGGTTATTTATTCCGGTGTAGCTTTCCGTAAGCGAGAGCGCGGCGAGCATAAAGCCGATGAATAAACTTCCGGCATCCCCCATGAATACTTTTGCCGGAGGAAAATTGTAATATAAAAATCCCAGACATGAACCTGCCAGGGCCAGGGATGCTAGAGGGGAAAACAGCTTTCCCGCATCAACACCCAGGGCAAAATAAGTCAGCGCGGCAATTACGGCAATACCGGAAGAAAGCCCGTCCATAATATCAAGCAGGTTAAATGCATTTGTAACGCCTACCACCCATATAATTGTCAGCAAAACATTCAATAATTCATTTCCCAAAAACTGCACCTTAATGCCAAAGATAACCAATGTAATAGCAGCAAGTATCTGAACTGCAAACTTTAAGGGTACGGAGAGTTTTTTAATATCATCCACAAGCCCGAGGGTAAATATCATACCGCCTGCTAAAATAAGCCCGGTTAAACCCCTTAAGCTGTGATGCTCTACCAGCTGGCTGGTTACCAGTGTGATAAAGAATGCCAGGAATATTGCAACACCGCCGAGATAAGGAATAGCTTTACCGTGTTTTTTGAGATTATTATCGGGCTTATCCATTACACCGTATTTTCTTGCAAAATGGGCGGCTAACGGGACAAACCCCATGGAAAGAACAAACGCACTGAATAATATCAATCCGTGACTTAAATAATCCATTTTATAATCCCCGCTTTCATGATTTTCGTTCTGACTAACTTCCCCTTTTCTTTCATCCTGCGCCGCAGTTTAAAATATTTCTTCATCCCGGGTATTACTTTTATATCAAATACAAGCAGATAAAGCCAAAAGAATATTTCATATATAGGAAGGAACGGAAGTTGTCGGAGGATAAGCCCTGCCGGAGCGTTCTTAGTAAGGACCAGGTATCTGTTAGCCAGCAAATGCCGTTTGAGTTCGAGGTTTTTCTTTCTAAAAAGAAAGAATTTGCTCTCTTTGTTCCCTCCGCTTCCGCCTCTAAAGTGAGAGGCAACGGCTTCCGGTTCATAGCAGCATTTCCAACCGAGCGCATTTGCCCTAAGACCCAGGTCAAAATCCTCAAAATACATAAAAAAATCTTCATCGAAATACTCATTTTCGAATTTCACGCTTTCCAGCATCTCTCTTTTCAATAACATCACCGCGCCGCAAGGAAAGAAACACTGCCCTGCCGGGTACTGCTTATCCGCCTGTCCGTAATTTCTCTCAATAGGACGGAGGGTGCGCCTTATGAACTGTCCCGCTGAGTCTACAATCCCTTCGTCCTGAATCCTTAGCAATTTTCCGGAAAACATCCCGAAAGTACTGTCGAGATTTTCCGACGCTTCACTTAATTTTGAGAGAA
>MFGS01000078.1:3753-9747 GCA_001778355.1 Candidatus Firestonebacteria bacterium RIFOXYA2_FULL_40_8
TCAAACAAGTATCGGAGTTCATTATCAGAATATGATCTCCGGAACTCTCACATATCCCCATATTTGCCGCGGCGGCAAAGCCGATATTCTGCTCTGTTATTATCACCTTTAAATTACTGAATTTCTTAAGAAGATTTCCGGAGGCGTCAGTCGAACAGGAGTCAATTATCATGATTTCAAAGGGTTTTAGCGCCTGTTCAACCACGGAGTTAACGCAGTTTTCCAGGAACTCCGCGCCGTTATGATTGATTATAACCGCGGATATTTTCATCTTCCGCCGCCCAGAAAAACCAGATTTTTTTCATAGGTAATGACAGCAGAGTCCCGGTACTTTTTATTTATTTCCAGCGCTCTTTCCTTCTCAAAGCCGGCGGCTTTAATTTTATTTTGTTTTGTATATATCTCATAAAGCGCCCAGTGCCCGCCCGCATAATTCGGCTCAAGAGTTACGGCTTCTCTGGCATATTTCTCCGCAAGCTCATACCCGCCTTCAATAAAACAGATCCTTGCAGCTTCTGTTTTAAAGAAAACGTCGGAGGGGCCTTTTTTGATAGCTGCCGCATACTCCTGCAAAGCCAGCGCCGGATAACCCGCGTAGAAATAAAACAGCCCGAGTTCTCTATTCGACTCCGGATTTGCCGGGCTATTTTTTACCGCCATTTTAAAATTCTTTTCCGCTTCAAAAAACAACTTCTTTTCTTTTGAGTTAAGGTAACTGCCTGCATATAATTTCCCTAATCCGGCGTAACTGTCCGCAAACATGGGGTTTAAAAATATTGAAAGCTTCATGTTCTTTTCGAAATCTCCCGCGCTTGCCGCCTCAATTTTATTATGATAAACAGAAAGATATGACATTCCCGCAGAGAACAGCAGAAGAACGGTAAAAACTGCAGTGTATACCTTTAATTTCAAATAAACCGGTTTTTCGAATTCAAAAGATTTTCCGGTGCTCAGATAGCCGGAGAACAGCACTCCGCAAAGAAAAACAAAGAAAACGAGCGTCGGCAGGCAGTGGAAATTAAAATCGACCAGGGCGTGAACCATTAAGCCAATCAGAGCCGTAAAAACAGCATAGGCCGTAAATATTTTTTCCTTATCTCCCGTATTATTTATAATGAAAATAAACCGGACAATCAGGATAAAAATAAATACTAAGACCAAAATCAGCCCGGCAAAACCAAGCTCGGCCATGGCTTGCAGGTATTCATTATGAGCATGATGCGCGACCCGGGTGTAATTGCCTATAGTTCCGCCTTCCGGGAATCTATATTTAACTGCAGCATCTTTAAACGTATCAAGGCCGTACCCGAGAATAGGCCTGTCCTTAAAGAGTTTTAGGGCGCTTCCAGACATTTTGGCTCTGGAGTAAGCCGCGTCATCCTCCACGCTCACCCTGGCGGCTCTGTTTATAATGGGATTTATAGTGGTCAGAGATAAACCAATAAATAAAAGTATAATAACCGTACTCCAAAATCTTACGGGCTCTTCTACAATTTTCTTTTTCTTTAATAAATTCAAAAATAGTACAAAGGTTAGGAGTATTATCCCGAGCGCCAGAAAAGCGCCTCTGGACTTAGTTAAATAAATACAGCTAATAGAAAGCATCGCGCTTACAATCTGAAACAGCCTTACTTTTCCTTTTTCCCCGATCAAAGCGTATAAAAGCAAGCCCGTACCCGCGGCAAGAAAGCCTCCCAGGAGATTCGCATTGGGAAAGAAAGCATCTACTCTTTCAGTTTTCAACCAGAAATGCTGGATGATACCGGCAAGGGAAAGAAGCAGACAGCAGAGTCCTGTCAGGAAAGAAAATACTTTTACATCTTCATGTTTTTTTATTTTATTTACCGCAGTATAAAAGAGCATTACACCGCCAAGCAGGAGATAGACCGCTTGAAAAGAGGCAAATCTATTGACCGAAACAAAAAGAGAGCTAAAAAAGGTAACAAGCAGTACCGGAATAAAGAGGTCCAGTTTTGTTCTGACAAAAGTATTTCCGCCTGTTACGACCGGCAGGAAAAGAAATATACTCAAACAAATAAAGAAGACACGGGCTTCATTTTGGAACCGGCTTGAGGAAAACACTATGGCTCCGGCCATAAGCACCATGGAAAGGATAAAGAAATAATTCTGTTTTAGAAAACCGGCTGTCTTTTGAAAAAATACCGGGTTTTTTTCCACTTTAAGGGTAGATTTAAAACCGGAAGCCAGAATACCTGCCAGAGTAAAAGCAATTAAAGAGTTTTGCCAGAAATTACTGTCTACATCAAAAAGATTATGAACGAGGAACCCGCAAAAGCCCGCGAAAAACCCGGCAAAGATGAACTTTTCATTTCCCTCAAGTTTTTTCAGAGTTTTTACGCTTTCTTTCACCAGCACATATACAAAGAAAAGAAGCGCGGTAAAACCCGCGAGTCCGGTTTCGGCTAAAACCTGCAAATACCAGTTATGCGGAAATTTTACACCGTCAGAGGAAAGTAACCCGTAAGTATTCACCCCGCTTCCGGTAAGAGGATTATTCATAAATATTTTTACAGCTTCCTTGAAGTACCCCAGCCGGTTAAGTATGGAGTTATCCGCTTTTGAAAAGTCCGTGATATCGGGACGGAGAACGAGAGCCGTACCGAGACAGGCAACCACTAATACTGCGCTTCCAAGAAGTATCTTTTTCTTTTCCTTTGTCAACGTTAACAGAAATATTATCAGGGCAAATAAAAGGGCAGCCAGGCCTCCGGCAGAACCGGTTAGTGCCAAGGCAATCAGTAAAATAACAAGGATAATTCCCGTTATTATTTTACCCCTGATATTTTTTTGAAAAACAAGATAACAGCCGGCGGCAACAGGCAGCACCATTACAAGAAAACCCGCAAAAATATTAGCGTTAAGAAACGTAGAAAAGACCCTGCCTGAACCGATATTTTTCAGGAACTCGCCGTAAATTATTGAATTTGAGGCAATTTCTTTATGTTTATCCAGGTAAGCGGCCATATCCGCAAGGCCCGTGAATTTCTGATAAAAAGCAAAGACCGCCGTGAGTACCGCTCCGGCAAGCAGAAACGACGCGGCATTTTTTCGCTCACGCGGGGCCGAAAAGACAGTTAAAGAGACAAGAAAGAGTCCCAGGGGATATATTATACGGAGGTTCATCAGATTAAAAGAAACTACCTTAGAAAAAACGGCTGAGATAACAAACGAAAAAAAAAGCAGGACTACCGGCAAGATCATCTTTGAAGAGTACTTCCCTTCTTCGAAAATAAACAACCGGTCAATTACGAATATGGCGAATACAAACAGGACAAGGACAGGATAAATCAGGTTAAGATACGGAAACCACTCCGGAGAACAAAGAGGAATAAAAAACAGGCCTGCAAAAACTGCCCACCGCAGAAGCTTTTCCACGTGTTTACCTTTTATTTTTGGAGATATTTACGGCAGCCAGGAAGCCGAGGATATAACTATCCTTTCCGAAACCAAATATTCCTCCGGCGGCAACGGGGGAAATATAGGATTTGTGTCTGAACTCTTCACGCTTAAATATATTCGAGAGATGAACTTCAACTGCCGGTATTTTAACGGCAGAGATGGCTTCCCTGATGGCTACGCTCGTATGGGTGTAAGCCGCAGGATTAATGACCAGAGCATCCGCCCAGGTATCCCCTTCTTTCTGGATAATATCCACTATCTCGCCCTCGGTATTGGTCTGGAATATTTTTATCCCGACCTTGCTTTTCTTAGCCAGAGCTTTTAACTCTTTATTAATGGATTCAAGGGTAACTTTCCCGTACACATCCGGCTCCCGCTTACCGAGCAAATTAAGATTAGGACCGTGGACTACTAGAATGTTCTTCATAAAACCTCCGACAAAACTATTTACGATTTACAATTGACGATTGACAATTTATTGAAGGCGGTAAAAAACCGCCAATATTTACAAAAACTTTAAATCATTTCGCGGGTTCATTCCCCCACGTTCATTAAATCGTCAATCGTAAATCGTCAATTGTCAATTTTTTTACTTGATTTTCAATATTTTCTTCGCATTCTCGTAAAAGTACAGCTGCAGGTCGCCGTATGTAAAACCCATCGACATCAGTTTGTCAGTCCACCAGGCGTCATCAACACCGTACTGCTCACCGGCATTATCGGTGCCGTACAAAAGCTGGGTTCTGACCATGGATTTTAGACCGGCCAGGTCATTTTCAAAAACCCATCTCCCCCAGCCGGGACATGTATCGGCAAAAGTATTTTTAAGCCTTGAAGTAAGTACCAGTGTTTCCAGATAAGTCGCCCCGCCGCCGAAATGCGCGAAGATAAAATTAATATTCGCGTGCCTTCTTGCCGGAACTTCAAAATGGAACGGGCTCGCGCCAAAAGCTGAAGCTATACGCATGGAAGGATCTTTGGTATTTGGAGCCAGCCACCCGCAATGCGAGAACACCAGCATTTTTCTTTTTTCAACTTCCTGCCAGATAGGTTCATACCGGTCGTCATTCGGATCAAACCCCAGATTAGGGAAAAGCTTAATACCGATCACGCCTGCATCCCCAAATTTTTTGATCATATCCAGTGTTTTCTCAGTACCCTTCGTAAAATTAACGCAAACCGTTCCGTAAAATCTGTCCGGATGCGCCTTTATTGCTTTAAGTACATATTCATTGGCATCATAACCCTTTTGATAGGCTTCGCTCTCCAGCCCATGAACCAAACCCGCAACGACATTATGCTTGTCCATTATCTTAAGATACTTTTCCATGGTAACATCCCCTTCGCGAGGATGTATATGAATGTCTATTTTTCGGATCATCGAAACAACTCCTTTGAAAAACATTGACTAAGTACTAACTGACGACTAATCAACATTGCAAGACCTAAGTACTAATGACTATTGACTAGTGACTATTTAAGGAAGGCGAAAAGAAACCTTCGCCATATTTATTAGAACAATATTTTTTTAAATCTTTCGCGGGTTCTTTTCCCCGCGTTCATTAAATAAGCACAGCTTGTTTTGATCTTGAATACTCGAACAAAATATGTCAATAGTCATTAGTACTTAGTCATTTCTTTTTCTTTACGCTATTCCCAGGATTTTCTTCGCGTTCTCGTAAAAGTACAACTGCAAGTCGCCGTATGTAAAACCCATAGACGTAAGTTTACGGCTCCACCACTCATCATCCAGACCGTAGCCTTCGCCTGCATTATCGGTGCCGTACATTAGCTGTGTTCTGACCATGGACTTTAAGCCGGGCAGGTCATTTTCAAAAACCCACCTTCCCCAGCCGGGACACGTATCGGCAAAAGTATTTTTAAGCCGTGAGGTAAGCACCAGTGTTTCCAGATAAGTCGCACCGCCGCCGAAATGCGCAAAGATAAAATTAATATTCGCGTGCCTTCTTGCCGGAACTTCAAAATGGAACGGGCTCGCCCCGCCAACGGATTTTAAACTCATAGCAGGATTTTTATAGTTAGGCAGGATCCACCCGCAATGGGAGAAAACCAGCATTTTTCTTTTTTCTACTTCCAGCCAGATAGGTTCGTACTGATCTTCGTTCGGATCAAAACCGACATTAGGAAACATCTTTATGCCTATAAGACCTTTATCTCCGAATTTTTTTATCTTGTCGAGTGTTTTATCCACACCCTGACAGAAGTTAACGCAGACCGTGCCGTAAAATCTCTTCGGATGCGCTTTTACCGCTTCTACAACTTCTTCATTAGGATCAGACATCCCCCAATCCCAACCTTCTTCCGGAAACCCGTGTACGAGACCCGCAGTCACATTATGCTTATCCATTATCCTGAGATATTTTTCCATCTTAGGATCCCCCGCGATTGGGTGTAGATGTATGTCGATTTTTTGGATCATGATAACTCCTTTTAAAATACAATTAGAAATACAATTACTAAGTATTAATGACGACTAATAACCTACAAAGACCTAAGTACTAATGACTATTGACTAGTGACTATTTAATGTAGGCGGTAAAAGCACCGCCGATA
>MFGS01000078.1:9755-11056 GCA_001778355.1 Candidatus Firestonebacteria bacterium RIFOXYA2_FULL_40_8
GGCATTCTTTCTGCAACGCAATCAGCGCTTTTTTAACATTTAAATCTTCTATGTGTCCGGACATATCTATAAAAAAGTAATATTCCCAGGCTTTTTTCCGGGACGGACGCGATTCTATACTTGATAGATTGATCTTATGTTTTTTAAACGGGAGCAGCATGGAGTACAACGCGCCCACTTTGTCTTTTAAGGAAACCAGGACAGAGGTCTTGTCATTTCCGGTTTTCGCCGTGTTCCTTCTTCCTATAATTAAAAATCTGGTGACGTTATCCGGAATATCCTCGATATGGACCGCAAGCGAGTTAAGCCCGTACAGTTCACCCGCCAGCGAATTTGCCAGCGCGGCGCTTGTTTGATCCTTTGCGGCAAGACGCGCGGATTCCGCAGTATTTTTTGCCTCCACTATTTCGGCCTCAGGCAGGTTGGTTTTTACCCAGTTACGGCACTGCGCCAGCGGCTGGTGAAAAGCGTAGATTCTCTTAATTTGCGAAAGTTTTTTCGATTTACTCAGAAGATTATAAGAAATTTTAAGAAGCGTTTCCGCGCAAATCTTCAGGTCAGAGTCCACGAACATATCCAGCGTATGATTAACCACGCCTTCCGTGGAATTTTCAATGGGTATAACTCCAAAGTCGGCTCTCCCGTTTTCCACTTCCGCGAAGATATCGGCAAGGTTCTTGATAGCTACGAGTTCGACGGCCGAACCAAAGTGTCTCATGGCGGCCAGATGGGTAAAGGTGGCTTCGGGGCCCCAGTAAGCGATCTTTAAAGGCGCCTGCAGAGCTCTGGAAGCCGAAACGATCTCCTTAAATACTGCTTTCACCGAATTATCAGGAAAAGGTCCTTTATTGCCGGCCAGGATTTTACCGAAAACCGCAGCTTCACGCTCCGGCACATAGACCTCATGTCCGGCTCCGGGTTTATGTTTTTTCACCTGCAGAGCCAGGCCTGCTCTTTTATTCAAAAGCGAAAGTAATTTTTTATCGGTGCTGTCTATCTTCTCTCTGATTTTTTTTAAGTTCATTATTTTACCTCTTTGGACCCGTTTACTTTTTTTATGGGCGTGAAAAACATATCGGCCATAACTTTATCAACTTCGCGCAAGCGATGGGACAGCGTACGGATAAAGACCCAGAGCAATTTCCGAGAAAGCGCGTCGTTATTTTCCAGCACCTTTTTAAAATCTTCCCCGGTAACAACAAAGAGGCTGGCATTTTCAAAAGCAACCGCCCCGGCAGACCGGAGGCCTTCGTCCAGAAGAGCTATCTCTCCAAAAAATTCACCTTCTTTGACTGTTGCCA
>MFGS01000079.1:0-2220 GCA_001778355.1 Candidatus Firestonebacteria bacterium RIFOXYA2_FULL_40_8
TGGTCTTTTTTGTAGGGTTTAAAGGAATGCTCGGGAGTGTGGTTCCGGAATTTGATTTTTTAAAGTTCATCTCGGCTAAAAAAGCTTCTGCTTTTGTCAGGAGTATTATTTTAAGATCTTCGAAATATGTAACGATTGACCTTATCTTCATTGGTCTCGGGATCTGGGGCATGTATTTTGCCGTAAAAAGAGGGCTTTATGCAATCTTAACCGTGCTAAAGCCGGCAAATAAACATGATTTTGTCGGAAATGTTTACGAACGGTTGAAATTGACCCGGGGTCCGAAAGTTACCGTAATAGGCGGAGCCAGCGGAATAATTCCCGTACTTCAGGGACTTAAAAAGTATACTAACAATATCAATGCCGTTATACTTCCGACGGAAAAAAACATAGGAAGTACTTTGGTCGCGCTTTCGAATACGAAATCGCTGAATAAATTGCTGGGCTGCAGATTCGGAGCATCCAAGCTTAAAGAGTTCAGCTTCGGCGACCTTTTTGTGAAGGCAATGAAAGATGTGGCAGGGGATACTGTTAGTGCCTTAAACGAGTCGGCAAATGTTTTTTCGCTTTCAGGCCGGATAATACCCCTGACCAAGGAACCGGTAACGGTGGAGTTTAAAGTTGCCGGCGGTAAAAAAGTAACCGAAGAAGATGTGCTGATAAAAGATAATTTAAAAGTACTCTCGGTCAGATTGCAGACGAAAGATTACCTGGTTAACGAACAGGCGCTTGAGATAATAAAGAACTCTGATGCGGTAATAATCGGCCCCGGAAGCTTGTACGCCACTATTTTACCTTCACTTCTGGTGAAAGGTGTTCCGGAAGCGCTTTTTTCTTCCAGGGGAATTAAAATATTTGTGCTTAATATGATGGCGCAAAAATATGAGCCGGGCGAGCATACGGCCAGCGAACAGATAAAGACCGTACTTGAGTACGCGGGCGAACCGGTTATCGATGTTGCGGTGGTCAATAAGAACGGGATACCGGAAGAAGCTTTGCTTAAGTACCGGCGCTACAAAGCAAGAAATATCCTTATTGATGATGACAATTTGAAAGAGCTGGAAATAAAAATATCAAAGAGAGGCATGTTCAAGCTTACGGAAGACGGCTATATACGGCATGATCCGCAGGCGCTCGGCAGGGCTCTTATTAAGGTAATATCTATTTAAAAATTGAAGGAAGGTAAAGATGATTGGAATAGTGATAGTGTCTCACGGCAATCTTTGCGAATCGCTGGTGCATACTTCCCAGATGATTCTCGGGAAGCAGGATAAAATTACTTCGGTTCCGTTAACACCCTCGGAGGGACTTGATGATCTTCGCGAGAAAATGCGCGAAGCCGTTGAAGAACTTGCCTCTCCGGAAGGCGTGCTGATCCTTGCAGACATGTTCGGAGGAAGCGCGGCTAATGTTAGTACCATATTTCTTACTACTCATAAAGTAGGCGTGGTCACAGGGGTTAACCTGCCTATGCTTTTAGAATCAATGCTTTCCCGGAGTTCATATACGGATGTAAAGCAGCTTGCAAAACATATCACGGAAAAAAGCAGAGGATCTATAATAAATATGGGGGATATACACAAAACATGCCGCTAGTACTCTTCAGGATCGATGACAGGTTGATACACGGACAGGTTGTGGTTGGCTGGGTTAACGCTTTAAAAGCCGATTATATTATTGTAATAAATGACGCGGTAGCCAGGAATGAACTGCAAAAGTGCCTTTTGAAAATGGCGGTGCCGCCCGAGATCAAGGTGGATATATTTACGGTTGAGGATTTTAATTTAAAGATTGACAGTAAGGAAATAGCGGATAGACGTGTTATTATTATTGCGTCCAATCCGGTGGATTGTTTGCGGCTTTATGAAAAAGGTTTTATAATGGAAGAAATAAATCTCGGAGGCATGCGGCATTCGGAAAATAGAAAACAGTTTACCAATTGCATTTATTTAAATGATGATGATATCGCAGTGTTTAAAAAACTGAACGAAAAGGGAGTAAGAGTGCAGGTAAAAATGCTTCCGGTTGATAAAGCTGTCGATCTTTATCAGTGCTTACTGAAAGGAGGCTGTCACCTTGAAAAAAATTAATTTCATCCTGGGGGTTCATAACCATCAGCCTGTGGGTAATTTTGATTTTGTTTTTGATATGGCAATGAAAAAATCCTACATGCCCTTTCTTGATGTTTTCGAAAAATTTAAAAATTTAAAAGTGGCAATT
>MFGS01000079.1:2231-3031 GCA_001778355.1 Candidatus Firestonebacteria bacterium RIFOXYA2_FULL_40_8
TCCGGCGGTTTTTACGAGCCGATATTTCCCTTGATTCCCGACAAAGATAAACACGGGCAGATAAAGATGATGAACGGGTATGTTAACCGGAAATTCGGTTACAATCCTTCCGGTGCCTGGCTTACCGAACGGGTCTGGGAACCGTATCTGGCAAAGACCTTTGCGCAGGCGGGACTTAAATACACTATCGTGGATGATACCCACTTTAAAAGTTCCGGGCTGAAAGAAAAAGATATGCTCGGTTATTTTGTAACCGAAGAAGATGGTTTTAAGCTCAACATCTTTCCGATCAATGCCAAGATGAGATATTTCGTTCCTTTCAGACAGCCGGAAGAGAGTATCAATTATCTCAGGTCTTTAGCCACAGAAGAAGGTGATAACCTGGTTGTTCTTGCCGATGACGGTGAGAAGTTCGGTGTCTGGCCCGATACCTATGAATGGGTCTACGGGCAAAAATGGCTGGAGAGATTTTTTACGGAACTCGAAAAGAACAGGGATTGGATCAATATGACCACTTTTTCCGAATATATGGCCAGACATAAACCAATTTCCAGGATGTACATACCTACGACTTCCTATGATGAAATGCTGGAATGGTGTATGCCGGCAGATTCTATTAACGAGTATGATGATTTTGTCAACTATCTGAAAGATCATAATATGTACGAAAACGCCGGCAGGTTCGTGAAGGGCGGGTACTTTAAGAATTTTTTAAGCAAATATCCTGAGAGTAACAGCATGCAGAAAAAAATGGCGTATGTTTCCGCTAAAGTAAACAGGGTTTGCGAATCCACCGCTGC
>MFGS01000079.1:3051-11857 GCA_001778355.1 Candidatus Firestonebacteria bacterium RIFOXYA2_FULL_40_8
TTCTGTACTCGGGACAGTGTAATTGCGCGTACTGGCACGGGGTCTTCGGCGGTTTGTATCTAAATCACCTCCGGTTTGCTAATTTTACCAACCTGAATAAAGCCGAGCGGCTGGCGGATCAGATAAAATATAAAGGGAAGCCCTGGCTGGAACATGAAATTGTTGATATTGATAAGGACGGGAATAACGAAATCCTAATAAACAGTAATATTTATAATGTATATCTTTCTCCTGCAAAAGGCGGACATATTTTTGAAATGGATTACAAACCGAGGGATTTTAATCTGCTTGATACGCTTTCCAGAAGAAAGGAAGCTTACCACCGTGATTTATTCAAGGCAAAAGAAGAAAACAGCGGAGAGCACCGGTCTATCCATGACATGGCCAGGAAATTTGACGATAATATAAAAAAAGATCTGGTTTACGACTGGTACAGGCGTCTTTCTCTTATAGATCACTTCCTTGGAAATGATACCTGCCTGGAAGATTTTAGAAGGAATAAATATACGGAAGGCGGGGATTTTGTAGAAAAAGAATACACCCACTCTCTGGAGATGACCGATGAACAGGTTACGGTTAAACTCGAAAGGACTGCGGAAGTATTTTTTGCAAAGTTTAATGTACTTAAAATTATCAAAGTAAAAAAGAACAATCCGGTTATCGATATTGAATATAAGATCACAAATCTTTCGGGGAGTCAGCTGGATTCCAGATTCGGGATAGAATTTAATTTTGGTATGCTCGGAGGGGATTCTGCGGACAGATTCTATTATTCTCCGGACAGGGACCTGAAAGACACGAGGATGGTCAGTGTTGGCGAAGAAAATGGCGTAAAAGCTTTTGGGATAATAGATAAATGGTTAAAACTTGATATTAATCTGGAAGCGGAAGAGGAGTTTGATTTCTGGCGCTTTCCTATTGAAACTATTTCCCAGGCGATAGGAAGACTTGAAAAGGTATATCAGAGTTCAGCCGTGCTTTTAAGCTGGAAACTTTCCTTGAAGCCGAAGGAAGTAAAAATAATTAAAATTAAAAAGAGGGTATCTGATGTTCGGTGAAATTCTTTTAGTAAGTCTGGTCGCCGCAGTAATTGCGATTGATGTAAGGACTATCGGCGGTACCATGATTTCCAGACCTCTGGTCGTAGGACCGCTTGTCGGGCTTATGCTCGGGGACGTCGGTATCGGATTTTACGTCGCTATACTGGTCGAGCTTCTCTGGATAGGACTACTTCCTATCGGAGCGTATCTTCCGGTGGAGACCTTACCGATCACCACGGTCGCGGTAAGTCTTACAATTATGCTTAAAGGCGAAATGGGCATGCCGGTCCCCGCACTTTTGATATTTTCTCTTATGGCGGCTATACCCCTCGGGTATGTCGGCAGGTGGTCGGAAGTACATATAAGAAATCTTAATTCTGCGATGTCCGCTTCACTTGTAAAAGCGGCGGAGAACGGGGAGTTTTCACGGATTTCGTTGATCCAGGGAGCTAACATCTTTATTACGTTCCTGAAAAACTTTATACTTTGTTTTGTTCCGATATTTTTCGGGCGCAACTTGTTCCAGAATATTGTTACTTCCATGCCCCTGCAGTTTAAAGAGGGGGTGCTTGATGCTAACTGGCTTATCCCCGCGCTTGGTTTTGCCGTAGTTATGGAGATCTTTCTGGTGGCCAAGCATGTGAAAGTGTTTTTTGCAAGTTATTTCTTGTCGATCGCGCTTTTTTACGCAATTAAATTTATAAAATGACCGGAGGCGGAAAAGATAGTGTATAAGCTTATTAAAAAAATAGATCTTCTAAAAGTTTTTCTGCGGTCGTTTCTTATTGAAGCGTCCTGGAACTTTGAATCCATGCAAAATATCGGAATAACACACGGGCTCTTGCCTGTAGGCAGAAGACTCTACAAGACAAAAGAAGAGCGTGCCGGGTTTTTAAAAAGGCATTTAAAGTTTTTCAATACCCATCCGTCTATGGCTCCGGCTATTATGGGTGTGGTTATAAACCTGGAAGAAAGGCATAAGCTGGGTGAGCCGGGAGTGCTTGAGCAGATAGAAGGCGTAAAATCAAGTATGATGGGTCCTCTTGCCGCTATCGGTGATAATGTATTTTGGGAGTATTTAAGGCCTTTTTCTGCCGTGGTCGGAGTTTCTGTTGCCCTGCTTTTTAAAGATTCAGGACATCCGACATTAGCGCTTCTTGGGCCTTTGCTGGCGATACTTATTTATAATTCGGTAAATGCCTACATCCGCTATAAAGGCCTGATGCAGGGCTATGAAAGAGGTATGGAGATAGTTGCGGTAATACAGGGCTTTAATTTAACCGGACTTATTGATAAACTAAAGTTTTCAGCCGCTTTGATCCTCGGTATTACCGTGGCGCTGATATTTCCTGTGCTAAATATAAGGTTCTTTACCCTGGATATTTTAAACAACCTCCTGTTTCTCGGGGTTACATGGGCGTTTCTCGGAATGTTGAAAATTAAAATTTACCCGACAGTTATCTTTTACTCGATAATTGCCGCAGCGGTATTGGTAAAATATATATTTTAGGCGGTGTGCTATGGCAGAGATAGAAGTAGAAATAAAAAACAGACTGGGCTTGCATTTACGGGCGGCAGCAACCCTGGTAAAGATAACAGCTTTATTTAAGTCTGATATCTTTTTAAAGAAAGAAGAAGAGGAAGTGAACGGCAAAAGTATCATGGGTATTATGACCCTTGCCGCGGCCCAGGGTACCAAGATTATAATTAAAGCTGTCGGGCCGGACGAAAAAGAAGCTTTACTTAAGATCAAGGAAATCGTGGATAATAAATTCGGGGAAGGCGAATGAGGAAAACCTTTAAAGGTATAGCGGTATCTTCCGGGGTCGTAATAGGCAAAGCTTTGGTTTTGCCTGATCAGGAGATGCTTGTCATTAAAAAAGCTATTCCCGAAGAAAAAGTGGCGGGGGAGGTGGCCCGTTTTAATGCTGCCCTCGAAAAGACCAGGAATGAGATTAAAATAATGCATGCCAAGGTGAAAAAAGAAATAGGCGGCAAGCATTCGAATATATTTGAAGCGCATCTAATGATCCTTGGAGATCCGGCGCTGACGACCGATGTCGAAAAACACATCAAATCCGAAAAGTTAAGCGCGGAGTCCATATTTTCCAGGTCGGTTAACAAGCTCGTGGAAAGTTTTGAAAAAATCGAAGATGCTTACCTTAAAGAACGCGCTAACGATGTAAGAGATATAGGTAAAAGAGTATTTAAAAACCTGACGGGCAGTACCAGGGAAACACTTGCCGATATAAAAGACGAAGTTATTATATTTGCAAGAGATCTTTCTCCTTCCGATACGGTTACTATGAAAAGAGAAAAAGTAAAAGGCTTTTGTACTGATCTCGGAGGAAAAACTTCACATACCGCAATTATAGCCCGCGCGCTGGAGATTCCTGCGATAGTAGGTCTTCAAAATATTTCACAAAATGTTTCTGACGGTGATCTGGTCATAGTAGACGGTTCACTAGGTGTGATAATTGTTAATCCGAATGAAGAGGATTTAAAGCATTACAATAGAAAACGCGAGGAGCTGATAAAGCAAAATGCCGAGCTTTCAAAATTGCGGGAGCTGCCCGCGGAAACTCTGGACGGTTATAAAATAGAATTAAGCGCTAATATCGAAATCGAAGATGAAGCAAAGCTGGTGGTAAAACACGGTGCCGTCGGGGTGGGGTTGTTCCGGACCGAGTTCTTATTCCTAAACCGGCTGGACCTTCCGACGGAAGAAGAGCAATACAACTCCTATTTTAAAGCGGCAGAATTCCTTTATCCTAATTCCGTAATAATCAGGACGCTGGATCTCGGCGGGGATAAATTTTTGTCACATCTGGGTCTTTCGAAAGAGGAAAATCCTTTTCTGGGACTTCGTGCCATTCGTCTTTGTTTGGCCCGGCCCGAGCTGTTTAAAACCCAGCTTAGAGCGATACTCAGGGCTTCTGAACTTAAAAATCTTAAGATAATGTTCCCTATGATCTCCGGTGTTGAGGAGTTTTTAAAAGCCAAGAAACTTTTAGAAGAGGTGAAAAGCGATCTCAAGAAGGAAAAAATAGCTTTTGACAACGAGATGGATCTCGGTGTGATGATTGAGATACCGTCAGCTTCTCTAACGGCGGATATTCTGGCAAAAGAAGTGGACTTTTTTTCGATCGGCAGCAATGACCTTATTCAATACACCCTTGCAATTGACAGGGTAAACGCCAATATGGCCCATATGTACAACCCCCTGCATCCGTCAATACTCCGCCAGCTTAAGAAAATTGTTATGGCTGCTCATAAAGAGGGCAAGTGGGTCGGAATGTGCGGAGAGATGGCGAGCGATACTGCTTTCTCGGCGCTTTTAATAGGGATTGGTATTGATGAGCTTTCCACGGCGCCTGTGGCGGTACCTGAAGTAAAAAAAGTTATCAGATCGACCACCATGTCTGAAGCAAAGAAAATCGCGGCGGAAGTCCTGGCGTTTCAAACTCTTGATGAAGTAAAATTATATATGAATGCGGTAAATAAAGGGGCCTGCAAATACTGTAAGTAATTCCGGAGAATTAATCCAGAAATTATGAAAATTAACCAATTTGTTATGTTAAACATAATGCCGTTTGTAATTACGGCGTCACTCCGTCTGATCGGATTAACTCTGAGACTATCTGAAGCGGGTAACACGACGCTGAGTCCAAAACAAAAAAAACCTCCTTCTTTATTCGCCTTCTGGCACAGCCGGATTTTGACCTCTGTTTATTATTACAGAAAAAGAAATATACACACACTGGTAAGCCTGAATAAAGACGGTGAGTTTATTGACCGCGTTATGCAAAAACTCGGATATACAAATGTCAGAGGCTCAACCTCCAGAGACGGTTTTCGCGCTTTGCTCGGGTTAAAGCAGGTGTTAAATAACGGAGATTATGTTGCAATTACACCCGACGGACCGAGAGGCCCGAAACAAAAGGTTCAACCCGGAGTGATAACACTTTCCAAGATAAGCGGCGTGCCTATTACACCCTTTGCCTTTGATGCAAAAAATAAGTGGGTTTTAAACAGCTGGGATAATTTTATTATACCTAAACCTTTTACCAAAGGTGTTTTTGTCCTCGGAAAAGAGATTTCCGTACCTTCCGGTGCTGATGAAAAAATTCTGGAAGAAAAGAGGCAGGAACTGGAAACTGAATTGAGCCGCTTGCAGGAAGAAGCCGGAAGATTATGCCTATCGTGATTTTTACATATAATATACTGTACTTGCTGCTTCTTGTGATCATTTTTCCTTTTCTTCTCATTGCAGCGCTGTTGTTTGAAAAATACAGAGCGGGTTTTTTAAACCGGTTTGGAATAATTCCTTCCGGCTTTAAGAAAAAGACTGCGGGTTTGAAAAATATCTGGTTACACGCGGCTTCCGCGGGGGAAGTGAAAAGCGTTTTGCCTTTAGCGGATGAGCTTAAAAAGAAATATCCCGGCGCGAATATTGTTTTTACCACTACGGGGATTAACGGGCAAAGAATGCTTAAGAAAACATCAAAGGATATTCCGGCCTGTTATCTTCCTCTGGATCTTTATTTTTTTATAAAGCCGCTGGTTAATCTGATCAAACCGGAAATACTGGTGATCGCTGAGACGGAATATTGGCCTAATTTATTTTACCTGGCAAAGAAAAACGGCGCGAAAATAGTTGTCGTAAACGGGAGGTTCTCCGTTAAAGCCGTAAAGCGGTACGGAGTCGTAAGTCCGTTAATGAAAAAAGTGTTTGCTTTTGTTGACAGGTATGCTATGAGAAGCGAAGAAGAAGCCGGCGTGCTGGTGCATTTTGGCGTTGATAGGAAGAAAATAATTGTTCCGGGTGATCTGAAATACGAGATACCCGTGACAGATAGAGATAAAAAAGAAGCTCTGGAAAAGGCCCTGAAGCCTGTTTTAAGAGAAAAAGTAATAGTTCTGGGAAGCGTGCATTATAAAGAAGCGGCGGATATCCTCAAAGCTTTTAAGCTGCTAAAAGCAAAAACCCCGTATGTTTCCGCTATCTTAGCTCCCCGGTTCCTGGAAGAGATTCCTTCTTTTATACAGTTTATAGAGGCCGAGGGATTGTCATATACAAAAAGGACTAATCCCGGAAAAGAGAAGGTGGATATTGTGATTTTAGACACCTTTGGAGAGTTGACTTATTCTTACGGGCTTTGCCCTGTTGCTTTTGTTGGCGGGTCGCTGGCTGATGGAATAGGCGGACACAATCTTTTAGAGCCGATTTATCTCGGCAAGCCGGTGCTCTTTGGTCCTTACGCTTTCAATTTCAGAGATATGGAAGAAGAAGTAAAACTCAATTTGGTGGGTTTTTTGGTTAAAGATGCCGAAGACCTGGCTTATAAAATAACCGATCTGCTTTCGGATCCCGCAATGCTCCAAAATATTGTAAAAGCTTCAAATGAATTACTTGAAAAAAGAAAAGGCAGTTTGCTTAAAACATTAGAGGTGATATAAGAAAAAGGGTGCTGGGTTCTAGGTCCTGGGTGCCGGGTTACATCAGGGAGTTGGTTGATTTACGGCAACATAAAGGGAAACAAATATTTAGAGCTAATGATTATTTTTTATTAGTATTTTTAGAGTTTGGGATTTGTTTCGAATTTCGAGTTTCGAATTTGTTTTATTAGGAGTCTATGCTGAGAAAAGTGTTGCTTGTAATAATACTGATTTGTACCGTCTTTATGAAGGCCGGCTTGTACGATAGAAACACTTCATTTAGAACTTCAGATGGCTTTTGTCAGTTTCGTACTGAATCCGCGGTGAGATTTCATTATGCGGAGCTTGTTTCGGCAGGCAAAAGTATTCCTGATGTAGACGAGAAAGCTCAGTATCCGGAAGGGCTTAAGGTTAAGGAGAGGATAAAACTTACAAACGAGTATTTTTCAGGGGTTTTCTATAACTTTATCTCGCATGAAACCCCATTTCATGTTTACCTGGCATATTTAATGTTCATTATCTCCGGTATTTCTATATTTGCCGTCTACGGCATTTCGAGTAAACTCTCTTCTTTTAAATGGGGATTGTTTATCCCTGTCTTATTTTTTGTTACTTCCTTCGCCTGGTATTCCAGAACGGTTGCCGGGGGTTTCGTAGAAGAAGATTTTGCCCTGCCGTTTATTTTTTTAAGCTTTCTTTTCTATTTTTTAAAGCCGAAGGATGCGGGAAAGAAGTATCTTTACCCTCTGCTTTGCGGGCTCTTTCTTTTCATTCCATTGACTTCCTGGCATATGACCCAGTTTTTCTATACCGTTTTTCTCGCTTTCATTGCTTTTGAATATTTTACCAGGTACGAAGAAAGGGATGAGACTATCCTTCCGCTGTTATTTATCGCAGGTTTTAACGTGCTTGGCGGAATTATAATTCCCACGCTTAGGTCCGAAAGTTTCATCTTTTCTTACTCCATGCTGGCCACCTATGCTTTGATCATCTGCTGGCTTCTGGGTAAAAAGGTCAAAATAAACCCTTTGCCTGCGGGAGCGCTCTTTATTCTTTTGTCTTTAATATTTGTTGCAGGTTTTTCATTCCTGGCGGGCAGGCACAGCGGGGAGTATAACCATGTATACCAGCTATTATATTACAAAATAAGGTATTTTGGCTCAAAACCTGATGACCCGTCAGGTATGCCCTTTGATGCAAAAGTCTTCTGGCAGGCGGGTTTTGTGAGCCCTACTTTCCCCAATATGCTTATTCAATTCGGCGGATTATTTGTTTGTGCGGCTTTCGGTATCGGACTGACTTTAGGAAAGTATTTTAAGAAGCAAACAACAAAACTTGAAGAAGGATTGCTCTTCTTCATTATAGCATTCATGCCTTTGTACCTGCTTTTTGAAAGATTGTACGTTTTTCTTGTATTTTTTATGGTGCCGTTCACCGGTTTACTTTTGTCGGTTAAACCGCTCAAAAGTGCCGTGGTGAAAAATATATTAGTAGCCGTTATTATTGCACTTTCCCTGGGTTATCAGACCTACACGGGCGTTACAAAAGATATAAAGCAAAATGATGCGGAGATACACCGCTCTATGGTCAGCTGGCTTAAAAATAATGCCGCGGAGGACGGGGCGGTGTTTTCAAATTTCGGCATTGCGGGACAGATATTTGCCTATGCGGGAAAACCCGTGGTACTGCATCCTATGTTCGAGTCTGCGGATATAAGGGCGAAAACAAAAGAATGTTACGAAGCTATTTATAAAAGCGAAGAAGAGTTCTATAATCTCTGTAAAAAGTACAAGGTTAGATATTTTGTATATGAATGGCAGTTCATCTTCGATAAAACAAAGAACTCCGTGCGTTATCAGATAAATCAGAACACGGTGAATAACAAGTCCGCCGCCTTTAATATGAATTTTTATCCCGAAAAGCTGCATAAGTTTTCTTTAGTATACCAGAATACTTATTATAGGATTTACCGGGTGAATGAACCCGGGGAAAAAACAACAGTTCCCTCGCAGCTGGAATATTTTCCGTTTTTTAACCCGCTTGTTTTTGCTAAAACAGAAAGTAACGGAAATATTAACGATACTTATGTGTATGAGCTTATGAATATTGTCTGGCAGTTCCCGCAGATACAAGCAAAGGCTGCAGCACTCCGCAAACAGGGAAAAAATGACCTGGCGGAGGCCGAGTATAAAAAAATAATAAGCGCCGATCCGTATTTCCCGCAAGGCAGGGTCTCTCTTTCGGAGTTTTATCTGTCGGTAAACAAAATTCAGGAAGCTGCAAATCAGGCAGCTACTGCTATTCAACTTGATAAACAGTACGTTGAC
>MFGS01000079.1:11890-12172 GCA_001778355.1 Candidatus Firestonebacteria bacterium RIFOXYA2_FULL_40_8
AAGCAAGAAAAAATAACCCCGAAATCCAAAGTAGAAAACGTGCCACTATTGACATTCTGAATATTGAAGTTTTAGGAGAATTTCGGGTTCGATTCCACCGATTGCAAAGCTATTGGATTCCACTGATACAAGCAACTCGCATATAGGTTCTTCTTCGGACTAACCAGAATAGTGTTACTTTGTTTTTAGGGTAACCGCTGTTATTGTAAAATAATATCATAAATGCTACAATTAACAAGAAAAAGTAATAGATCTTTAAACAACTTTTGAGTATTGCAAAAG
>MFGS01000079.1:12183-13685 GCA_001778355.1 Candidatus Firestonebacteria bacterium RIFOXYA2_FULL_40_8
CGCCCTCCATAAAGATTGGCGGGCAAAAGCAGATACAACAACCCGTATCTGAGTACGGGATGACAACTTAAGTTGTCACTTTTTTTACGCGGAGGATTATTTATGGACGGAAGCATACCTGCAATAAGAATAGAAGGTGAAACACTCCCGGAGGCCTGGGAAAAAGCTGTTATTGCTACCTGGGAACAAGGAGTACAGATAAAGACGGAGTACGACAAACCGGGGGATCCTGCAAGCAGGGATTGTACTATGATGATGGTGATTAATGATCCGTTTAAGGAACCACGTATTCACAGGGCTTTTCCTGGCGGACTGGAAGACCTTGAAGTGTACAGACAGGAAGTCGTGGACGGTATTCATGATCACTGGATTAAGCCGGAAGAAGGGAAATGGACGTATACTTACCATGAACGGCTTTTTGATTACAAAATGGAAGGTAAATCAATTAATCAGATTAATTATATCATTGATAAACTATCGGAAAGCTTTTATTCCAGAAGAGCGCAGGCTATCACTTGGAATCCTTTAAAAGACCCGCCTTCGTATGATCCGCCCTGCCTGCAGATGTTCTGGGCCAGGATCCAGGAAGCTTCTGATGGGAAAAATTATCTCAACGTGAACACTATCTGGCGGAGTAATGATGCTTACAAGGCCGCTTTCATGAATATCTTTGCGCTTACCGAACTCCAGAGGATGATAGCGGTGAAGATCAGCGAAAAGAGCGGAAAAAAAGTAATTCCCGGAAGATATGTGCATTACGCGAACAGCTTTCATATATACGGTTCCTACTTTAAGGACTTTAAGAATTTCCTGGAAACCGTTAAGAACCGGAAATGGGAAGACCGTGTCTGGAATACCGAGTTCGCCGAACCTTTCTTCGAAATAGGCAAGGAAAAAATAATAGAGGAAAAGAAAAAAGGCATTTAAAACCAAGTACGAAGTATTTTAGAGAGCAATTACTAAGGTTAAAGCACTAAGCACTAAACAATAATTAAGATAAAATAACTAATAACTAAGCAAAAGCAATACGCATATAATACGACGATTTTGTTTGTGATTTAAGTATTAAGATTTAAAATTTGTTTAGTGCTTAGAATTTAATTCTTAGTTATTTGAGGTATGTCCGAAAAAGGAACCACCTCCGTTAATATCTTGCTAAAGGCGAAGAATATATTCTAAAAGGAGAAAAACCTATGTTCGACAAGATGAAACAGATGTATGATCTGCAAAAGAAAGCGCGTGAGATTAAAAAAGAACTGGAAGCTACGATTGTTAATGTAGAAGAAGCTGGCGGGAAGATTAAGATTTCCATGAACGGCGAATTCAAACTGGTCAGCATATCTATAGATCCGTATTTTCTGGCGCCTGAAAGAAAGCTTGATCTGGAAAATGCAATAAAAAGAGTGATCTCGAACGGCGTAGGGCAGTCCCAGTCGGCAAGCGCAGGAAAGATGAAAGAACTTACAAAAGGCATGAATTTCCCGGGGCTTTGATTGAATAAT
>MFGS01000080.1:0-336 GCA_001778355.1 Candidatus Firestonebacteria bacterium RIFOXYA2_FULL_40_8
ACCGATATGCAGATACTTGCCCGGGAAAAGACCTGAGATCGACTTAATAAGTTGAGTCATAATGCTCAGTGTATCGTAGCTGAGAGGATCTATAGCATTAAACTTCAATATTTTTGTTCTTTTTCCGGCGTACAAATAGCTGTACTTACTTTTATCCGTCAGATATCTGGTATGGCCAAAAGTTTCCAGCTCCGGAATTATCTCAATCTTCTTTTTTGCGGCATAACGGATAAGTTTTTTAATCTCATCGAGAGAAAACGCATTTTTCGCCGCCAGACGGGGAAATCCCGGAAGCTCCACCGTACACCCGTGGTCATCAGTAAAGTGTAAAAACAA
>MFGS01000080.1:513-9538 GCA_001778355.1 Candidatus Firestonebacteria bacterium RIFOXYA2_FULL_40_8
AACGTTTTTTTTAAACTGGTATATGAAAACATGCTATATCCCGGTACATTCGCAAGCTGCATCTGGGGAACTCGCCATAGCAGGCTTGCGGTTTTTCTTCGAACTCGGGTATAGAAGTTATCTTTCCGCTAAGATACTCATTGACTCTTTCTTTGAAGACATCAAAACGGCCGATAAGTCCGGCGTACCTCAAATCAAGTACATCGAGACCGAAAGGTTTTCTTTCTTTGAGCCAGAGAATTCTCTGCATCTTCCAGAGTTTTTTAACCCTCTTTTGTAACTCAGAGGCGTCTTTCACCATTTTTCGTAAAGCCGCTTTATTCCCTGCGTTATAAGCCTTATAGGAGTTTTGTTTAAAATCCGCTTTTAATCTCAAAACATCCGCAAACAAAAGAGGAAAACTTAAAAGATCTTTATTGGCTTTCTCTTTTTTCATTGCTGACTTTATGGTACTGTAAGCCTTTTCATAGTAAGGATTCAACTTTCTGCCAAAAGTATGTCCGGAAAATATTCCCATTATCGGATCATCATAAAGGAAGGCCCTCCCGACTGAAGGCGGCGTACGGAAATACGCGCTTTTTTTGTCCACCACATCAAGGATCCAGGGCGAAATTAAAGCATCAAAGGAGTTACCCGAGATAACTTTCACCTGTTCTTTCAGCTTCTTCTTATCAGCTTTTTCCGACCAGCAGTATTCTGCGTGAAGCGCCAGCGCCGGCCAGTTAGAATTAAACGGACATTCGTTACCGTCATCTCCCCACGCCGTTATGAGCGATTCATCAATACCGTGCTTTTTCGCCACAGGCATGAAAAGGTCAAGATTCCTCTCTGCCTTGGGATAGATGGGCCAGAACCTGAGCCAACTCCAGACACCGGGAGAGATCATCGGTTTAAAGCCGGCTTTCTCGTATTCTTTAATGTAATTATCATAGCCTTTCGCAGTTTCCCTATAATAATCCCAGTATACAACTTTGAGATCCTTCGGTATCGATTTTTTCTGCTCGCTCGTGAAACGTTTGGTACCGCAGAACCCGACCATGGAATCCCCGTACATCAGAGGCTTTAATTTAAGTTTTTTGCAGATCTTCATAACCCTTATTGTGTGTTTTACGAACAACTCTCTCGGGTCATTCACTTTGCCCGGTAAGAACGCATTACCGAGACCTAAGCCGTGCGCCTCGTCCATGCTCAAGTGTATCCGTTTCGATCTGAAAGGCTTTGAGGCGCTCTTCATCATTTTTTCGAGCAGGACATAACTTTTTTCTTTTCTTACATTAAAACATCTTTCATCATCTCTTACATCCTGATATCTATTAAATTTAAATATATGCGGCATATGGCCGAGAGCCTGGATGCAGGGGAATAATTCCACACCAAACTTGAAAGCAAAATCATCCAGCTCTTTCATCTCTTTTATTGTATATTTTCCTCTCAAATATCCGATAAGAGGTTCGTTTTCCACTTCGTAAGTATCTTCCGTATAAAAACAAAGCGCGTTATACCCGAGAAGCGCAAGTTTCATTATAGCTTTTTTTGCCGCCTCCACGGTCAATACTGCGTTTCTCGAACTATCCAGCATCAACCCTCTGAATTTAAAAGGAGGAATCTGTCTGATCTTTATAACTCCGTTATTCCCCTTTTCTAATTCCGTCATGAGCAAGCTCAGGGCTCTAAAGATCTCTCCTTCTTTGTTGTACATAACCGAAATATCCTCGCCAAAAGAGAAGACAGAAAACCCTTCCGAGTCCCACTTACCGAACAAAATAGACCGCCCGTTACCGTGAGTGAAATACTTAGGATACTCGTTTACCAGGACCGAGAATGCCGCTGTTTTTTCCAGATGTATTTTTTGCATTAAATAATTCCTCCTATGAGAAAAATGTTAGAACGTTCCCCTCCTACGCCTAAGGCTTCGGAGGACAAGCACGTTGTTCAGGTTACTCACGTTCCACATTAATGTATTATTATTTTATCTACACTCCATCTTCAAGCTTTTTGCCAAGCCTCCAACCCTCTAACCATCCAAGCATCTGTCTCTATTTCGTACTTGTTTTCGATGCAATTGCTACGCCTACTAATATCAAGACCATTCCGATAAAAGTATATATTGTGAATTTTTCATTGAACAGAAAGACGCCGAAAACAGCGGTCATCAATGGGACTATGAACTGGAATAAGCCCAAAACGCCGGCTTCTACGGATTCAAGGGCGTAGTACCAGATGGTAAAACCATATGCGGTGGCAACAACTCCTATATACGCAATACCCAGGAACGGAAAAGGAGAAAAAGCGTCTGCTACGGGAGCTTTCATAAAGAAGATTAGAATAAATATCATAAGTGCGCCGAATATAAAATTCAAAGAGGAAAGATGCGTTGAGTCTACGTTTTTAACTTTTGCTTTTCCTATAACGGTGTAGGCCGCCCAGCAGATAGAGGCCCCGACCGCCATCAAATCCCCTTTCATGGTTTCGCTCCCCATCATATTAAAAACAAAACCGTTATTAATAATAAGATAGCACCCGAGGAGTCCGGTTACAACCGCTATTATTTTCACCGGAGTTATCTTTTCACCTATAAAAAGCGAGAAGAAAATAATGAACAGCGCGTTGGAGTTCATCAGCAAGGCCGAATTAACAATAGTCGTGTGTTTTATTGATAAAAACACGAGGGAACCCATACCAAACATACCGAAAAAGCCGAGTACCACAGCGAGGCCCCAGTGGTTTTTAAGCGTGAGCCAGAACGCTTTATCTTTTTTTACCGCAAGAAACACCCAGGCCGCCAGCCCTGCGATAAGGAACCGGAGCGCTGCAAAATAAAACGGATCAACATTATAATTATTGTTAATCCATTTTCCGATCGGCCAGATAGTTCCCCAGGTAACGCAGGCGATAATGCCGTACCAGATACCTTTTGTTTTCGCGTTCACTCTTTTCCTTTACAGTTTAATTGGATTAAGCCACATCACAATTGCATCTTCCTGATTATCCGTATAATATTTTTTCCTGAGAGCAATAAATATGAACCCCGCGCTTTCATAAAGTTTTCTCGCCGCGGTATTATTAACCCGGACGTCCAGAGTGGCAAACTTAGCCCCTTCTTTCATTCCTTCCGAGAGTAAATGTTTTAAAAGTAATTTACCTACGCCTTTTTGCCTGTGATCCGGACTAACCGCTATGTTGACTATATTCATCTCGTCCTGCAGAAGCCAGAACCCGCCGTACCCGAGAAGTTTATCACCCTCTTTCGCCGTAAAAAACCTCGCGCACTTATTTTCTTTAATATCCTTCAAAAAAAGAGGCCTGGACCAAGGAAGCGTAAAAACGCTGGCTTCGAGAGCAACGACGGCGTCGAGGTCGGCTTCGAGCATTTTTGTTATTTCCAGCAATAGTACTCCATAATCTTGAGATTTACGTATTTCCATTAAAATTGTTAGCACGTTCCCCTCCTACGCCTTGGGCTTCGGAGGACAAGCACGTTACTCAGGTTACTCACGTTCTGCATTAATGTAGTATTATTTAATTCAAAGACACTGGATCCCGGATATCCAAAAAGCCGGATTCCGGGATGACAAATAATAACACTTTAATCTAAAACTTCGTACTTTGTATCCGCCTAGGTGGATTTCGCAAAGAGTTATTGACCGATATTTAGACTTTGCTCAACTTCCTACTTCCTTTTCTTCTCTTTCTTCTTTTACTTGACTTACTTCTCTTGCTTTCTTTGCTTTCCTTACTTTTCCTGCTTTTTTTACTTCTCTTTCTTTCCTTGCTTTCCTTGCTGTTTTTGCTTTTCCTGCTTCTTCAAGACTGCATCCGGTTTTCTTATGTACATCGGAAGTGTTTTATTGAAATCTTGTTTTTCATTATTTAAAAGTTTGAATATCGCTAAAGCGCCTACCGCAGAGGCTCTTGGAGGTACCTCAGGGAAATCAGCGTTTTTAAATGACTTTTTGAGTTCTTCTTTGCATTTATCAGCGCCATTACCGAAAAATACTATTTTTTCTGCTTTCTGCTTTTTAACTTCTTTTATCAGCGCGGGAAGAGGAAGTGAATTGGAAGCAAGAAGCGAAACGAGGCCTTTTTCTGTTTTAGAGTAAAGGGAGAAGTAATACTCTTCTTTTCTCGCATCTAACAGAGGACATATAAGGGTTGTGACTTTCTTTTTTTTGCCGTCTAACGGAGTAATGCCTTCACCGGTTTTAGAAAAAGAATATGCGAGGGCATCCAGAGTGGGAATTGCCAGAAAAGCTTTCTTTGCGGCGTAAGCCAGGCCTTTCGCAAGAGAAAAACCGACACGGAGTCCCGTAAAAGAACCCGGACCGGCGGAAACCGCTATTGCATCGACCGCTGAAATTTCAAGAGCAGTGGTTTTAAATATTTTTTCAATATTAAGAAGGAGCGTGGAAGAATGTCCGAATTTGATATCGGCGTTAACCTCGGCCAGAACTTTATTTTCTGTAACCAGCGCGACGCTTTCAGCGCCGGTCGCTGTTTCTATTGCCAGAACGATCATTTTCGGTCTCTTTCTTAATTATGAATTTGTAGACAACTTCGCCTTTTTTTATAAGGCCGAGTTCTTCTCTTGCAATTCTTTCCACGGACTTTAAATCACTCCGGAGAGCTTGTATTTCGGCTGTCGCTCTTTTATTCTCTTCTTCCAATAATACTATATCTTTTTCTATCTTTGCTTTTTCAAGTTTTGACTGTACAAGGTGGATAAGCCCCGCATTACCCGCGAGGAAAAAGTAAGCAACCACGGCCATTACCGCATATATAAATATTTTCAGAAATTTTTCTTTTAAAGGCCAATTACTGATACGCACCCTGCCTGCAGGGAGAACAGTAGTATTGAATTTTCTAAACCGGTTATTCTTTGACATTCAGCTCCATTTTAGAAACTTAGAATGTATTTCTTGCCCAGATTAACCAATTGGTCCAAATGTTTATCGGAATCTGCTTCTGCATAAAGACGCACCAGCGGCTCCGTACCCGAAAGGCGTATCATTATCCAGTTCTTCCCGCCGAGCAGGAATTTAAAACCGTCCATAGTGATTAATTTTTCCACGGTGTAGGAACCGAACTTTATAGGCGGTTTTTTGGAAAGCGCCGCCACAAGCTTTTGTTTTTTCTCTTCGGTAAGACGGACATTTCCACGGCCGGTCGCAATATACCCGACTTCGCCGTACATTTTCTTTAAGATCTCTTTTATGCTTTTCTTTTCTGCCGCAACCATTTCGAGTACCAGTAGGCAGGCGAGTATTCCGTCTTTTTCAGGGATGTGCTGGTAGGTCGTAAGCCCGCCGCTTTCTTCCCCGCCGATTATCATCGGTTCTTTCATCATTATCTCGCCGATGTATTTGAATCCTACCGGTGTTTCTCTCACCGGAATATTATATTTTGCCGCCAGAGCATCAATGAGATGCGTAGTCGCAACCGTACGGACCACACACCCGTTCCATCCCCTGCTTTTCTTCAGATAAACCATAAGAAGCGAAAGGATCTCGTTAGGCGTTATAAAAGTACCGTCTTTGTCCACTATTCCGTATCTGTCGGCATCCCCGTCCGTTGCCAGGCCTATATCAAGTTTTTCTTTTTTTATGGCAGAAATGAGTTCCGACAAACGCTCGCTTTTTGGTTCAGGCGAAGCCCCGCCGAAATAAGCATCTCGATGATCATGAAATACCGTGACTTTTTTACAGGATTCTTTTAAAAGAAGGTCCAGATACTCTCTGCCGGTACCGTAAAGGAGGTCAACCCCGACTTTCATCCCGGCTTTTTTTATAAGTTTAAGATCCACCTTGTTACGTATGACTTTTAAATACGCTTCTCTCGGGTCCAGGGCAACGACATTTTTATCATCCCCGGGTAAAACCTTTTGAAGCGGATCGTTCGCGTAATCTTCAATAATCTTCGTGGTTTCCGGAAGCGCGGGACCTCCCCAGGAAGGGGAAAACTTCATCCCGTTGTAGGACGCAGGATTATGACTCGCAGTTATATTGATCCCGCCCGCGAGTTTTCTTTTTATTATCTCATACGAAATCACCGGAGTGGGAGTGTCTCTTTTCGTCAGAAGAACTTTAATGCCATTGGCAGAAAGCACGCCGGCAGCGGTTGCGGCGAACTTCTCGGAAAGGAACCGGGTGTCATAGCCTACGATCACTCCGTTTTTGACCGTCGGCCTCTCCTTTTCCTTCACATAACGTGCGATACCTTGCGCTACCTTTACAACATTTAAAAAGGTGAAGTCGTCGCTGATTATCCCGCGCCACCCGGAGGTGCCGAATTTAATTTTCGCTTCCGTCATAAACGGTATCTCCTTCCGGGGCGCTTACTTTCTGCCAGGCCTTTATCATTTGACCGTATTTTGTAATTAGTTTTCTTGCCGCTTCCGTCGTCTTGGCTTCCGCATTCAGATGGAACAAAGGTTTTTCCCCGTCCGGCAGGATCATGATCCAACCTTCTTTTTCAAATATTTTTATCCCGTCTATCTGCTCGGCTTTTTTATCTTTGGCATAGTCATTTAATTCCCGCATTACCGTCCCTTTGGTTTCCCACTGACAGGCCACGGTCTCGCGTATTATTTTTGATTCCGGAACTTTCTTAATTATATCCGAGATCTTCTCACCGACTACGGTCATCGCATCAAGTATCTTTACCACCGACATCATAGCATCAAGCGAAGGCATGAACTTGGGGAAAATATACCCGCCAAGCGCCTCACCTACAAAATCCACCTTCCCCGACATCGCGGTTTCCATCATACTGCGGTAGCTGGTCTTGGTTCGGATAACCTTGCCTCCGTTCTTCGCGGCTATTTCATCAATAGCCGAAGAAGCCGAGATAGGCACGGCGATAGTTCCGCCTTTATTCACTTTAAACTGCAGGTACGTCAGGAAACACAGAGCCTGATCCCCGCTTAACACTTTTCCTTTTTCATCCACTATAAATATTTTTTCTGAGCCGGCATCCAGCATAATCCCGAGGTCCGCTTTCAGCGTGGAGGTAATATTACACAGCTGTTCGATCGACTGGTTAAATTCGGCAGAAGATTTCGTAAGCTTTTTTTCATCCAGATAGGAGTTAAGAGAAACGACATCGCACTCAAGTTGTCCAAGAAGCGACGGGAATATTGTAGAGGAACTTCCATAGCCGTAATCGATAACCAGCTTGAATTTTCTTTTCCTTATGGCCTCTTTGTCCACTTCATGCAAAAAACCTTCACGGTAATGATCTATCGCGTGAGACGGGAAAGAGACCTCGCCGACTTCCTGGAACGGGGCGCGCCTGAAATCTTCCCTGAAAAACAGACCTTCAATGCTTTTTTCTTTTGCGGAAGCCAGGTCAATGCCCTGCTCGTCAAAGAATTTTATATCAACTTTCTCCGCGTCAAAAGGTGACATTCTGATATGCAGCCCACCCACACTGCGGAGGGGTTTTAAAACATATCTGGCAACGCCTATCGGAGTAACCCCTACGTCATAAACATTTACACCCGAAGAAAGAAGCCCCGTCATAAAAGCACGGTTAGTCATCCTGGAAATCCTGTGATTATCTCTGGAGGTTATGATAGAAGAACCCTTGGGAACTCCGGCGCCGTAAGCTGCTCCGAGTTTTGCCGCAAATTCAGGAGTAATCTCAATATTTGCAAGTCCGATAACGCCGTACTCCGAGAATATCGTGCGGGACCATTTATCGCCCCAGATAAGACTTGTGGAAAGTATCGCGCCGCTTTCTACATTTTTATGCGGCCAGAGTTTTACATTTGCTTTCAAAACCGCTTCGTCACCGATAATACAGTTGTCGCCGATTACGCAATTCGTATGAATAACAGCCTTTTTACCTACTTCCACAGAATGACACATGACACTTTCAAAAACAGTGGCATCCTGACGGACAATGCTTCCCGACCAGAGCACGCTGTTGGTTATCTTTGCCCCTTCTTCAATAATACAATTATCACCTATGGTGGAGTTTTCAATTATTACATTTGCTTTTATCTGGACGTTTTTTCCGATGACCACCGGATTTTTAAGCATCGCGGTAGGATGTATCTGAACATCAGACTCTATCCAGATTCCTTTGCCGACTTTATTTGTTTTCTTCCCGGGAACAATGACTTCAACCTTCCCGTCCATTATGTCGTAATGCGATATCCTGTACTCGGATAAACTTCCGACATCTTTCCAGTAACCCTTTGCGATATACCCGAAAAGCGGCATCTTTTTTGCAAGCATAAGAGGAAACAGGTTTTTGGAGAAATCAAACTCTCTCTCGGCGGGAATCAGATCCAGTACTTCTTTTTCCAGGATATAAATACCGGTGTTTACCGTATCGGAGAAAACCTCGCCCCAGGATGGTTTTTCCAGAAAGCGGACGATTTTCCCGTTTTTATCCGTGATAACGACGCCAAACGCCAGCGGATTATCAACGCGGGTAAGGACGATTGTCGCTAAAGATTTTTTCTTTTTATGGAATTCAACAGCTTTAGTCAGGTCAAAATCGGTAAGCACATCCCCGCTCATCACGATGAAGGTGCCGTCAATATATTTCGTAGCATATTTCACGCAGCCCGCGGTGCCGACTTCGGACTCGGTCTTAATATAATCCATCTTAATTCCAAAATCAGAGCCGTCCCTGAAGTAATCAGATATTGATTCCGGCTGGAAGTAAAGCGCAGAAACCATCTCTTTTACTCCGTGTTTCTTGAGAAGGTCAACGATATGCTCCATCATCGGTTTATTGGCAACCGTAGCAACAGGTTTCGGGATATTACAGGTCAAAGGACGAAGTCTGGTACCAAATCCACCCGCCATAATTACTGCTTTCATATAGGTCTCCTTGAAAAAAATGTGAATATACAGCCCATCTTCTATATTGTATTATACTGAGTGGGTTTAGTCAATATATTGCTGAGTAAAATGAACCTCTCCAAGCTTACGAGGCTGTGCCAAAAGTCCGTTTAAATAATCTTCATTTAAAACTAATTTGGCGAAAATAACCTCGATCGGGCTTCTTTTATCCG
>MFGS01000081.1 GCA_001778355.1 Candidatus Firestonebacteria bacterium RIFOXYA2_FULL_40_8
ACTGCTATAATTACCGGCAATATTTCGGCGCAAAGCTTTACTTTTAAAACACAATGGGGAGGGTATGGAGTAGGCTTCCAGGGACCCTACGGTGTGTGCTTGGATAGCGCAGGTAATGTTTACGTAACGGATTATGGAAATTCCAGGATTCAAAAATTTACTTCTAGCGGGGCATTTATTACAAGTTGGTTTGTTATGGGCTCAGATCCGTTTGATATAAAGACAGATGCATCCGGAAAAGTTTATACTTTAATTAATGATTGGGTCCAGATATATTCAACAGGCGGGACATTCTTATCAGCGTTTGGCACCACCGGAAGCGGCCCCGGGCAGTTTGATTTTCCGATGGGCATTGCTGTGGATAATTCAGGAAATATTTATGTTACCGAGGTAAATAATTATCGAGTCCAGTCGTTTACCTCGAGTGGCACATTTATCACCGCTTGGGGAAGTCATGGCAGTGGAAATGGTCAGTTCTCTATGCCAAGGGGAATAGCTGTAAGTAATTCAGGAAAAGTATATGTAGCGGATTCTGATAATCAAAGGATTCAGGTATTTACAACGAATGGAACTTTTATTACAACTTGGGGAATTCAGGGAAGCGGCAATGGTGAGTTCACAGACCCTTGTAGTTTAGCTTTAGATACTGCAGGTAATGTTTATGTTGGCGAAGAGTCAGGGAGAAGGTTTCAAAAATTTACGGAAGATGGAACATTTTTGGCAGTTTGTAATGGTCCGAATAATTTTGTGCACGGAATAGCTGTTGATACCTTCGGTAATGTATATGTAACCTGTTCTGATCTAAATGTTGTTCAAGTATATTCCCCTAATTCACCGGTGGTGAACTCAATAAACCCTTCATCAGGCTCTAATCTTGGGGTTACTACGATATCAATAGCGGGCTCCGGTTTCTATGGAGGATTTGGGAGTAATAGTGTAATTGCTGTCAAATTTGATAATGGAGCAACATTATCTCCCTTTACGGTTGTAAGCGATAGTACGATAAGCGGAGCGGTTGTCCCGAGCGGTATTTTGGCAGGTACATACAATGTTCTTGTGACCACAACAAACGGCACTAATGCCACCTCTGCGCAAAAGTTCACTGTTACAACAACTGCCCCTGTTGTTACGAGTACAACTCCGTCATCCGGCTCCAACCTTGGCGTTACCATGATATCAATAACGGGTTCCAATTTCTATGGCGGAGTCGGGAGCAATACAGTAACTGCAGTTAAATTGGATAATGGAGCAATTTTATCACCGTATACGGTTGTGAGCGATAGCGCAATAAGCGGAGCAGTAGTGCCGATCGGGGTTCCTGCAGGTACATATAATGTGAGAGTAACAGCAGGAGGCGGAACGAACGCGACTTCAATGCAAAAATATATTGTTATGACCGCCGCACCAACTGTTTCAAATATAACACCCTTAACAGGTTCCAATCTTGGTCAAACAATTATATCCATTAAAGGCTCAGGTTTCTGGGGAGGTATTGGAAGCAGTACTGTGTCTGCAATTAAGTTTGATAACGGTACGGTGTTGACACCATACACAGTTGTGAGCGATAGTTCCATAAATGGGATCATCGTCCCTACAGGAGTTGCTGTGAACTCGTACAGCGTGAGAGTAACCGCAGCGGGAGGGACAAACAGTACTTCTATCCAGAAGTTTACGGTTAATACAGCTCCTGTGATAGTAGTGAGTGCGCTAACACCATCGACAGGGATTAATAGTAATTCAACCACAATAGCAATAGCGGGATCCGGTTTCTATGGAGGCGTTGGAAGCAGTACCGTAACGGCGGTCCAGCTTGATAACGGAATAGCTCTGTCTTCATATGCGGTCATGAGCGATAGTGCCATTAGTGGTGTGGTTATTCCAAGCGGAATAGCAGCAGGAACTTACAATGTCAGGGTATCCGCGCTGGGCGGGAATAATATAACTTCACTGCAAAGGTTCGCAGTTATATCCGGAGTACTGAGCGGAACACCTTCAAAACCGGTGTGCACAGGAAGCTTAGCTCTTACTATAACCTGGACTATCGGAACTTCTGCAGATCCTGCGAACGGGATAACAGGATACTACCTGCAGGTGGGAACTACGCCGGGTGGGAATGATATTTATTCTGGAGATGTAGGAAATGTCTTTATTTATGTTGTTACAGGCTGTAAGAACGGTCTGACCTATTATGCAAGGGTTAGGGCTAAAAACGGAGCAGGAAATTACGGGAATTATTCGGAAAACAGCGCCGGGATTACAAATACTATTACTCCAAATGTAAAAATAATAGGAAACTTGTTTAATCCAATAAAAGGCGTACCGATGAATGTTCAATATACCATTCCCCGTGACGCGGCAGTAACAGTGACAGTACATAATTTAAGGGGAGAAACGATCCGGACTTTATTGAGGAAAACGCAGACAGCCGGTTCGTATACGGACTTGTTCTGGGATGGAAAAGATGATCAGGGAAATGTTGTCCCAAGCGGAGTATATGTAGTATTCGTTGACGGGGATAGTTATAAAGATAAAAAAAAGGTGGTTATAGCAAAATGAAAAAAACAGTGTATTTGTTTCTTATTATAACTGCTTTTCTATTAATGAATATATCGTTTGTAAAAGCAAGCGGAGCCGCTTTTCTTCATGATGATATCAATGCCAGGTCTTTTGGGATGGGTTCTGCTTTTACTGCAATATCAGATGATTCTGGTAGTGTTCATATTAACCCTGCAGGTCTAAGCTATTTGCCTTTCTCCGCAATGTCAGCAAACTATACGAAAAATATTATAGATTCTTTTAACAGTTCATTATTTTATTCCTTACCGGTAAAAGGACTCGGAGTGCTTGGCGTCGGACTATGCCTTTATGATGCTGGTAGTATAGAAATAAACAATTATGACGGAACAAGTGAAACTGTAAATGCCATGCAAAATTGGGTGTTTAACTTAGCTTATAGTATAAGCATGATTGATGAGCTTTCGGCAGGCTTTAATGTAAAAGGTGTTTCAAGTACTCTTGCCGGTCGATATACTGCTTCTGCATATGCCGGAGATTTTGGATTACTATTCAGGAGTTTGGATTCCTCATTGTCATTAGGGTTCGCAGTGCAGAACGTAGGGACTAAATTGACTTATATAGATGTTGGAGATGATCTGCCTTTGACAGTTAGAACAGGGATGGGATGGAAATTTAGAGAATCTGACTCTGATTCCTGGCTGGTCAGCGGGGATGTCGTTTACAGTGATAATACGATTAAATATAATTTTGGATTGGAATGTGAATTTATAAGAATAATTTCAATTAGGGCCGGTTATAAACTTAAATATGTTCCAGAGGTTGCAACATTTGGAGTCGGGGTTAACCTGAAACCGATGAAATTAGATTTCGGATATGCTGTTATGGGTAATTTAGATAATTTATACACAATTTCTTTATCTTATACCTTCGGTGAAACCTCAGATTATGATATTGGCGAAGGGTTTCTAGGAAAAGGAATGCAGGAAAGAGCTTTATATCATTTTAGGCATATACCGAAAAGCAGCAAAAGATTTGCGTCTGCAAAGAAAAGGATTGCCCAAATTGAGTATGCGGCAAGAAAAGAAGCAGCGCTAAATCAGATGAGAAAGAAGAGAATATATCTGAAGAATAAAATAAGAATAGCTGTAATGGAGCTGGAATCGCAAAATGTGAAGATATCAACTTCGGCTATTGTTGGCGAATTCCTTAGAAATGAACTTTTCAAAGACGGCAATTTTGTAGTTCTAGAAAGAGAAAATGTAGATAAGGTGTTGAAAGAACAAAAATTACAAGCCTCCGGATGTACAACGAATGAATGCATTGTTGAAATTGGAAAGATTCTTAACGTTGAACAGATGCTTGTTGGAAGTGTGGGCATGATCGGGGATGAATATTGCCTAAATATCCGTATTGTGGATGTGGAGAGCGGGCAGGTTTTAATAACAAAGACGGAAGTATGTCCCTCGGATGAAGATTTTATGTTTTTAAGCAAAATGATAGTGATGAAGCTGGAGCCTTCAGATATAGAAGAAGAAGGGGAAACTCAAGCAATTAAGAAGGAGAAAATCAGGGTGGCCGTTATGGACCTGGATTCTAAAGACGTATCAAGAGCAACAACCGGAGTTGTGTCTGATTTTCTTAGAAATAGTCTTTTTAGCACAGGTAAATATATAGTTCTTGAAAGAACAAATATGGATAAAATATTAAAAGAGCAGCAGTTTCAAACGTCGGGCTGCACAAATGCAGAATGCGCTGTTGAATTGGGAAAACTTCTAAATGTTCAGGAAATAATCATTGGAAGTGTTGGGAAAATTGGAAGAAAATACTATCTTAATATCCGGTCGGTTAATGTGGAAAGCGGCGAAATAGTGAAAACTGCTTCGGAACAGTGCGAAGAAGAAAGTGATTTGACAAGAACATGTACGTCTATAGTGGAAAAATTAGTTAAAGAGAAGAAATAATTAATATTTGATTATTTGACAAGGACAATGCAATGTTTTAAAAGGAAAGTTGATGGGTTACTTTTCATTCTTTAGAAGTCAAATGGGTATTTTTGGTTATCTTATACCCGTAATTCAAATATTAACAGCGGTGCATGTCGTTAAGACCGGGCGCAGCTGGGGATGGATGTGGCTTATTTTTGGCGTTCCTCTGATCGGAGCGGCTATCTATATCATAATTGAAGTCTTGCCGGGGTATCGATATCAGTCAATGTCGGGTTTTTTGGAAAGTTTTATCAATATATTGAGTCCCGGGAGTGAGCTTAAAAAGCTTAAGGAAAAACTTGAAACGTGTGATTCCGTGGAGAACAGAAAAGCTCTGGGGGATTATTACCTGAGGAAATCCGAACCGTTCAAAGCTGTGGAAATATATAAGGGGTGTTTGCAGGGGGCTTATAAGAATGATGATTTTCTGTCGTTATTTTTATGCCGCTCGTTATTTGAAGCCAAACTTTACGCGGAGGCAAAAGCTAACCTTACTAAACTCAAAGAACAATCTCCGGATTATGAAAAATACAAAGTGGCTCTCTTATTTGCAAGGATCCATGAAGCCTTCAATGAGGATTTAGAAGCGCTTGGTATCTACGAGAAATTGGCGGAAGAATACGGGGAAGGCGAAGAAGCGCGCTTTCGACTGGCGCTCCTGCTTGAGAAAATGGACCAAAAAGACCGGGCAATCCTTATCTATAAAGACATCATCAAACGGTCAAAGAAATTCTTCCCAAATTACCGCCGAACCGAAAAAGAATGGATTAATACTTCCAGAATAAATCTGAAGAGGTTGAAGAAAAAGGGGGAATAAGGGGACGGTCATTCACTTGTGCTATTTTGTCCGCCAAAGTTTTGTGGCGGAACTGTACCCGTTGCTTAATGAAAAAGTTCACTGAAGAGTTAATAGCACCGTGCGGTATCAACTGCGGAGTATGCAGTCTTTACCTTGCTTATTCAAACGGTCTCCCTGAAAAAAAAGGGAATATCCGGCACTGCATTGGCTGTAAGCCCAGAAATAAAAAGTGTACACGGTGCAAAACAGGAAATATCAATAAGATTAGATTTTGTTATGAATGCAGTGATTTCCCCTGCGAGTTCCTGAAACGGCTTGAAAAGAGATATCTTAGCAGTTATAAAAGACCGGAAAGTCCCATTAAAAATTTAAAAGATATAAAAAAGCTTGGCGTGAAAAAGTTCCTTGCTCTTGAAAGAAAGAAGTGGAAATGTCCTAAATGCAGCGGAGTCGTCTCGGTGCATAACGGAAAATGTTTCGCCTGCGAAAAAGTAATTAGCTGGAGAAATTGATATTTATAAGCAGGTGACCTTTCGCTACTTCTTGCGCCGTTTTCTATGAAGCTTGGTTTTTCTGGTTTTTATAGTTTTTGAACGTTGTTTTTTTAAAGAAATAACAGTTATGACGATCCCTCCGATAAAAATCATAATTCCTTTTGACAGATCAGGTATGGACAATAAATCGTAATTAAAATATATTCCTTCTATTGATCTGGCAATCATATATAATATGACCATAAAAGTGAAGCAGAAACCTGCTGTAATCATTATTATGCCTAAGACTTTCTCTAAAGGTATTTTAAATATAGTTTCAACTTTGTTTTCTTTGTCCGGTTCTAATATCATATTAAAGACTATTTGAATTCCTCCTATCAATAACAAATACCTGGTACCTGCTTCAATCCAAATTGTCCATGCTTTTGTCCAAAGGGCAAGACTTGCAAAAGCAAAGAAAAATATAATTATTGTCATTATATCCAGTATGAATTTTACAGTTTTTGATACTTTTATTTTTTCTAAAATACATAATACCGCGATTACAAGAAATAAAGCTATTGCCATAAAATCTTGTATCCATAGATATTTCCAGCCCCATTGTTTTGATACCCATAGCAGATTATCAATAATACTTGATCCAAGCATAACCATAAACATTCCAAATATTATTCCCAGTATTTTAATAATCATTAGCGGCCTCCAAAAACCCTGATTCAATTATACTACATTTGTGTAAGATTTGCATCTAAAGTTAAAATAGTCAAAATTTGGATTGAGTAATTCCCGGAAAAACATTATAATATTCTAAGTTGTCAGGAGGGTGGAATGAGAAAGCTTTTATTGGCTTTTGGAATAATTTTGGTAATTTCTTCCTTCATAGCTGCTGAGGAAGCGCCGGTTGCGGGAACCGGAATAGACAGCGAGAAAGAAATTGAAGACTGCAAAAAGGCGAATGTTCTTTGGGAAGGGGCAAAAAAAGACGCCGAAGCGGGATTCTATAAAAAAGCGGAAGAGAAATTAGTGGAAGCCTTGAGTTTTGCCTCCGGGAAAAAAGAATACGCGGCTCTATTAAAAAGAATAAAAACGGTGTCAACTGTTATTACCGAAGAAAGCGGTAAAAGCGCGCAGTCGGAGCGGACCAGAAAGGCCTTTTCTTCCTATTTTCGCGGGGATATAAGCAGCGCTCGGTTTGTTCTTGAAGATATAACAAAATCCTGCCCGAAAAACGAAAGTCTGAACCAACTCTTGGAAGTATTCAAGGCGGAAGAAAGAGTTTTAGAATCCTCTATTGATCCCGAAAAAGAAAAGCTAATGCGGACTCTGGACCTTTTTTATCAGGGCAAATTTGCCGAAGTGGTAAAGGTCTGCAAGCTGATCCTGGATGAAAATCCTGAAAATACAACGGCACTTGAAAGAATGGGCTCAGCCTATTATAAATTGGGCCAGAAAAAAGAAGCAAAAACCTGCTGGGAAAAAATACTTTTAAGAGATCCTGAAAATAAAGCAATAAAATCCTTCCTGAAAAAGATAGAAGCGGAAGGGAAGTAGGATGGGAAGGCAATAAAATGATTTATAGAGGCGAAAATGAATGAAAAAGAAGCAATAGCGCATTATAACCAGGGGATAGAATTCCAAAATAAGAATGAACACGCAAATGCAGTAAAAGCATTTAATAAGGCGATAGAATTAATTCCGGGCTATATAGATGCTCATCATGTGCGGGGTTTCAGTTATCAGTGTCTTGGAGAGTTTGAAAAAGCAATTTCTGATTACGACATGGTATTGTATAATCACAAGGATAGCTGGGGCGCATATTTTACTAGAGGGATATGTTTCAATAGGATAGGAAATATTGCAAAGTCATTAGATGACTTTGCAAAAGCTATAGAGTTAAATCCTTCGAACGATCATATCTATTTCAATCAAGCTGATTCTTTTATGAGGAAACAAGACTATAATTCTGCGATAAAAGCGTTAGAAAAAACGATAAAATTAAATCCAGAGAATGTTGATGCTTATAATAATCTTGGTTGCTCTTATGATAGAATAAATGAACATGATAAAGCCAGGGAATTATATTATATTGCTATTAAGAAAGACCCAAATAATATAGATTCGCATATGAATCTTGCTGACTCTTTCTCAAATTCAGGAGAATTTGAGAAAGCACTAAAAGAATATGATGTTGTGCTAAAAATAGACCCGAATTCAGCTTATGCTCATTATGAGAAATCATGGGCATATAGTTATTCAAATAAACAAGAAAAAGCAATAGAAGAGTCAACAAAGGCAATAATGCTAGATGTTAATAATTCTAAGTATTACGAAGCGAGAGGGCAATTCTATAATAAATTAGAAAAATATGAAAATGCTATAACTGATTTTAATAAGGCGCTTGAAATAGACCCAAATATGTCAAAAGGATATCTTAATAGAGGGTTGGCATATGATTTGTCAGGAAATAGAGATGAAGGAATAAAGAACTATAATAGGGTTCTGGAGCTCCAACCGGATTATTTTGAAGCATTTGTTAATCGGGGAGCTGCCTATCAATTTAAAGGTAATTTTGAAAGGGCAATCGAGGATTATACAAAAGCTCTTGATTTAAGACCTGATTATTGGGCTATCTACGAGAATCGGGCAGGCGTTTATGAATTGCAGGGTAATAAAACGAAAGCCATGCAGGACAGAGCAACTGCTGAAAAATTAAAAAAAGAAAACCCAGTAAACGATAGGAACAGGTTCTTGTCAAATAAGTAAAGGAGCTGAAATGAAAAATAAATTGTTTCTTCTGCTGTTGATTCTTTTTTCGCTTGCCGGTCAAAAGCTTTTTGCCATTGACTGCAAGCCGTTAGTGACTATTGATAATGCGGTGGAAGATAAGTGGAGCAGGCAGATATCTGAAGCTATTCCGCGTTTCAATACTTGTCATGAGGTTTGCACTAAACAATACTTTTCCATAATACCGTTCTTTTCCGGTTATGAACTTGATAAGACCAGCACGGGTAATGTTGTTTATGATATTGAAATGATGACGCCAAAGAAGAAAACCTATTTTAATCAAAAAGACCTTATGGGCTTTAAATATAAATTGCAGGGCAATAAAAACGTTATGATGGGCGAGCAAAATATGAAAGTTTGCTTTGAACCGGAAGACGAATATGGTAAGTATGATATAAAACTAACAGCTAAAGATTTGGTCTCCGGAAAGAAATTTGAGGTTAAAGAAACAGTTGAACATATCAAGTATGTTCAAAAGAAGTATTTTAAAGACGAGAAAGAGTTTGAGGATTGGTTCATGGCGTATTCCCATGGCCCGTCGCCGGAAAAGACCCTGGATGCAATTTCATTTTACTGTAAAACTATGCTGGGGAAGAAGAATGATAATGTTATTCCCATGACTGCTTTCTTTGTTGAAATCCTAAATAGCAATAAATATCTTATTCCTTATCTAGGAAAGGAGTTTCCGGCTTTTGATGCTTCTACAAAAAAATATCTGATGTTTTTACTTGCGTTGACAGAAGGACCTGAGGCAAAAGATGTTTTAGATAAATTGCCTGCCGTAGATAAAAAAACATTAGCAGACCTGGGAACGGTGAAGTTACCGGATCCTTACGGGGAATATAAAG
>MFGS01000082.1:0-2824 GCA_001778355.1 Candidatus Firestonebacteria bacterium RIFOXYA2_FULL_40_8
AAATTAAAGTATATTGTCTTTTTTTCATTAACGTTAATCCCGACAGCTTGAACAGTATACCGTTTAGCAAGACTGATTATCTCTTCTATTTTTTCATTCTTTTCCTTATTGTCTAGCAAATATTGATAAGCCATATTTAACCCATTTTGTATTTCCTGCCGGGTGGGAACCCAAATGGAATCATATTTAACACTCAAATATTTTGGTTTTTCCATTATATAGGTATTCAATCCACTGAAAACATATTTTTCTAATTCCGCCCGTCTTTCATTTTGCTCTTTATCTCCACAACCTGCAAAACAAAGAATCCCGCAAAGTGTAATTAGAATATATTTTTTCATCCCATCCTCTTAGAAACAAATGCGCTGGCTTGCTTGTAATAAATTATCAAAATTACAACAAAGACCTCTAAGCTGCTCATTACAATATTAAATATTAAACTTCCTAGGCTTAATTCAGCTATAGCTGATGGACGAAATATAAAACTAACAATGTCCATAACCAAATATATGACTGCTAATACTTTTAAATATTTCTTACTTAAATCTTTAACAAGTATAAGGCAGAAATACCAACCGATTGCCGATAATATAAAAATATATTCTAATATTTTCTGAAATTGCGTTCTATCCGGCATTTTAAACTCTATCGTGTATTCCGGTTTTATTTCTAAAACAATATAGAAAGTCAACGCAACGAAATACATAATCAACATAAGCCAGGAATATGCTTTCAAACTTCTGTATAATTTCTCTTTTTTCCTGCTCACTATATATTTATATATCTTATGAAACATCAGGAAAATTGCGACCAAAAAAGCAATAAGCATCAGCCAAATACTAAGAAATCCCAATAAAACCAATATTACAATAAGATACCAGGTAAGCGTACTTTTTTTCACCAATGTGACATTTTTTGTTTTTTTCTTCATCTCATCCTCTTTCCCTTCTAGAGTGTCCCTGCGTGACAGTCACCGTGTGACTGTCACACTTTTCATAAAAACTATATTCAACTATCCCGCTATCTTTCGCACGGCGGATATTGGATGGGGGCTCTGCCTGTGCTTTCGATGACGGCGGTTTTCATGCCCTGGTTTTCGCCCTCTCTTATTTCTTTTAGTTCCACGGAAAACTCCCAATTTTCGCCATAGTCAAAGAAAAACAGCATTTTGTCGCCGACAGTTTTGAAGGCTGCCGTTATTTTAACTTTTTCAACGCCTTTAAAATGAGGTCTTGACGGGCCTTCATCCAGCTCCAGATCCGCAAACAACTCAAAACCAATTTTGGAGTCGCTTCCTCCTCTTTTAAAATCACTGTAAAAACCAAATGGATGGTCAAAGAAGAATCCAAAAGCCTTTGTTATTGCATCAGCTAACTTATATAGAGTTTTTTCCGCTTCTATCTGTATTTTTCTCGTTGCTTTCACATCACAGTTAAGTACTGCAATTTCAAATATGTAAAACGTTCTATTTTTCATTTTTTTACCCTCATTTTCTCGTATCCCCTCCATACAGGGGCATATTTACCATTTATATCCCTCTATATAATACCATCAATTAGTTGTCTGTCAATAGTCTAGCCATATTATCTGTAGCGTTGGGTTTTAACCCAACGCCGTCGGAATAAATTCCGGCGATACCAAAACATTTTGCTCTTGAGTGTCCCCGCGTGACAGTCACCGTGTGACTGTCACACTTTTTCAAACTTTTCGAATTTTCTTTTTCCTTCCTCTGAACTGCCAGTAAATGCCTATCAAAATTCCTACGGCTCCGCCTAGGTAGCTGAAGTTGTGGATGGTGCCGACTGTCCTGAAGGATTCCCAGTCGGTCAGACCTTCCGGGATGTACCAGTTTGCAAGGTTATCAAAGTACGAAAACTTTGCAAAGAAATAGCCGATGAAACCAAAAAACACGGCTGTCGCAATCACCAGAATAAAAGCTTGCGTTGATCTTTTGAACATTTGACGGGGTTCTTTGTGAACCAATCCAAACAACCCGAGTATTATCGCCGCAATAAACCCAACCCACCAGGTAGCCATCCATCCGACAATAGAAACCGCAATTCTTGGCGGTAAGTAAACCAAATCCAACGGCACTATTCTTCCAAATTGATAAAATTTAAACATAGTAAAATACTCGCTAGAAATAGTATAAGTAATCTGGTCATGCGCTATCCCATAAACCCCCGCCACCACACTTCCGATGACAACAAGCAACACCAGTACAAGAAACTTTTTCATGTTACCTCTTAAAATATTTATTTTTTCTTGCAAAGTAAATTATTATTATGCAAGTCGGCAGAAAGTGAAAAATAGCTGAAAAAAACAAATAGAAATATAGAGTTGCATAAATTGTTAAGCTTGACTCATTACCCATTAATGCTATTTTATCATAGAAGTATTTATAGTATTTTGTATTCTGATTGCCCAGGCTTATCCAGGCACTTACGTAATTAAAAGGTAGTTCAACTATGGTCCAATACAATATCAATCGCCTTGCCCAATCATGCCTATTTACAATACCATATATAAAAAGCACGCTCAGAAGAAGTATGCATTCTCTATATATAAATCCGGCAATTCCGGAAAGAAACAACCCGGGAAGTACTTCAACTTGTTTGTTAAATAGAAATAAAGAACCAACTACTACAATAGCGGTCAGACCGATATATAGCTTAAGAAAAACCGGCATTCTGTTCTTTTCTTTTTCGACCATGTCTTTTTGCTTTAGATAGCCGCTTGTTTTCAGGATTCCGACCTTCTGATAATGTGTTGCACAGAATATCCATTCATAAGTATAATCGAAGATATAAATATTTTTATCTTT
>MFGS01000082.1:2871-9472 GCA_001778355.1 Candidatus Firestonebacteria bacterium RIFOXYA2_FULL_40_8
CTGTACGCAAACCGTCCAAAAAGAAACATATATTTTCATCAGAAGTTATGCCACTCTTGAGCAAAATTTCTTTTAAGCTAAAGTTTTTGTCTGACGGATCAATATCAGTTAAAACCTCCATATTATCTTCAATTTTTGTCAACATTTCTTCAGTAGAATACCCCTGCATTTCCATCCTAACTTTCAAAACACTAACAGTATAGTTAGCTTTCCCTTCATCCAATTCCAATATCTCCGGAAATTCAACTTTGCTTCCGTAGACCTCTTTAAACCTTTTAACCATTTCACTGTTCATTGTTTACCAATCTCCGGCCTGAGTGTCCCCGCGTGACAGTCACCGTGTGACTGTCACACTTTTCAAATTAATTAGTCCCTAATTTATTTGGAAACTTCTTTTTAATTACCAGGGCGGTTATGACACCTGTAAAGAAACCGCCGACGTGAGCTAGCCAGTCGATACCGCCGCCGGTATCAGCAACGGCAAATACTACTTGATAGATTATCCAGATCCCAAGGAAGTAATAAGCGGGTATAGAAAATGTTTTTCCGAAAAAATGAGTATAAATTCTATTTTTGGGGAAGAATATAAAATATGCGCCCATTACTCCGGCAATTGCGCCGCTGGCACCGAAATGCAGCAGATTGTCATTACTTGTAAACAAATATGATACTGCGTTTGCGGTAACTCCAAAAAGGAGGTAAAACATAATAAAGCGGAGCGCTCCGAGCTTTGTTTCAAGATTATTCCCGAATATGTACAACATCCAGAGGTTTCCGATTATATGCGAAAGGTTTTTATGAACAAACAATGAGGTGAATACTGTATAAACAGATGAACCTTCCAGTACTCTTTGCGGGATAAACGCAAAATGTCGGATCATATCTATTGCATTATCAACGCCAAATACCTGCATAAAAAACACAAGGATATTAATAACGATTATTGACGTGCAGGCTTTTGTAAACCTGTTTCCCCGCTCCACCTCCCTTAAGGGTATAAAAGAAGGAACCAGAAAGCACAGAAGCGGGTTCCAGGATTTTTTCCTAAAGTTATCTAACTCACTCCGAGCCCTTGTATTGCTTGCCACTTCGGCGCCAAAGCTTTCCGCCATTTCACGCATTAACGGATTACCTTTAAAAAAAGAAGCCGCAGGCATTAACCTGTCCTTTTTCACCCACATTGAATTACAGTTTTCACACCGGTCCATTATGATATTGGAATCATTTTTATAATTAACTTTCTTCATTTTTTGCCGGCATGCGGGACACTCTATTTCTTTTTCCGTAATTTCAGAAACACCGATCACTCTCTTTGATAAGTCAATTTCAGGCACCGGAACGGTAGGATCACTCTTTATCTTCCAATTCAAATATGCGCCAAAGCTACCGTCAGGAAAAAAACCCCCTCCGCAAAACCCGCAGAAAAACCCAAACCCTTCCACGTTTTCACCTTCTTTACCCAGCATATTCCCGCAATCAGGACAAAGCAATTATAAAACCTCCTCTAAAAACCACCTGTCCCCGAGGGACAGTCCCTCAGTGACAGTCCCTTTTTTACTTCTTTTTCTTATATTCAGCCCACCATTGTTTTATTTCGGCTTTTTCTTTTTCAGTAACACCGGGTGATCTATTTCTTAAAGAGTTGAGTTCAGGTGGATACGTACCTTTTCTGAAACCTTTTATTAGAAATGCAGCTTCATGGCCTATGGTTGATGACTTCATCTCAAGATAGGAACTTAAGTAAGAACAAACATTTGCACATGGCTCCGTTGAATCAAGAATTTCTATCAATTTAGGTATATGCTCTTCTTTAATCCAACCTCCATGCTGCCCAACTGTATAAGATCCGGCTTTATCTCTGTTGTTCTTTGCAATTTGCTTGAGAAATTCAAGAAACTCAAGCGGGGTCTTGTTTTTGAAATCAAATGTATCATCCAATATCTCACTCGTTGTTTCTTTTTCGATTTTATCTATGAATTTCTTTAAAGTTTTATTGTCGGGATTTAGCTTATAGGCTTTTTCCCAGACGGCTTTCGCTTCTTGTTTTTTCCCGAGTTTGTAGTACGCAGAGCCCATTCTTTCAAGGGCAGTTATATTTTTTGGGTCCAGACGTAAGATTTGTTTGCAATTTTCTATAACTTCAGTAAACTTACCCTCATAGAAGAGTCCTAAGGTTCGGAGCAGTTTTTCTTTTACGATATGAATACCATTATCTTTATAGGGTCCATCATAATATTCATTATCGTCTTTCGGACGTTCTAAATCGCGATAAAACTTTCTAAGTTTATCATTCTCCGGCTGAAGGTAAAGCACATAATTAAAGATATCCAGGGCACTCTGCGCGTCGCCATCCATATAATAATCAATAGCCTTTCTGATAAGCTCTGATTCCCTTGTTTTTACATTCCCCGAGGGAAGAATACCGCCTATTGTTTTCAATATCATATAAAGTTCAGCAATATCTTTTCTTGCAGGAGAAAGCTTTAATGCTTCAGCCAGTTTTTCTTTCGCAGCTTGAAAATTACCGGCTTTATACTCTTTTTTTGCATCTGATAATAATTTGTTTACCTTTTCTTCTTTTGCAAGCTCTTCCGCTGATTTGTGCTGATTCTCTTTTTCTGCATTCTTAAAGATATTAAACGCTTTTTCGGTATTTGTAAGCTTTTCTTCAGCCTTTGCGCATTCCTCTGCTTTCTTTTTTTCTTCTCTGTCAATATCGGCTTTTTTTCGAAGCGTGTTTGCTTTTTCAAGCTTTACAAGCTGTTCCGCTTTCGTTTTTTCAATTTCGGCAGTATAATTTGATATTCCAACACTTAGGGCAATAAAAATGAATACAACAAATATGAACAAGACTATTAAAAATGAATGGTTTTTTACCTTAGGTTTGAGCTTCTTGGTTTTGCTTTTTCTCTTAGGTGCGTGTCCAGCCCTTTTCATTTTGAGTCCCCCATAAGGTTATTTTAGCAAATTCTGATGTGGAAATATACATGCAAAAACTAAAATACGGTTGCGGGTGACGGGTTGAGCAGTTGTATAAAAATTAAATTTTAGCTCATTTTTCGCTTTCGTGGTGTGTGTTTTTCTACTTTGTTTTTCAGATATTTTGAACGCTTTTCCTCTGTGAAGCTTCCCTTATCTCCAACATCAGCACCATACATACGCAGAAACTCCGCTGGTTTGAGAATTTCAATGCCCTTGTATTTTTTTACTTCCAACAGATGGGAATCGCCTGATACAATTATATCTGCTTTGAAGGCAACGGCGCATTCCAGAACTATATTATCGCTCTTGTCGGATTTTATTATAGACAGCTTTTCGGAGGGTTCAACCAATTCAGAGTTGTTTAGTATTCTTTTGATCTGGTCATCAACTGCGCGACTGTTTAAATGGAATTTTCTGAGATAAACTTTTGAAAGCTCTTCCAATATCTCTTTTGAAACACCAAGCAGAATATCACCGGCAAAGGCAAGTTTTAACAGCTCTTCAGGTATTCCTCCGGGAAAGATAGTCGCAGAAATATAGACATTCGTATCAAAAACAACCCTGAGCTTTTTCACTTTCCCGCCCGATATTCGTGCACAAGTCTTTCCACATCAGATTCATCATAAACACCAATAGCCCTTGCCACAGCAGCTGCTTCTTTTTGAAGTCCTTTGAATTGCCGCCATTCTATATATTCTTTCAGTGCTTCCGCCACTATGCTGCTACAGTTTTTCATCTCCGTTTTCTGCATCCGGTTTAATTCCGCAACAAGTTCATTTGGAATGGTAACAGTTATTGCTTGTACAGTTTTCATAATGCCTCCATGATATGATATAATTATATAATGTAATTATGTGTTTGTCAAGAGGGTTAAGGCTTTCGCTTTTTATTCCAACATTCTTAAAATCAGCTCTTTATCCAGGAGTTTTAGCTCGTTTTTGTCTTCTAAGAAGACTTCTACGTCTTTTCTTACGGCGGCGAAGTCTACCTTCTTTAGTTTTTCGGCAAGAAAATCCTTGTAAGTCAGCTCTGTCAGTTTCAGGTCTTTCTTTTCTGTTTGGATGACAGCGTTATTTAGAAGTTTGAGATTAGGGGTGATTCTTTTACCAAGATACCAGACTAAATCATAAAAATCCCGGCCTTTGGTGTACTTTCTGAAAAAACAGGCATGAAGTTTTCCGGCAAAAAGTGAGGGCAGGTCAAAAGTGTTTACTGCGAGAACAAATCTGACAGTCAACGGGACAATAACGCTTTTACTGCCTTTTGGGGGATTGGAGTCTACTTCAAGTTTTACCAGGAACTTCTCAGTAGACTGACCCGGAAGGCCGAGCTTTTCGTACAGGCCGCCAAATTTAATAAGAATGCTATTTACGGTTTGAACCGTCCTTCTTTTTTCCTCAACTTTAAAACCATTTTTCCCCAATTCGAAAAGCAAGGCATCCGAGATTTTATTGAAATCATATTTTTCTTTTTTCACCAGAGAGAAATCCAGGTCTTCACTGTATCTTCGCAGGCCGTAAAGGATACGCAGCGCCGTTCCGCCTACAAAAGCGATGTTTTCAAAATATCCCCGGTCAAAAAGAATCTTGAGCATGAGGACCTGCAGGAACTCACGGGTCCTGTTTACTTTCTCCTCACCGCTTTTACTTCCTTCGATGCTTTGCTTGATGACTTCAATCATTTTATTTCACCCCTTTTACGATTTCGAGCAGCCGTGCATTATTAAACAGCTTCGCATACATCAGAAGCTTTACACGGCTCAGCCGTGTGGAAAGATCAAAACGGTACGACTCCCTTAGAGCTTCGATACCATCGCCTTTCAACTTACTTAGATTCAGATAAATAAAATCCACCACCGCCTTCTCCGGTTCGGCAAAAAGATAAGTAAACCCGCTCTCATCTTTTTTTGCCGTAAACCCGGTAAAACATTCCGGTTTGATATGCCTGTACGAAAAAGTCCCGAAGTAATTCTCGAACACCTGAGTTTTTTTAGTAGTAATACAGGTCAGCGAAGATACTTTCTCGGGAATGATTCCATAAAACGAAAGCGCATATTCCAGACTGACATATGAAGGTTTATACATCTCTGAGGCAAGGAACAACCTAGAAGGTGAGAGTTTTCTGTCTTTCTCATTTAAAATATAGAAGCCCCGCCTTAAAGCAAGGAGTTTCCCGCTTTGCTTCCAGCGGGAAATTTGATTTTTCAGTTCCTGCCTGCCTCCGGCAAACATCTTGAGCGCCTGCCAGCTAAAAACAGGCATTCCGGACACATTATCCCTCAACTCCTCATAAGTCACGACATATCTCCGTTTCCATTAATAATCATATCTGATTACTTACAGAAACAGTATAACACGAGATATTCACACTGTCAACACCAAATCTTGACAAAAAGGGGACAGGCTAGTTGTCCATCAGAGATATATCTTGATGAGATCTCGATGAAAGCGAACCTGTCCCCTTTTTAATATTTTCTAGTTATAATGATTAAAATATCCAGGGTCTTTCTTTAACATTTTATCGGTCGGCCAATCCAGAGGGATTCCTTCAGTATGCATTTCAGGAAGTTTCAACACCCTTAATTTTTTTGTGGGGATATTAAACAGGTCGAAATTATCAAGTACACCTTCCCACTTGCTCTTCTTTCCGGGGAAGACCTCCGCGTAAACGGCAAAACCGCCTGAGCAGTCTCCTAAATACATTCCATACTCCTGCAAAGCTTTTGCGATTATCTTTGCCGCCGGTTTGAGGTTCAAACTCTCTATATCAACGGACGGGTCCAGTTGTAATCTGGCACCTTCAGGAATAGCGCCCGGTCTTGTGGATGTTCCGTCAGAATTACATGCAGGATAACAGTACACTCCTCTCTTGGCGGTGTTATAACCGAAAACAAGCGAGTGTTCAATCTTACCCTGTTTGATCTCTTCGTACCTGATAAGTCCGGCTATCAGAGGAAAACCCGCAGCCCTGCAGCCGCCTTCTCCCGGCTTTTGAACGCCCTTACCCGTCAGGCTGAACTCTTTGCCTGACCTTGCCAGCCATTTGCCGTTGAACTTGGTAAGCGCCCAGAAATCCCAGCATTTCGTCAGGGATTTATTCAGAATGGTCATATGCGCGTCTCTCTCTTTATCAGCTTTGGCGCTGGCAGGAATAGGGGCTTTGTTGAACAAAAATTGAGGGTGGCAGTATTTATGAAATAACGAGTAATGTATCTTGGACCATTTCACTTTTTTTTCATCCACATGGTAAACAGGGATACTCCAGCGCCTGGTACTCACACCTATTTTTCCGGCCGGCTGGTCGGGATAGGAATTGGTCAGAAAAAGGTCCGCCACCATCTTCTTAGAATTTTTATCTATCTTGGGGTTCTTCGAAATTACGGTATTCCAGGGGCTGTCCTTGCTGAACGGTCTCCATACTCTCATTATATATTCCTCCTCGAAAAAGATTCCACAGATTTCAAAGCTACAGGATTCCACTGATACAAACTACGAATATTAAGATAATATTACTATTAAAGGGGATTGTCAAGCGTTGATAGCTCATATACCTAAAGAGATATCACGGGTAAGAAGAAAAACTACTTAAGCCGGTACTCAGAAGGGGTGTAGCCGGTTTG
>MFGS01000083.1:0-9439 GCA_001778355.1 Candidatus Firestonebacteria bacterium RIFOXYA2_FULL_40_8
AAGGAATAAATCTGGGTTATGAAAAAGGTGACTATGATTTTAAGGATTGGAAAGGAATAAAAGCGCCGGGTTACTGGAATGCGCAGGGACTTGACCTTGTCGGAGCCGTCTGGTTTAAAAAAGAAATAACCATTCCGGAAAAATGGACACAGTATGACCTTGTGCTTGAACTAGGACCTATTGTTGATTTTGACAGCACGTATTTTAACGGTGAAAAAGTAGGGGGGGTGGGAAGTGATTTTCCTAACTTCTGGGCATACAACCGGAGATATCTTGTGCCTGCCCGGCTTTTAAAAGCGGGAGAGAATAATATAACCGTAAGAGTATTTGCGGCCAACCGGGTCGGGGGATTTGGTGCGGCAAAAGGAACTATGCTGCTTTCCGTAGTTAATCATCCGGATCTGGGAAAAGTAAAGCTTGACGGGAAATGGAAGTATAAAATAGAAAGAGCGCTCCCGTCTTTCGGAATGGGTTCAACGGGGGAAGGTATTGATGAAAGGACTTACGGAACTCTTTATAATACAATGGTGTCGCCGCTTGTCGGCTTCGGGATTAAAGGTTTTATCTGGTATCAGGGAGAGAACAACGCCGCTAAGCCGAAGGATTATTCGATTTTGCACAAGCTTTTTATCAATGATCTTCGGGATAAATGGCAGGATAAAGAATTGCCGTTCTATTTTGTGCAATTGGCTAATTATGTGACAGAGAATGATTGGGCGGCTTTTAGAGAAGCTCAGAGGGACGCTTTAAAACTTAAAAACACCGGAATGGCGGTTGCGATTGATATCGGAGAGGGTTCGGACATCCATCCGAAAAATAAACAGGATGTGGGAAAGCGCTTGGCGCTAAATGCCCTGGCTAAAACTTACGGAAAAAAAGTAGAATACTCCGGTCCGGTATACCGTTTTATGGAAATAAAAGGAAAAAAAGTAAGGATTGTATTTGATCATGCCGAATCGGGTTTAAAAACAAAAGATAATAAGTTCCTTGCGGGCTTTGAAATAGCCGGAAAAAGCGGTAATTTTGTGAACGCAAAGGCAAAGATTGATAAGAAATCCGTACTCGTCTGGAATGACAGTATAGAAAAGCCGTTAGCCGTTAGATACGCCTGGGCAAATAATCCGGTATGCAATCTTTATAATAAGGAAGGTCTACCCGCAGTACCGTTTAGTAAAAGAAGCAAGGACAGCAAGTAAAGCAAACAAAGCAAGTACAGTAAGAACAGAAAAAGAAGTTGAGCAAAGGTATAAATATCGAACCATAAATCCTTTGCGAAATCCGCCTAGGCGGAAAAAGTGGATAAATAATAACACCTTTGAAAAAGACTTTACAAACCTTAAAAACTTTATGAACTTTATAAACTGCAATTTTCCGTGAGGGCTACTATGACCAGAACTGAAGAAGCACGATCATACTTTTTATCGGGGTTTTCCTGCTCACAGGCGGTGCTTTATGTTTTTGCCGAAGAGTTCGGACTTTCTAAGGAAACTGCATTAAGAATGGCAGATGCTTTTGGCGGCGGGATGGGCGGCATGGGTAAAACCTGCGGTGCTGTAACCGGTGCGTTTATGGTAATTGGACTGAAGCACGGAAGAGTTGACGCGGGAGATATGTTCCGGAAGGAAGAGACCAGACGCCTGGTAAATAAATTTACGGAAGAATTCACGGCACTTCATGGTTCGACCGGTTGCAGCGATCTTTTAGAATGCGATATGGCAGCGCCCGAGGGAAAAAAATATGCAAAAGATAAAGGACTGTTCGTTGAGTTATGCCCTAAATATGTAATTTCTGCGGTTGAACTCCTGGAAAAACTGCTGTATCCGGAAGTGTAAAACAGCCCCAAAAACGAAGTAGAAATATTCTGGTTAGTCTGTAAAAGAATCTATGCAATTTGCTTGTATCAGCGTAATCCAATGCTTTGCAATCAGCGGAATCGAACCCGAAATTCTCCTAAAACTTCAATATTCGGAATGTCAATAGTGGTGCGTTTTCTACTTCGGATTTCGGGGTCAGATTAGCGCTTTCTTTTTGAAAAACTTTTTTGCGATAACAGGAAGTACCGCAAGTAAACCAAGAAGTACAAAACCGGATATCAGTCTCACGGAGAGCAGGTCAGAGGGCTCTTCTATCTTTGAAAGGCTGTTTCCGGCGTTGGCGTAAATCATCGTAGCGGGTAATATTCCGACTGCAGTGGTCCAGACAAATGTTTTAAGATCTATTTTTGTAAGCCCGGCCAGAATGTTCAAAAGAAAAAACGGCGGTATTGAAATGAACCTCAGCATTAAAATATAATTCTTTCCGTTTTCTTTAATTTCACGGTTAAACCCGGAAAGTTCTTTTTCGTATTTTTTTTGTATATAATTGCCCGCAAGATATCTTGAAGTGAGAAAAGCCAGAATAGCTCCTGACGTTGCGCCCGCTGTTATATAGGCCGTTGCGATTATAGTGCCAAAGAGAAAGCCCCCTGCAATGGTCAGCGCGAAAGCTCCGGGTATAGAAAAAGCGGCAACTACGAAGTAAAGTCCGATATAAAACAAAGCAGTCATAAGGTAGTTCTCAGCCACATAGTTCTTGAATAAGGAGCTGTTAGTTTTAAAATCCTCAAAAGTTATATAACTGTGCAGTTGGGTGAAATAAACCGCAGCCGCCAGCATCAAAACAATCAGAATTATAAAGAGTATTATCGTTCTATTTGACATAGTTTAATATTTCTACCATATACGACCTGAAAAGTAAAGAAAAGACATGTGGTGTTTCCCCATTTTCTGTTCCGGTTCGCAACTGGAGGAAATTTATCTCCATGTTCGGCGGCTGAATAACTCGCTTTGCTCGAACAATTCAGCCTTTGTTCCGAACATTTCAATAAATTTCTGTACGTTGCTCACAAGTCCCAGAAAATAGGAAAACTCCACTTGCGAAAAATCCGTTATGTATCAGTGGAATCCTGTAGTTTTGCAATCAGTGGAATCGCTTTTATAAAATACTTGATATAATAAGCTGTAATGGTATAATTAACCTAATATAGGGAGAGATAAATGGCTGATTTTGGGGCACTTGAGGCAAGGGCAAAGCAATTTAGAAGAGAGATACTTGAAACTATTTCAGGCGCAGGTGCGGGGCATCCCGGGGGTTCGCTTTCAGCAATCGATATCCTTACCTATCTGTATTATGAGAAATTGAATATCTATCCTGCCGATTCCAAAAATGAAGAAAGAGACAGGTTTATCATGTCAAAAGGCCATGCAAGTCCGGCTCTTTATGTGGTACTTGCAAGCAGAGGATTTTTTGAAAAGAAAGAACTCTCAAGTTTTAGAAAACTGGGAGCTATGCTTCAGGGGCATGTCTATGCGAAAGTTCCCGGGGTAGAGCTTTCAACCGGAAGCTTGGGACAGGGACTCTCCTTCGCTAACGGCATGGCGCTGGCCGGAAAAATAAAAGGTAAATCTTTCAAGGTTTATTGTCTGCTCGGTGACGGGGAGATGCAGGAAGGTCAGGTCTGGGAAGCTTTAATGACCGCGGTACACCACAAACTTGACAACCTGTGTATTATAATTGATGCAAATAAAGTACAGCAGAACGGGCTTGTTAAAGAAATTAAGAACATAGAACCGCTGGCGGAAAAATTAAAAAGTTTTGGTTGTGAAGTTTCGGAAATTGACGGACATAACATGGAAGAGATTGCGGCGGCGTTTGCCGGTTTCGGAAAAGTAAAAAATAAACCGTATGTTATCAAGGCAAACACAATTAAAGGGAAGGGTGTTTCGTTCATGGAATTAAATTCCAAGTGGCATGGTAAAGCTCCGAACAAGGAAGAGCTGGCTGCGGCGTTAAAGGAGCTTCTATGATACAAAAAGCCATAAGAGACGGCTTCGGTGAAGCTCTGGCGGAACTTGGAGCGAAGTACGAACGTATAGTTGTCTTATCCGGAGACCTCGAAGATTCCACAAAGGTGATAAATTTTAAAAACGTTGCGCCAAAAAGGTTCTTTAATCTCGGAATAGCAGAGCAGGATCTTGTGGGAACAGCGGCAGGGCTCGGCAAGGAAGGTCTTATTCCTTTCGCCTGTTCTTTTGCCGTGTTCTTAACCAACAGGGCGTACGACCAGATAAGAATTACTGTCTGCTTCAACGAGAGCAATGTGAAACTTGTAGCTTCCCACGGAGGTGTGACCGTAGGTTCGGACGGCGCCACTGCGCAATGCCTTGAGGATTTTGCTATCATGAGAGTTTTGCCGAATATGAAAGTTATTTGCCCGTGTGATGCAATAGAAGTAAAAAAAGCTGTAAAAGCGCTGATTTCCGATATTGGTCCTTCATATATGAGAACAGGAAGAGCGCCTTCAGATATCATCACCAAGGAAAGCGACCCTTTTGTTCTCGGTAAAGCAAATGTAATGAAAGACGGAAAAGATGCGGTTATTATCGCCTGCGGAATAATGGTCGCCGAAGCTTTGCGTGCCGCGGAAATGCTTAAAAAAGAAGGGGTAAACGCAACGGTACTTAATATGCATACTATAAAACCCCTTGATACTAAAGCCGTAATAGAGTGGGTTAAAAAAACCGGTGCTGTTGTGACCGCGGAAGAACACCAGATTATAGGCGGGCTGGGTTCGGCCGTTGCTGAAGCTCTTGCTTTGGAGTTCCCGGCGCCTTTGGAAATGGTGGGAGTAAAAGACTCTTTCGGCGAATCGGGTGAACCCGGGGAACTGATGGAAAAGTATGGACTGACGGATAAACACATTGCGGAGGCCGTAAGGCGCGTGATTAAAAGGAAAAAATAAGATGCGAAAAGATATTATATTTTATTCGGAAGGGTCAAAGATATCGGGACATCTATATCTTCCGGAAAAAATGGAAGAAGGAAAGAAATATCCGGCGGTCGTGCTTTGCCACGGTTTTGCGGGAATAAAAGAAGCACTGCTTCCCCCTTTTGCGGAAGGGTTTTCCAATAACGGGTTTATTACTCTGGCTTTTGATTACCGGGGTTTTGGAGATTCAGAAGGTGAAAGAGGGCGTCTTGTCCCGGTTGATCAGATCAAGGACATCAGAAATGCTATAACATATATGGAAACTCTTGCCGAAGTTGATCCCGGAAAAATTGCCCTCTGGGGAAGTTCCTTCGGAGGTGCTAATGCGATTTGCGTCACAGCTGCCGATAAAAGAGTTAAAGCCGTTATAGCCCAGCTTACGTTTGGAAGCGGTGAAAGGGTTGTCACGGGCGGGCTTAAGCCGGAAGAAAAAGAAAAACTTTTTGCTACTTTGAGTAAAATATCACAGCGGTTGGTAACGCAGAATAAAAATATGATGATGAGTTTGAATCAGATACTCTCGGATGCCGACTCAGAAGAGTTTTTCGGGAAGATCATAGCCGAACACCCGAAAATAAATGTTAAGATTCCTTTCCTATTCGTAAAGGAAAGTATCGAGTACAAACCTGAAGACGTTATAGGCAAAATAACCGTGCCGGTCATGATACTCGGCGCGGAAAAAGATATAGTAAATCCGCCCGCGGAATCTAAGATATTATTTGAAAAAGCAAACGAACCGAAAGAGTTGGTAATGATAAAAGATGCTACTCATTATCAGGTGTACTCCGGGGCTAAATTTGAAGAAGCGTTTAAAGCAGAAATGGAGTTTTTTAAGAAATATTTGTAGCGTTGGGCTTTAGCCCAACGGTGCGTCGTATAAAACACGACGCTAAAGGTGGAGCGCTTGGAGAATATTAATAAAATTAACACCTGGCAAGCAATTAAAAAGATATTTGCTTCGGCTCTGTTTGTAGTTGCCGGCTACTTTTGCGTTGTGCTAAATAATCCTGATCAAGCTGCAGTTATCTCGTTTTCACATGCCTTATTTACATCTTTAGTATTCGTTATCCCAATATCTCTTGCCATAGTAACTCAAAGGATTATGAAAGGTCCAGTTGCTTTTTTGATTACGTTAGGTATTGTTTTTTGTGTAATGTTCTATCTTATCTGGCAATATTTTCCTGAAAAACTAGGGAATTTTGATATGTATTACCTATTGGGCGTGGGTTTAATACTTCTTGGAAGCTATGGTATTTACAAAACTATTAGAGGTTTAAATGATTTTGTAGGCTATCAAGAGGAAGGTCTGCATTTAAAACTAAACGGAGCAAAACCGAAAATACTTAAGTGGGAAGATATTGAACTTGTAGAAGTTACTTCATGGCAGAGTATAAGAATTAAGGCAAGAGGAAAGTATTATGAAATTAGCAACACAAGCATTCTTGACAGGATAAAGAAAAAGGTCAACAAAGAGTTGATTGTTGAAAATAAAGAGAAAAAAGAAATAAAGCCCCAATCAAGGATTGATTACGTTGTTGAAGAACCTGCGATTGCTGAATTTAAGCCCCGTCTAAATATTATACTTGGGACGGGATTGCTAGTTGTTTTTCTTATCTCTTTAATGGTTTTCGTTGCTTGGGCTTCAGCGCCTAACTTCTTTTCTTTTATTTCGGTAATATTCTTATACGGATTTAGTCTGATTGCGGTTAAATGGTTTATTTATAGAATAAGAATTTATCAAAGAGGTTTAGAAATTCGCGGAATTTTTGGAAAAATACCAGTTTTTAAAAGCGTTTATATAGACTGGAAGGATTTAGAGCATGTTATTTATGATAAGTTTGCGGGTGGAGAATTTAATCGAGGGAATATAATCTTTGAGACGAAGGACTCGAGAGTATCTACAAAATATCCGCCGAAAAAACTTGAAGAGTTTCTAAAAGAAGTTGCAAATCATGTTAATATAAAAAAGTTAAATACTTCGGCGCAGATTATTGTCAGATACAGCAGTATAGATGATCCAAAAAGTTTAGAATATAAAAAAACACGTTTTTTAGAGCTGTATACAGATGATACCAACTCTACCGAAGGCTTGAAATTAATTAAAGAAATATTGAAAGAACAACCTAAAGACATAGAAATGTGCTATTATTTGGGAAACATATATTTATGGGGCGATAAAAATAAAAAAGCTTTAAGTCAATACTTGGACTGTCTAAAAATTGATTTTGATTTCCAGAAGGCAAGGCTTAAAATAATATGTCTTTCTCTTCTTGAAGGTGATTATGATACAGCAAGTATACAGTTTGACAGAATTAACTTTAACAAGATAGAAGGTATGACAGCTTCCTATAAAAAGATACTTGCGAGAATAGTAAAAGAAAAAAGCTATGAAGATGATCAGGATATTTTAGAAATTATGGGTATAGATTTCCCTGATAATCAATAAAAACTGTTATATCCTCACCCGTACCCTCTCCTTATAATATGAAAGGAGAGGTAATCTGAGGAAAGGAGTGCGATATATATGGAAAATACTAGTAAGACGGCTTTGATTGTTGTAGATGTGCAGAGGGCGGTAACGAATAAAGAGGATAAGTTTAAGTTCGGATACAACCGGTGCGGAGATTGCATAATGAATATTAACCGGCTGATTGCCTACGGGCAAAAGGTGGGGTGGGATATAATTTATGTCGGGCATTCGACTCCCTGGTATCATCCTATTCATGCAGCTGTCACCGGTTTTTCGTTTATGAAGGGAAGTGAAGATGCAAGGTTTGACGAGCGCCTGCAGGTCCTTAGCAATAATATCTTTCATAAGATGTACGGAAGCGCTTTTTCCAACGGGAAATTAAAAAAACTGCTCAAGACGAACGGGATCGAAAGAGTGATGGTCTGCGGTCTGGCTGCGGATGGTAGTGTTTCGTCTACAGCAAAGAGTGCGCTGGCAAAAGGTTATAAAGTAACCGTGGTCTCAGATTCCTGTATGGCTAAAACCGACGAAAGAGCAAAAGCCGCGTATGAAAAACTTGCAGCTGCGGAAATAGAAATAGAAACGACGTCAAACATCGTTCTCAGATAAAGCCGGAAGGCGGAGGACAGAGGGCCGAAGACGGAAAAAAGGAGTTATATTTCAATGAAGAAGGATAGTAAAGTTTTGCCGATGATATTGATTGGAGGATTAAAATCGTGGGAGATGCCTGTTGAGCAAAGTCTAAATATAAAACCATAAATCTTTGCGAAATCCGCCTAGGCGGAAAAGGAGATATCTAGATGGGAAATAAAGCATTGGGGATGATCTTGATCGGGGGGAAGAACTCCTGGGAAATGCCGGAACTTACTAATATTAATAAACTCCCGCCCAGGTCAACTTTCTATTATTATAAAAACGAAAAAGATGCGGCAACTACCGATCGTTCAAGATCACCTTATATTAAATTATTAAACGGCAGGTGGGATTTTAAGATTAAAAAGAACCCTTATGGTGCAACGGAAAGCGAACTTAACTCCGGTAAGTGGTCAAAAATAGATGTTCCGGGTAACTGGACCATGCAAGGGTTTGGTCAGCCGCATTATACAAATGTTCAAATGCCTTTTAAAAACCTTCCGCCTTCGGTGCCTGAAGAAAATCCTACCGGCATCTATCGTACAACTTTTACCTTACCTTCTAACTGGAAAAAAAGACGGACTGTTATCCATTTTGGCGGCTGTGAAGGTGTTTTGTATGTTTATGTAAATAAAAAAACTGTAGGAATGAATAAAGATGCCCGGACCCCCGCTGAATTTGACATATCTTCCCTGCTGAAACCGGGAAAGAATGAACTCGTATGTGTCGTGGTTAAATGGTCGGATGCGACTTTCCTGGAAGATCAGGATCACTGGTGGCAGGCAGGTATTCAAAGGGAAGTTTATATTTACTCAACACTTAAACCGCATATTCAGGATGTTTTTGCCAAGGCCTCATTTGAAAATAATTACCAGAAAGCGGACTTAACCGTCAGTGTCAAAATTGGTTTTCCGGGAGAAAAAAACTTTGGCACGCCTATTAAGGTCTCGTTAATAGACGCGGCGGGAAAAGTAGTATCAAAAAGTAATGTTGCAACTCAAGAAGGGATAAAAGGTATCTCCTACTCCTATTCTAAAGGCGAACTGACGGTAAATTTGAAGATAAAAAAACCGGTTCTTTGGAATGCGGAAGCCCCGTATCTTTATACTATCGTAGTGACCTGCAAAATAGGCGGTAAAAAGGAGATTGTTTCCACAAAATTCGGGTTCAGGGATATAAAAATAGAAAACAGAAATCTGTTGATCAACGGAAAGAGAGTAATGATACGCGGGGTCAACAGGCACGACCATGATGATACTAAAGGAAAATATATAAGCCGTGAATTAATGGAAAAAGACCTTATAGTTATGAAATATTTTAATATTAACGCGGTCAGAACTTCGCATTATCCCAATGACCCTTACTGGTTGGACCTCTGCGATAAATACGGGATGTATCTCGTGGATGAAACCAACCTGGAGACGCATGCTTATTATTTTGACCTGTGTAATGATAACAGGTATGCTTCCGCTTTTCTTGAAAGAGCCAGGAACATGGTGGAGCGCGACAAGAACCACCCTTCGGTTATT
>MFGS01000083.1:9457-12579 GCA_001778355.1 Candidatus Firestonebacteria bacterium RIFOXYA2_FULL_40_8
GGAAATGAGAGCGGATACGGACCTAATCATGATGCCATGGGTAATTGGATAAGGGGTTACGATGATTCGAGACCTATACATTATGAAGGAGCCACGCACGGCTGGACCAAAGGGAAAAGTTCACCGGTAACGGATGTTATCTGTCCTATGTATCCTTCTATCGAAAGCGTAATTGAATGGGGAGAAAATCCGGGTAAAGACAAAAGACCTTTTATTATGTGCGAGTATTCCCACGCCATGGGCAACAGTAACGGTTGTTTAGCCGAGTATTGGGAAGCTATGGAAAAATACCCGGGACTCCAGGGCGGATATATCTGGGAGTGGCTGGATCACGGAATAAAGAAAAAAACGAAAGACGGCAGGGAGTACTGGGGATATGGCGGTGATTTTGGCGACTTCCCGAATGACGCGAATTTTGTTGCTGACGGCGTAGTCTGGCCCGACAGGACCGCGCATCCCGGACTTTACGAAGTAAAATATATCTACCAGCCGGTAAAAGTCGAAGCGGTTGATCTTAAACGGGGTCTGGTAAAAATTACGAATAAAAACTTTTTTACCGATCTGACCTGGCTTTTTGGGAAATGGGAGCTCATAATTGACGGAAAGTATGTTACGGGCGGTAATCTGTCAAAACTCCAAGTTGCGCCTGAGAAATCAAAGATCTTTAAAATCAATTATCCAAAAAATATATTAGCGGAAGCCGGAGAGAAATTCCTGAATTTCGGGTTCTACTACGCAAAAAATAAATTTTGGGCGGATGCAGGAAGTGAAGCAGCTTCCTCACAACTGGCGTTTCCTTCAAATAAAATAACGGTTATCAAGGATCAGAGAATAGAACCCGAAGTAATTAAAACAAAGAATTCAATCTCGGTGGTTTTTGGCGAGACAAAAGCAGAATTTGACGTCAAAAAAGGCGCTCTCGAATATTTAGGAAAAGAAGGAAATCTTCTAACGGAAGGCCCAAAACTTAATATCTGGCGCGCCGGTCTGGACAACGACGGTATCAAGCTTATGGACGGCAGAAAAAACGGTCATCTGAAACAATGGTTGGATCTAGGCTTTTCTTCCTTAAAATTAAAATCCAAAGGAATTAAGGTTGTTAAGAAAAACGGTAAAACGGCAGTGGCTATAACCCATTTGGGAAGCGGCAGGAAAAAATGGAGTGATTTTAAGCATATAGAGGAGTATACGTTTAATTCACCGGATGAAATGACGGTAAAAAATACAATTATTCTTGGAAAAGGAATTAAGGATATTCCAAGAGCCGGTGTTTTTTTTAAATTGAAAGAAGGCTTCGAAGACCTCATCTGGTACGGCCGGGGACCATGGGAAAATTATAGCGATAGAAAGTCGTCGGCAAAACTCGGAATCTATTCCGGTACGGTCACAGAGCAATATGTACCTTATATAATGCCCCAGGAACACGGACATAAAACGGATACCCGCTGGTTTAGTTTAGCCGGAGAAAAAAATGCTCTGGTTGTGACGGGAAAACCAACCCTGGAATTCAACGCAACCCACCTCTCTGCTGAACATCTTTTTGCGTCAAAACATACGGTTGATCTTAAACCGGAAAAAGAGACAATTGTTTATATCGACGGCGCTCATAGAGGAATCGGAACCAGATCCTGCGGCCCCGATACTATGGATAAATACAAATTGCTGAAGAATAAATATGAGTTCACGTATGCGATGAGAGTCCGATAAGCAAGGAAAGCAGGGAAAGCAAAGGAAGTAGAAGAAGTAAAATTAGCAAAAACAGTAAGTGCAGTAAAAAAGTGGACAAAGTGGGGAAAACTGAAATAAAAATTTACCGTTTACGGTAAATAAGAGTATGTTTTTTGCAACCGTAAACTGTAAACTTATTCTATCTTGTATCAGTGGAATCCCGTAGCTTTGCAATCCGTGGAATCATTCAATCAGAATCCAAATCCTACCGTCAGTACAAAACTTCCGCATAAAGAACCGGCGACGCCTGCGGTGAAGTTCTTTGCGCAAAAGTGCTGGTTTGGATGCGATGAATTAATGAGTTCAAGTCCCGTTATTATAGCCGTAGTTACAAGAAAACCTTTAAATCTGGCTTCGGTTTTCAAGTTGTCAACCTGGGTGAAACTTAAAAAGGCCAGAGCAGATACCGTAGTGGCGAATTGAAAGTTGAAGGTCTTTGTCATGTCAGTCCAGGTGTCTCCCGGTCTGTTGATGAAAATATCGTCGCAAAAACTCTCCCATTTGATGCCTTCGGTATTATTTTTATTGGCTTCCGCAAACCATTCTGTGGTTCCTTCCTGCGGGATGTAGTATTTTCCTTGATAGTTTAACTTCGGTTTTCCCGGAAAGGTCTTTTCGTTATCTGACGCCGGAGTTCTGATGATAGCTTTTTCGTCAGAAGAGTTGGTCTTTATTATTGTTTCGGTCTTATCCGGAGGTGTTATTTTTTCCGGCGAAACATTTACATTCTTTTTTGACTCGGGGATATCTATCGTTATCATACCTTTATTTTCCGGCATCTGTTTCTGTTCCACAGTGATTCTTCCCTTGTCTTCGCCCTGAGCAAAAATAACAGCAGACAACAGAACGCTTACAATTAAGAAAGCCGTACGTTTTAGCATAAACCCTCCTTTAAATGATCTAATCTTCCTGCTATATTAGTAGCATATTTTTGTCAAAAGTTCAAAACTATTACAATAATTAAATGAGGTTTTACGAAAAAAAGTGTATTCATTTATAATATCAGTTATTTTGCCGTGACTTTTTGAAAAGTTAATTTGCAGAGAGGGGATTAAGACTTTCCTTTGGTTTCCGCTTCCACCGCGTTACTGTACTCTTCGGCGAGGGAATCAACAAGTTTTTGGACGGGGACTATTTCGTTAACCCTGTAAGCATTTTTGCCCGCAAAAGCAAAACCCTTATCCATTTCGCCTCTTTGAGCGTTAAGGAGACTGAGAGCGATACAATAGGGGGCGTTAACAACATCACAGGTGATTATACAATGGAAAGGACACTCGAACGGCTGTTTCTTGCCTTTTTCTGAATCCTCGATAAATTTATTTTTAATGGCTCTGCCGGGCATGCCTACCGGACTTTTAATAACAACCATATCTTCTTCTTTGCAGTCCAGATAA
>MFGS01000084.1:0-1468 GCA_001778355.1 Candidatus Firestonebacteria bacterium RIFOXYA2_FULL_40_8
AAAAGCTGACAACACTACACTTTTTTTTCATCTGATTTCTTAACTATCCCGTAAACCATCGTTAAAATTGCACCTGCAACCAGAAGTATAACTACCCAGAGGAGGTACTTTTCTCCGGGAATGCCCTTTTTTTGTTTTTCTTTGGGTATATAAGCAGTATTTGGCATTTCCACCTCTGCTTTCAAATTAAACATCTCAGAAGGCTTAATAAGCCCTGAATAGTACTTTATATCATAAACAGGCATTGAACTTTGTTCTTTTCCGTAATAAATCTTATACTCCGCCTCTTTCACGGCCTTGAAAATAGCTTTTCGGGCGTAACCGGAAAGGGATATGTCTTTAACTGTCAAAGGTTTATCATCATAATAATAAATTAGCAACTTAACATATCGCCCGCAAACTTCGGAGAACTCAACAGTATCCGAATACTCGGTAAAAGCCGGCATGGTGTAGTTGTAAATGCTGGTGTTTGCAACAGAGGAAAGTTTTTCAATTTCGTCCCCGGCAAAGACGGCGACATACCTGTGATAATTTTTCTCTGCAATATTAAGTTTTATTTTAAAAAAAGGCAGTTTGCTTTTCCCCAGATCCAGGAGAAGCTCCATTGCTTTTTGCTTTGCATTAAGCTCCTGCTTGATTATTTTAAATTCCCGCTTAACCTCCACGCCCGGCTTAAGGATCTTTTGCGAAGAAGTAACCGACTTAATATCAAAATCTTTTTTCTCCCCGTTATTCAAAACAACTACTTTAAGATACCTGAAAGTATTTTCAGGAAAAACCACCCCGGTATGTTGATTTGAATAATAAGAATCGGAAATGTCAAATATAAGAGCGTCTTTTCTCAGGAGTTTCCAATCCTTACTAAGAGCATCCTCCGAACCATAAACTCTTACAACCCTCCGGAAATTATCAAGCGCCGTATTTATCTGTATTCCGTTCTTTAAAACTCCCGGCTTTTGAAAATCAAGAAGGAATTCCGCACTCTGCCCTTCAAAAAAGGATTTATTAAAAACCTTCGGGTAAAGCGTTTCCGAAGTTTCTTCTTTTCTCAGGACCTCAAGGCGATAAGGAGTTTCTTTACCGGCACCTTCTACTATACGGAGATCCGCAAGATCTGTTCTGGCAGCTTCCAGTACCTCAGGGTCCAGCAGGACAGAAAGGTAGGGTTTGTCTGAGGTGTTTTTTTCCAGCGGTTTATAGAAACGCCATTTGGCAGCATCAAAATCCGCATAACAAACGCAAAGGAAGCAGACAGACGATAAAAGTATTGTTTTTAACATTTACTTATCTCCCTTGGTGAACTCCAGGATCTTATCTTTATACCTGCTGTAAAGGTAGGCCGTCACAATAAGGATAACTCCGAGACCGATGAAAGAAACTATCCGATAACCGGTATCCAGGAAGGACAGGTCTACAAGGAACACTTTAATACTGGTAATTATAAAAAGCAGTATCGCAAACACCCTGG
>MFGS01000084.1:1491-10743 GCA_001778355.1 Candidatus Firestonebacteria bacterium RIFOXYA2_FULL_40_8
GTCTCAAATCAGAGATCAGGGTATTGTAGTAATTAATAACTTCCGCGCTGATAAAAAACACGGTGAGGATATTCGCAAAAACAAAACCCGCGTGATTAAAACCTTCCTCTTCTTTACTCACTTTCCCCTTGTACATATAGTACAGATAGGCAGAAAGATAAAGTGAGACTATCACGACAAAATAACCCAGAGCCCGGTAGTTGATAATAAGCTGATAATAATCATTGGGAAGCCAGGTTACGCAGACAAAAAGCATCAATATTGCAACCGCATTCAGAAAAATCCCGAAATATCTGAGAGAGAGCCTGCTTTTTAAGAAGCCAAATGCCGAGAAAATCATTGCCGAGACAGCCCAAAGAACGGTAAGCGCTACGGTCGTAATGTATCTTAACCCGATATTTGACTTTTGCAGGTCCGCCGCCCGGTTGGCCTCAAAGAAATTTATAACTTCCGCGCTGAACATCCAGACGCTGAAAAAAGCGCCAAAAAACAAGAGGGTACTGAAGAAATTTTTCTCTTCGGCCCCTATCATTTCTTTATTTTTATAATAAAGCCTTGCGGCGCCGGCCAGCGCGCCCAGACCAAAGAGGAACGCTACAAAACGTTTATTCAGAAAGAGCGTGTAATCCGCCTGAGGAAGCCATGTGTCCCAGAAGACCAGTCTTATTAAAACGAGAACCAGTATAATAAGAGCGGCATAACGCGTCTCTTTATTTTTATATTTAAAGCCCACCAGAAAGAGAGCGACGGCTTCAACAGACCAGCCCACGGTTATCCATAAATGCGAGAGTCCTGCAATAATGGCAACCGTTACAAAGGTGACGGAAAGTCCCAGAAGAATACCAATGCCGTATCTGTTATCATCATTCTTTTTCAACGCGAGGTAACCCTGGAGTACGTAGAAAAATGCGATCGTAAGCGCAATCACCGAAAGCAAGAGTGTATACTCACCTTTAAAATATTTATCCCCCATTAGCATATACACCGACTGATAATATAAGAAAGCATTGACAAAGATAAGGAGGAGATCCGGCTTTGCTATCTTCCACTTTTTCAGAATGTTACGGATGAACACATGGCAGGAAAATATCACAAAGAAAACCGAAAGGAAAAATACGGTTAACGGCATCTTTTCGTGCGTGTAATACTTATCGCCCCAGCCGGAAAACATTATTACCGTGGCAAAAAAGCTCAAGAACTTTAGTATCTGCCATTCTTTAAAATAACTTAAGACGAGAATGCCGGTATCGAGCAAGGCAATGTAGGTGAAAAGCGCTGTCTGGTTATCCACTCCCGTACTTACTAAAACAGGGGTTAAAAATCCGCCCAGGAGCGAGAAAATTGCAACAACAATAGAATCGTAATGAACAGAGAAGACGACGCCGGCAACAGTAATCAGAATCATGAACATAAAAGCCGGAGTAACGTCGATCAGGTGGTAAAATTGCAATGCGGCAAAAACAGACAGATACAGTATGGCCAGCCCGCCTCCGGTCAGACCCTGGGCAAAACCCTGATATTTTTTATGCATAATTTTGCCTGCAGTAAGAAGTCCGAGACCTGCAAGAAGCCCGAGAATAACTCTGACCGTCTCGGAGATCCAGCCGCTGTCAAAAGCATATTTAAGGAAATAGCCCACTCCAAAAATAAGGGCAACAATCCCCACCCACAAAAACCCTTTGCCGGCTACCTTGACTTCCATGGAATCTTCTTTTTTCTCTTCTTTGGCTTCCGTTACAGGTTCTTTCACTTTTTCCACAGGGATACTCTTTGAAATAACCGGGGTTTTTATCATCTCCGCAGATGAAGATGCGGTAGGAGCAGGTTCTTTTGCCGGAGCAACCTTTTTTCTATATGCCTGTCTATCCCCGGATTTTGCCTCAAGATCATTCAGACGCACTCTTAGCTCGTTTATCTCCCTTTCGAGCAGATAAAACTCTTTTTCATATTTTGGATCGTCAGTGTTTTTTTTACCAAACATTGATTTAAAGGTATTAACAACACCTATCAATGCAAAAATTACAATCGCAATAATTAGAATTATGTACCCTTCCATAGAGACCCCCGAGTTTCAATAACTAATAACTGATTACTAATAGCTAATAATTGATAATATAATATTATTGCAAAATATAGTGGTGTTTGGCAAGGGAAAACCAATAAAAGTACGAGGTACGAGGTACAAAGTACGAAGTTGATCGAAGTATTTAAATACCAATCTTAATCCTAGGCGGACAAGGGAAGTGGAGTTTTCCTGTTTTCTGTGACTTGTGAGCAACGTACAGAAATTTATTGAAATGTTCGGAATAAAGGCTGAATTGTTCGAGCGAAGCGAGTTATTCAGCCGCCGAACATGTAGATAAATTTCCTCCAGTTGCGAACCGGAACAGAAAATGGGAAGACTCCACAAACCACACAAAATCTATTTCTATTGAAATATTCTAGTTCTATCTGTATAATCTCTACAGGTATTTCGTAAATATTTTACTTATTAAAAACAGGAGAAAAAATGCAAAATAAACAGGAATGGACCACTAACGAATTCGGGCATATCTATAAGGGGAAGGCGCTCTGGAAAGGGAAAACGCCTTATCAAGCCATGCAATTGTTCAAAAATAAGACGTTTGGAACCCTATTGTTCCTTGACGGCAAGATACAGATATCGGAAAGAGACGAAAACCGGTATCACCAGTACCTGGTTTCCGCGCCTGTTCTGGCTCATAAGAACGCGAAATCTATATGTATAGTAGGCGGCGGCGATTGTTTTGCTCTGGAAGAAGCTATTAAGTTCAAAGGTCTGGAAAGAATCCTGATGGTTGAACTGGACAAGGGTGTTGTGGACTTCTGCATAAAATATTACCCGGTCATACAGAAAGTTGTAAAAGATAAAAGAATAGAAATAGTTTATCAGGATGCCAGAGCTTACCTCGAGAACACCTGTGAGAAGTTCGACGTAATGATAATCGACCTGACGGAACCGCACGGACCTTCAAAGATGCTCTACACAAAAGAGTTCTACAATATCTGCGCGAGCAGAATGAACAAAGGGGGAATTCTTTCAATCCACACCGACAACTTTGTCCTCTTCCCCGAGTCATTCGCTACTATATATAAGACGGTTAACAGCGTATTTCCCCATATCTTCACCGCAAGGATAGATATGCCGTGCTTTGCCATGGGATGGACGTACAGGATGGCTTCAAAATCCCCGCTCTCTCACGCAAGGATAGTTAAGAACCTTAAAAAACTGAAAAAGAACGGATACATACTCGACCAGTTCACACCTTCCAGTTATCTCCTGGAACCGACCCCGGAAGAATCCAATATAGTCAAGAAATTCGGCAAGGTTTCCACGGACAAAAAACCTTTTGATAAGTTCGAGAATCTGCAGAAATACGTGTTGGACCGATAAAAGAAATTTACAATTGACAAATGACGATTGACAATTTAATGTGGGCGGGAAAAAACCCCGCCTTCATTATTTAATAAGAACAAGGCGAAAGGTTAAGGTTCTGGGGACCAGGGGATTATTAAGTTTATATTTCATATACCACTTTAGTTTAAAACCTTATTAACTTTACAAACCTTAAAAACCTTACAAACTTCGTTACTTAGGCGGTATTTCGAATTCCATTGTGTCGACTATGGCTTTAAAGTCTGCTTCGAAGGATTTGAAATGGGCTTCGGGGGAAGTGCAGGTTATAATAACGAGATTTTCTCCGTCTATTCTGGAGATAAACTGCCAGAACATGTAAACGGAAGTTCCTATATTAAGTTTATACTCAAGTTTAACTCCCTTAATTTTTCCGACATTGCCCTCTGACTGTTTTACCCCTTCTTTCGCAAGTTTAGCGTCCATCATGGAAATATAGGATTTTTTTATGTTTTCAATATAACCCGCGGGAATATCTTTCTTACCTTTCAGGAGATCAAAGCCGACTTTGATCGTTGCTTTGTTTATATTTTTTCCTTCTTTTTTCTCCCCGTTAATATTAAGCTTCAGGTCATTACTGAATTTCACCGCCCAACCGTCAGGAATTTCAGCTTTGAAGCCGGATTCAAGAACATCTCTTACGATAAGATTATTTTTATAACTTTCCGCAAAAGCCAGACCGGGGACGAGGACAGCTATGATTACCGCAAGAAGTATTTTTTTCACTTTTTCTCCGTAGTATACTTGCAACATTTAAAAACTCTCTTTTAAAAATATAACATGATTAACGTTTAAAGGCAAGGCAATTATTATTCAAGGAGTATTTAGCTGCCTTCCTGCTCCATATTGAAGATTACGGAATTAATGGAGTCCTCAAAGGCCCCGTTTTTTTCCGGTTTTATCAATCCGGCCTGGCTTTCAAGAGAAAGAACTACCGCAACAGGTATTTGATAATTTACCTGAGGCCTTTGACTCTCTATTATTTTCGAACCCGCAAAGATAACCACAAACAATAAAGCAAGAGCAACCGCTGCACGGGGAATCAGCGCCGGCCAGGAAATACGGAACACCCTTTTTTCATCCAGTTTTCCCATAATACGCCCGTGTAAATCGACCGGATAGGGATTTGCTTCTGTAAATTTCGAAACACCCGCAGCGACAGCTTTGTCTGCGTTATCATTTTCATTCAATTTTTCCATTATCCGGGAATGCAAATCAGCCGGAAACGGATTTAGCTCTTTAAATTTCGCAACGCCCGCAGCAATAGCGCTGTCTATGTTGTTTTTTTCAATAGCCATATGACCCTCTCTTTCACATATTTAGAGCGTCTTTATAATGCTTTTGTTCAATTATAAATGCTGTTTTAAACTTTTCTTTAGAGTAGAAAACCCTTGATTTTACAGTGCCAATTGCGCATTTCAGTATTTCTGCAATCTCTTCATATTGCAGTTCCTCAAAAAACACATAATAAAGGAGCTCTCTATCCTTGTAATCCATCTTTTCCAGGGTCTTGCCGACCAGATAAAGGTTATCATCCTTTTCCTTCCATTTTTCGACCAATTCGGCGCCAAACTTATTCTTGTCATCCGAATATCCGGTAAGCACCTGATACCATCTTTTCTTACGTTTGAATGTCCGCCGGCAATTATTGATCATAATACTTGAAATCCAGGTGTAAAAAGAGGATTCGCCTTTGAAGTGTTTTAAAAACCGGTAAGCATTAACGAAGGAGTCCTGTACCGCATCTTGCGCGTCGGATTCGTTTCTAAGTATACCAAGAGCGGCGTAGTACAACCGTTTTTCATAAAGCCGTACCAGCTCCTCAAAAGCAGCCTTGTCCCCGCCCTTTGCCCTATTTGCCAACTCTAAGTCAGACATTTATATAATTATAGCAGGTTGCAAACTAAAATCCAGCAAAATTAGACGTTAGGGTCTTCTTGCTACGGCACTATAATTGTCAAAAGTCCATAAGGTCTATAATGTCTATAAAGTCTTACACTATGGAGCTATAATTTAATCAATACCACAATAATGTGAGACCTTATGGACTTTAAGGACCTTACAGACCTTATAGACTGTTTTTAACTCTTCTTACAAATCGCTGCATACGCACAAAAGTAACACGTGTTCGAACCTTTCCCTTCTTTTTTCGGGAAGTCGCCGTTTAAGATGGATTGGACGGCTTTTTCGGCGGTAATAAGTGCTTCATCATATAACTCGGCTACTTTTTCTTTTTTAACAAACCTGGCGCGGCCTTCTTTCAGATCGTAAACACAAAGACCTCCGCAGGTACGGCCTTGTTCAACAGCTATCATCCTGGCGTAAAGAGCCAGCTGTATACTCTCGCCTTTCACCGTCTTATCGAAATATTTTTTGGCGCCGCTGCCGGATTTATAATCTATTACCGCAAATTCTCTTTCGTTATTATCAACCCGGTCTATTCTTCCTTTTACCGCAGCGTCAACGTTATTGAGCTTAAAACGTCCTTTCTTTTCAACACAGTAAACGTGAGGGTACTCTTCGAATATTAACTGCTCCTGTTTGATAATACGCTTTAATAGCAGAGTCACGCGGTTTCTTATATGATCTTTCCAGAATTCATGCAGGTTAGTTTTTTTTAATTCCGCCTCAACTGACCGGATTATTTTTTCTTCTATCTTTTCCGGTATTTTTTTCCCCGGCTCAAAAGCGCCTTCCATAACATTATGCAAAATAGTACCGATAGCCGCGCTCTCTATCTCAAATTTCGGCTCTTCCAGAATCTCAAGCTTGAGTATTTTCTCAAGATAAAAAACAAACGGACAATCCAGATACCGGTCTATCGCGGTGACGCTAATCTCCGCGTTTCTTGAAAAAACCGACCGTATATATTGTTCCGCCTTAGCTTTATCCGTTAATTCCGAGGATTCAAAGAACAAGCCGCTAAGCCCTTCTGTCCTCCCCTCTTTTGACTGCAGTTCTTCAGTAGTCAACGCCGCTGCTTTGACCTGTTCCGCCGGAGGTTTAATTATTTCCGGAAGAAAGTTTGAAGGAAGTACCAGTTTATCATCCTTTTGCACCGGATAGGAGAGGTACACTCCGGTTCTTGGCCCCTGGAGAAGTCTGTAAAAATGCAGACGCTGGAGTTCTATCCTTCTTAAAAAATGTACCAGCCCGAGCTCTTTTCTTGCTTTATCAGGGATTATCATCTCCTGCTTCGGTTTAAGAGGGAAATCCCCGTCGGAAAGCCCGCCAAAAAATAAATGCCCGGAGTAGAGACCCCTGGTATCAAGAACACCGAGCACTCTCACAGAATCAGGCGCGGAATGCTCCTGTTTGTAATGTGATTTTGAGAGGATATTTAAAAACAACCGCGCATTTTCCTCCGGCTTATTCTTCCTGCCTTTAAAGAGTTTAAGCATTTTTTCCATGCCGTTTAAGAGTTCTTGAAAACCTTTATTAATCTCCTCATCCGTAATTGAATATTTAAGTAAAAGGAGCACTTTTCTCAGCCCCTTGGTAAACCCCAGTAAATCCATATTTTTATTCAGTCCTTCCAGAGCCAAAAAGACCTTTTTTAAATCACTTTCAAGCATTCTAATATTCTCAAGGTTCTCCTCGAAATAATCCGGCTCTTCATTTTTAACCCGTTTTGCCAGCTCCTCCCACTGTAAAAACCCGCCCGTAATCCCCGCTTTTCTTGAAGCAGGCGATATCAGCTCCCTCGAAACCTTGTCAAAAGCAAGAAGCTGCGGAGAATTTATTAAGTCGACCACCATGCGTCTCGGAAGTTCTTCCAAAATACATTTCAAAAGAAGCGTTACAGGTAGAAGCTCCTGCAAAGAAACATAAGGCCGGTCCACCGAGGTGGAAAACGGGATCTTATATTTCGGAAAGATCCTTTCAACGTAGGGAATGTACGAAAACATGGAAGGAAATGTAACGAGAATATCACGGTACCCGGTATTATTTTTCTTAAGGTCAAGAATATGATGCGCGATGCCGTTTACTTCAGCTTCCAAGGAAAGCGCTTTGGTTACTTTTTGCGCGGCTAAACTTCTGAGATCTGTTTCCCTTTTTATTTTAACAACGGAAGTTTTTCCCAGGGTCTTGGCAAATTCGAGAAAGTCGCTTTGAACCCCTTTAATTTCTTCAAGAGCATCTTCCTCGTAATGAAGAAGCACCGTGTCTTTGCTGTTTTTAATAAGCGGAGAGAAGAACTCTTTTTGTTTGGCGGTAACATCAAAGAAACCGTCCAGCACCAGAATATCATAACCGGTTTTATTATTACCAAGGAGCGCTCCCGCTAAAGATAACCTGTCAACATCATCGGAAAAACCGAGTTTTTGTATGGTCGCTTGATATTTCTCCAAAATATCCACGGAAGTAAGCGCTCTTTCCGTCACCCTGTCATACGTATCAAGCAAAGCCGTCAGTTTCTTTTTAAGCCCGGGTATATCCGAGGCAAATCCGTAATTTTTAAAATCCGTAAGGAGTTCAGACAGAACATTCACTGTGCCGGGAGAAGTGTTAAAAAGTGAGGCGTATTTTTCATCGGAGGAAAGTATTTCGGTCACCAGGATAAGCTTTAATTTGTCGTCAACATATTTTCCCGTACCAGTACCGGTTAAAATTTTATTTATGAACCTGTCAAGAGAGTAAAAACCCCAGGTTTTACACTCCGCGGAGAAAGAGCTTTTAACCTCTTCTGCTTTTCTGCCGGAGGGCGAGATATAAAGCACGCTTTTTTTTGATTCGGAAAGCTTAATCATTCTAAGCACTTCCTCGGAAGGCGTCTTTTCTTTATGCCAGGAAAACGGGCAGATATATATTTTAATCACAATTTTAATCCTGAGGTGCTTTTAAGGGTTACAGGGCTTTTATGGTTATCCTGTTTTTCCCTTTGCTGACCATTAGTTTTTCAAGGGTTACAAGACCCCGGGCATCCGCAGTTACTTCCCCCTGCTGGATAACTTTGTTGCCGGTGACCGTCGTATTGGTCCAGGCGAATTTTTGACCGGGCTTTGCTTTAAAAGTCCGGCAGCGTCTCGGCGTCATATCCACGGTACACTCTTCTTTATCATTTACCGTAGAAAACTCAATACTCTTCGTATTTTGCATTCTTTCAATAAGATACAAGGTAATTGAATAATCATTAACCGTCTCGGCTGCTCCTTCCCATCTGAGCCAGGCGTTTACCTGTCCGGTGTAAATACCGTCAAAAGTATCTTCAGCTTCTTTCCCGTCTTTATTTTTATATTTTTTTGGTTCTTTAAGCGTTTCCGCTTTACCGTAATTGTCATCCAACGAGCAGTTATTAAAGGCAGGTAAGCTCATATTTCCCGCCATAGTTTTATAATCATAAACGGAAAGACCGCCCTGCCCGTGTTTGCCGAGTCCCCAGACAAAAAGGAACGGCCGCTTGGTCTCCCGGAGAGAGTTAACAAATTTAACCGCCTGGGACCAGCCTATTATGGTATCATTTTTTCCATTGGCAAGAGAAATAAAAGGTGTTTCAATTTCAGGAAACTTACGAGCGAACCACGCCTCGTCCATCCACTCGTCAAATTTGTACCCGTTATACGTTTTAAGTTTATATCTCGCCCCCCACATATCATCGTCATCCCTGAAATGCGCGTTATCCGGCCAGCAGTAGATGCCGACCCGGGCTTCAATGTAGGCAAATTTGTCTCCGCGTTTAAATCCAAAACTAGCAGCACCCGTTCCGCCCATGGACGAACCTTCGACGGTCATATTGTTTTCATCTATCAGCCAGTGTTTTTTAACCCACTCAAGTATCTTTTCAAGACGGAGCTCCGTGTAGTTCTGCACTACGCTAT
>MFGS01000084.1:10875-11017 GCA_001778355.1 Candidatus Firestonebacteria bacterium RIFOXYA2_FULL_40_8
CCACCAGAAATTCAAAACAGCGGGGTTTATTACTGTACGGCTTGTCCACCCAGGTCATGTAATTATAGACGGTTGCGGGTCCAACAGCCTTTAAAATAGCTTCTCCCGCCTTGATTTGCCTGACCCGTGTCAAAATAGGCTC
>MFGS01000085.1:0-1063 GCA_001778355.1 Candidatus Firestonebacteria bacterium RIFOXYA2_FULL_40_8
GTAACTATTGGAGTAAAAGTAAACTTTGTAGCTTTGGACAGTAAACCAACAGGAACAGTTATTTTCGACTTATTATCCCCGGTATAAAGAACTTCACCGCCTAACCCGCTCGGTATTATCCCCTGTGCAACAGTAAGGTACTCAAGGGAAAGAGCAGTCAGTTTTGGAGTTCTCCAGGTTCCAGACATATTCACTTTCCATCTAAGGTCATAGCCTGTATTTGAAATTATTGTAGCAGAACCATTAGCCTGAATTGATTGCCAATTCGTACCCCCATCGCAGCTTACATAATATGCTACAGTCTGTCCGTTAGTTACAGTTGTTGCGTTTAACGCCACCGAATAAATCCTATCGGAAGAAGTTATGGTACTAACCGTAGTTGAAACGACAGATTTTGTGGATGCCCCATTGTAAAACCCGGTTGCTTTATTTAGATTACTTGCATTACCTCCGACAAGAAGAGTGCTTCCATTCCAGCACAAAGCAGTTACCGGATTAGTACCCCAAGGACTTGCTGTACTTAAAAGCGTTGTTTTTGTAGTCCCCGTTGTATTTGTGCCGATTGCCGTAAAATCAGCATCAGCAACAGTTGATATTGAAGTCGTATTCGCATCGTAGATACAAAGCCGGCCTCCGGCCCCGCCGATTATCCATTCTGAACCGTTCCAAATAATTGTATTAATATCATTTGTACCAAAACATCCCCCGTTTGTACTTGAAACACTGGAAGTACACGACGCAAAATCAGTACCGTTAAACCTTGCCAGTTTTCCGCCGGCTGTTCCGATAAGGAATTCAGTACCATTCCAGGCAATTGCTTTTATATTATTAGTGCTGAGAGAAGTACTGCTGGCAGCCGTCAGACTGACAATAGTTGTACCGTCATATTTTGCAATATGTCCGTTTGTTCCGCCAAGAACGAAATATGTCGTATTATTTGCTATTGCAGAAACAGTATTCGTAGCCCAAGTGGTATCAGTTGCCTGTAGCACGTCTGATAAGCTGGTTGAACAGCTAATTATAGTACAGCCATTCCATTTGTTCAACCTGCCGTTATTACCGC
>MFGS01000085.1:1103-9346 GCA_001778355.1 Candidatus Firestonebacteria bacterium RIFOXYA2_FULL_40_8
CGAGCTTGTATCAAAAGAGTTTAAGTAAGAGTTGTAAATATCGTAGGATGCCGGGGCCATATCAAATCTTTCAAATTTTCCGCCTGAAAAAACACTGGAAAGATAAAATGCTCCGTTGCCAAATACAGCCTGCGTATAACTATCAGTAATATCCCAGATTGTCCCTGAGCGATTAGAAAAAGTACTGGTACCAACATCATAAGAAGTTATTTTTCCTGCAGTACCTGCTATTAAAAAAAGTCCGTCGCCATAGGCGATATTTGTAACATGATTACCGGAAGTAAAACTGGAAGTTAGACAGGTTGCACCGGTATAGCCTATATCATCAAAAGAAGAAACAAAAGGTATTCTGACACTTCGCATATTTGAAGCCGTAAGTACCGTGAGACTTGTGGCAGTCGTATCAATTTTAGTTAGAACACTAAAATCATGAGTGTATGTTAAGGAAAAAGAACTTGCCGGAAGTATAAGTAATGCGATTGCCAAGAATAATCTTGTCATTTATCACCTTTTAAAAGCCCCCGTAGTCTTTTCAGACCACGGGGGATAAATTGGATAATCACATTTATTCTAAACTCTCCCGCCGACCCGTTAAGACCGGCGAGAGATGTCCAGTCATCATTTAATACGTTGTGAATGAGCTACCCTTGGTATCTGTTGCAGTGCTGTTCGCGAATACATTTCCTGTATACGTCTGCCCTGCGGTAGCTATATACGACCAACCTACACCTGCAGATCCCGGTACACCGGTCTGGGAAACATCAACAGTCGAAACATTACCAAGCTGATTTGCCTTTGCAGGCGGAATCGGATACAGATAGCTGGTAAAAGACGTTGAAATGTCCGTCGGCCAAACGCCTTCCTTTTCCGAGTAATAGATGGAAATAGAAGAACGAATTGCTGACAGGTTTCCTTTCGTGGCGCCTTCCCTGGATTTGTCAAGCATCTGCGCGAACCTAGGAATCGCAACAGCTGCAAGAATACCAATGATTGCAACAACAATCATCAGTTCAATCAGGGTAAAACCCTTTTTGCTTTTTAACATTTTGATATCACCTCCTCTTTTTAGTTTTCAATACTTTACTACACTTAGTATAACACATTTGTATTCTTTGTCAACCACCAATCTTGTAAATTATCTAACTTTGCTAAGTGCCTTCCTGCCAGCTTGAAAGATACTCTTTTTGCCTTTTTGTAAGCGTATCAATGGTGATACCCATCGATCTTAGCTTTAAAAAAGCTATATTTTCATCAATATTCCTCGGGACAGAATATACTTTTTTACCAAGTTTTTTTGCGTTTTTCTTCATAAACTCGGCAGAAAGAGCCTGATTAGCGAAACTCATATCCATTACAGAAGCCGGATGACCTTCCGCCGCAGCAAGATTTATAAGTCTTCCGTCACCGAGCACAAACACTTTCCTCCCATTTTTCATGGTATATTCTTCGACGAACTCTCTCATTTGTCTGACACTCTTTGACATTTTTTTGAGCTTCGGCAGATTAATTTCTACATTAAAATGCCCCGAATTGCAAATGATAGCGCCGTCTTTCATCACTTTGAAATGTTTATCTGTAAGAACATCTACATCGCCTGTCAATGTTACAAAAATATCCCCGATTTTTGAAGCAGTTATTGAATCGACAACCATAAACCCGTCCATATTTGCTTCAATTGCTTTCAACGGATCGACTTCAGTTACATAAACATTTGCCCCCATACCTTTCGCCCGCATGGCAGCGCCCCTTCCGCACCAGCCATAACCGCAAACAACAAAATTTGAACCGGCAAGAAGAACATTAGTCGCACGGATTATACCGTCAATTGTTGACTGTCCGGTACCGTACCTATTGTCGAACATATGTTTAGTATTAGCATCATTTACCGCAATGATAGGATATTTCAAGACACCGTCTTTTTCCATTGCCTTAAGACGAATAACACCGGTGGTAGTTTCTTCCGTACCGCCTATTATATATTTTAACAAATCTTTTCTTTTCGAATGTATCATTGAAACAACATCAGCGCCGTCATCCATTGTCATCTGAGGTTTATATTGAAGCGCCGCTTCCAAATGCCGATAATAGGTCTGGTTATCTTCACCCTTAATTGCAAAAGTAGAGATGCCGTAATCTTTCACTAAAGAGGCGGCAACATCGTCTTGGGTACTGAGAGGATTTGAAGCACACAGACAAATATCCGCACCGCCTTCCTTTAAAGTAATCATGAGATTAGCAGTTTCACTCGTCACATGCAGGCAAGCCGCAACCCTTACCCCTTTTAAAGGTTTTTCTCTTTTGAAACGCGCCTTAATCAAATTTAGAACTTTCATCTGATTATTAGCCCATTCAATTCTTAATTTTCCGGCCGCGGCCAGAGCAAGGTCCTTTACGTCATAATTCATCAGATTCCCGCCTCCCTTTTAAGTTTCGCCGCTTTATCCGTCTTTTCCCAGGTAAATTCTTTCAAAGCTCTTCCGAAATGACCATAAGCAGCCGTCTTTCTGTATATAGGTCTTCTTAATTTAAGGAAATCAATAATCTCTCTAGGTTTTAATTTAAAATTCTTTCTTACTATCTCTGAAAGTTTTTCTTCACTGATTTTCCCTGTACCGAACGTATTAACCAGAACGGAAACAGGTGTGGCTCTGCCGATAACATAGGAGAATTGAACTTCGCACTCATCAGCCAGGCCTGCAGCAACTATATTTTTTGCAACATATCTAGCCATATAAGTTGCCGAACGGTCAACTTTTGTCGGATCTTTGCCTGAGAAAGCTCCACCGCCATGTCTTCCTCTGCCGCCGTAAGAATCAACAATTATTTTTCTTCCGGTTAACCCGGTATCGCCGTGAGGACCGCCTATTTCAAAATTACCGGTTTCATTAATAAAGATGGCGGATTTTTTAAGAGTTTTAAAATAAGCACCCAGAACCGGTTTAATTACTTTATTGATTATACCGACCTTTAATTTTTTCTGGGTAACATCAGGTGAGTGCTGAGCTGCTATAACAACCGCAGTAACCGCAACAGGTTTATCATCTGCATATTCAACCGATACCTGGGTTTTGCCGTCCGGTCTCAGGTATTTAAGAATACCTTTTTTCCTTACTTCTGAAAGTCTCAGAGCAAGTTTTTGCGCCAGAGCAATAGGAAGAGGCATCAGTTCTTTGGTCTCTTTAGAGGCGTACCCGAACATAATTCCCTGATCGCCGGCTCCGCCTGTATCCACACCCATGGCTATATCAGCAGATTGACTGTGTAATAAATTATGGAATCTGAATGTCCCTGCCGCAAAACCAATTTTCGGATCGGTGTATCCGATATCTTTAACTACTTCTCTTACCAATTTTTCATAATTCATGATGACTTTGCTGTTATTCGTTATTTCCCCGGCGATAACGACGGTATCTGTAGTAACCAGCGTTTCGCAGGCAACCCGAGCATAAGGATCTGCCGCAATATTTGCGTCTAAAACTGCGTCTGATATTTGATCCGCGACCTTATCAGGGTGTCCTTCCGTTACCGACTCTGATGTAAAAATATACCTTTTAGCCATTTACTCTTTTCCTCCCATAAATTTATTTTTTATTATTAAGCTAAAAAACCCTACCAGTGCAAGATTTCTCCTGACCCGCCAAGGTTCGAGCAGCATTCGAAATAACCATTCAAGACCAAGTTTTCTAAAAACAAGAGGCGCTCGTGAAAGTTTACCGGAAATCACATCAAAACTTCCGCCTATACCTATGCTAACCGGAACTGCCAACTCGGCTAAATTATCTCTTAACCACTTTTCCTGTCCGGGTTGACCTAAACCGACAAGTAATATGTCCGGTGCAGTTCTTTTAATTGTACTTATAACTGCAGAACAATGGATTATATCAAAATATCCGTTCAAATATCCACAAATATTTATATTTGGAAAGCTTTTTTTTATAGAAACCGCAGCATTTGTTATAACTTCTTCTTTTGCACCCAGCAAAAATATTTTACAGCCTCTTTCTTCCGATAGTTTCGCAAAAAAAGGAATCAAGTCAACTCCTGGAATACGAGGTATTTCTTCTTTGACCAGATATCTCAAACCTCCCGCGACTCCGGCTCCGTCACAGATAACCAGTGCTGCCTCATCTATTAGTTCTTTATAACTAGGGTCTTTCCTGGCCAACATAACCGTCAAGCTGCCTAGAGAAACAAAAATAGAAGGTCTCCTTTCTGCAATCAAACGTAAGGAAATATTCTTGATTTCCTCCAAAGAAACATTATCGACCCGCACTCCCAATATTGAAAGTTTTCTCATGAAAATATTATTTAGACAAAGCGTTTTTAAAATCTTCTATTATTTTAATCGCTGTAGGATCTTCATTGTAAAGGAGCGCCAGATAAACACTGGTAAAATCTCCCAGATATATCAAAGAAAATGTCCGTATAAGCATACTTTCCCCGACAGAATTAACCTCTCCAACCCAATTGGCTTTTTTACCGATAACCTGTTTCGTAAGTTTAAACCTTTTTTTTATCTGGGGTAATTCATTCCCATCCTGAAGAAAAAGCACGGCAAATTTTCTGAGAACCTTCTTAAGGAGCTCCCAGCTTACTATTTCATTATGATTCATCTCCGGTATCGTGCACGTAAAAGTGAATACTTTGGAATTCTCCGCAAGCTGGCATTTCCACCTGGTTGCTACCGCGTCCGTCAGGTCTGCAGCACCGAATACTATAACCGGTTTTGCAAACAATTTACTGGCCAGCTGTTTCGCCGGATTTGTTTCTGCTTTCACTTCCGGTGAGTACGCTTTTTTTAATTTTCTTAAAATCTCCGATAATTCATCAAGTTCGGAAGTTTTTATTTTTGTAAAACCCAATTTATCCATAATAAGAAGTACGGGAAAAAACAGATACGGCAATGATGCTCTGGGAGGTTTTCCGCCGGGAACAACAACTACAGGCAATTTATGCCCTTCGGCGAGTTTTTTCAAAGTACCGCCGGAAGTAACAACTATTACTTTTGCTTTTTTTGACAGAGCATCTTTAAAAGCAGATATTGTTTCTTCGGTATTACCCGAATGAGAAGCGGCAAACACAAGAGTATCCTTGTCTACCCAGGCAGGAACGGAATAGTTACGATTTACAGATATGGATACCGGAGAATTATCACCAAGGAGGTTCTTAAGAATATCCCCTCCGATTGCTGAGCCGCCAAGTCCCGTAAAAAGGACTTTTTTAATTTTCTTATAGGAGGCAGGTATTAGAGCATCTTTTCCCAACTGTATCCCGGTTTCCACCATATCAGGAAAGTTTAAAACATTTTCCATCATACCGGACGGATCCAAAAGTTTCATTTCCTTTAAATTGTCAAGATTTGTCATGATTTATTTTTCTCCTTTTTTCAGCCATTCAACTTCTTTTTCTAAACCATATTCTAGTGTAATCTTAGGTTTATAACCCAGAAGTTTTTTTGCCTTTGAAATATCAGACCAGGTGTGAGCTACATCCCCGTTTTGCGCCTTAAAAAGTTCTAATTTTGCTTTTATCCCTGTAATCTTTTCCAGCATACGGATCACATCGAGAAGATTTATCCTATGGCCTCCTCCGATATTAATAATTTCTCCTGTAACGTTACTTTTAGCAGCAAGAAGGCAACCGTCAACAATATCTGCCACATATGTGAAGTCTCTTGTAGATTTGCCACTTGAAAACACCGGTAAAGTTTTACCGCTAAGCATTTTTGTAATAAAGATATTAAAGCCCATATCCGGCCTTTGTCTGGGACCAAAAACCGTAAAAAATCTCAGAGCCACATAAGGAAGTTTATAATTTGCACCATAAGAAAATAGAAGATTTTCGCCCGCTAATTTTGTGACCCCGTATGGTGATACAGGTTTAGTTGGAGTTGTCTCTTTAACCGGAAGGTCCGTGGTATCACCGTAAACCGAAGAAGACGATGCAAACACCAGTTTTTTTAGTTTTTTACTACTCTTTAACGATTCCAGTAAATTTGCAACAGCAAGTATATTATTATCCGTATATATATTAAAATCCCGACCCCAACTTGATCTAACTCCTGCCTGGGCCGCAAGATGAAAAACATAATCCGCATCACTTAGGATACTCTTTAAGTCTATCTTGTTCAAATTTCCCTGAACAAATCCAAAATTTTTATTTTTATTTAATTCTTTCAAATTACTTTTTTTAATGTCTTTTGAATAATACTCAGTAAAACAATCCACACCAACTACTTCGAAACCTTTACTTAACAGCTTCTCGCAAAGGTGAGATCCGATAAATCCCGCGGCCCCGGTTACAACTGCTTTCATCTTTTCTCCTCGCTAAACTTAATAAGTTCCGTAAAATTCATACTCTCTTTAAACAGGTAGATGATTCCTAGTATTGTCCCGACCGCAAAGGATAGAAAATTCTGTACTATAGAATAACCCATTGCTTCTCCTCCGTTTACTCCGTAAAATTTCAAAACAAGCACCGAAAATAGTTGGGTCGGACCTATGCCGCCCGGGGACGGAGGCAACACGCAGCCAAGAACAACAATTATCATAACAAAACAAGCGGAGAACACGGATATATGTATATTAAATGATATTAAAGCAATCCAGGTGGTAAAACCCATCAGCACCCATTGAAAAACAGATGTGGAAAATATTTTTAGACTATTACTAAAACTATCCAGACATTTCAAACCATCTGCAAAGGAATTAAACCAGGGATTAATTTTAGCCGCAAAAGGTTTTGAAAATATCCCTAATATATTTTCAACAACTTTGATAAAAATATTGGTTTTAACTTTAAATATTACAATCATAATTATCAGGAGTATAAAACCACAAAGGGTGGAGGCAAAAGCTGTTTTGCCTGCCGTACTTGTATTGTTTAGAAACTCCCGTTCGGCCGGAGAGAAAACAAATACTGCAAAAAAACAGAAGAATAAAGCCAGAAAATCAAATATCCTTTCAACTATTATTGTACCAAAAGTAAGGCTTATTCCAGTGTTTTCTTTTTTCCCTAGAATAAAAGCTCTGGAAATCTCCCCGATTTTCGCAGGAATAAGATTATTAACCATAACTCCTATCATTATACCTGAAAAGAGATTTTTAAAGGAAGGCACAGGATGAGGTTTAAATATCAAACCCCACCGATATGCTCTGATTAGAAAATATATTACGGTTAGTATAACTATAGGAAGTATATACAAAGGATTGAATTTTTTAAACCCGGCAATTACATCTGAAAATTGAACATTATAGAAAGCCAGGACCAAAAAACCGACACCAAAAACCAATCCAACTATAATATTTACATATTTTTTCATAAAGTCTTCAGATAGCCTTTTAATTTTGAACCAATTTCTTTATCCCGGAGCGCGTATTCTATTGAGGCTTTCATGTACCCGAGTTTATCTCCTGTATCATATCTCTTCCCGCTGAATTTTACAGCATAAACCGGTTTTGTTTTTAGAAGCAGTTTTATAGCATCCGTTAATTGAATCTCTCCGCCTTTTCCTTTTTGTACTTTCTCAAGAATATCAAATATTTCAGGAACCAATATGTACCGGCCTACGACACCCAGATTAGACGGAGCATTCTCGGGAGCAGGTTTTTCCACTATATCTTCGACCTTAAATACATTCCCGGACACTTTAACAGGTTTGATTACCCCGTAATGCGAGATCTTATCTTTTGGAACTTCCTGCACGGCTAAAACAGAGCAATTATATTTGCTATAAACATCAATTAATTGCTTTATGGCAGGTGTTTTTGAATATATCAAATCATCCGCTAAAAAAACAGCAAAAGGTTCATGCTGCAAATAGCTTTTAGCACAGCTGATAGCATGTCCGAGTCCTAGCGGTTGTTTCTGCCTGACATAATAAATATCCGCAAGTTCCGCAATGCGTTCGACATTATTCAGCAGCTGAAATTGCTTTCTTTCTTTTAGATAATGTTCAAGTTCGAAGGATTTATCGAAATGATTCTCGATCGCTTGTTTTCCGCGGCCTGTCACCAGTACAATGTCTTCTATATCGGAAGCAAGGGCTTCTTCAATTATATACTGAATAGCCGGTCTGTCAAAAACCGGCAACATTTCTTTAGGTTGGGCTTTAGTCGCGGGCAGGAATCTGGTACCAAGACCCGCACAAGGAATCACGGCTTTTTTTATAACAGACCCCATCTTCTACTCCTTCTTTTTAATTTTAATATCTTTTTTAATATTATCCAGAATGCCGTTGATAA
>MFGS01000085.1:9420-15136 GCA_001778355.1 Candidatus Firestonebacteria bacterium RIFOXYA2_FULL_40_8
AAAGGCAAAAGTTTTTACTTTCGGTTCTTCTTCAAGATCTTCAAGAAAATCTTTTTTTAGATCCATATACTCAAGCTTGCCAAGATCCGTAGAAAAAAGCATTTGAAGCGCGATTACTCTGGACTTCCTTCGTTCTCCCATATTTCCCTTTTGCTTAAACTGGTCTTAAATTTTCTCGTAAAGATTAGCCATTTCTATAGCTGCTAAAGCCGCATCAGCGCCTTTATTCCCTGATTTGGTACCCGCGCGTTCAATGGCCTGCTCAATGGACTCCGTGGTTAGAATTCCAAAAATCACGGGAACACCTGATTCCATAGAAGCCATAGCAACACCTTTTGCCGCTTCAGACGCAACATAATCAAAGTGAGGCGTATTTCCTTTTATTATAGCACCTACACAAATAATTGCATCATATTTTTTCGATTTTGCAACCTTTAGGGCAACGCCTGGAATCTCAAAAGCACCCGGAACTTTAAGAACATCAATATCCTTTTCATCAACATCATGGCGTTTTAGCGCGTCTATGGCTCCGGACACCAGCTTATCCGTTATAAAACTATTGAACCTGCCGGCAATAACTGCGAACTTCTTACCCTTTGCTATAAGATTTCCCTCTATTACTTTACCCATTTTCTTATCCTCCTCAGACACTCTTTAGGATGTGTCCCATCTTCTTTTTCTTGGTTTTATAATATTTAAGATTAAACTTATTCGGTTTAATCTCTATCGGTACTCTGCCTTTTATCTCAAGACCGTAACCTTCCAACCCTACAACTTTCCGGGGATTGTTTGTAAGGAGTTTAATGCTTTTTAGCCCCAGGTCGGAAAGTATCATCGCACCCACGCCGTAATCCCTGAGATCCGGTTTAAAACCGAGTTCTACATTTGCCTCAACGGTATCATAACCTTTGTCCTGGAGTTCGTAAGCTTTTAATTTGTTGACCAGTCCTATTCCCCTGCCTTCCTGCCTCATATACAGCAAAACTCCGGATTTCCTCTCAGCAATTATTTCCATGGACTTTTCCAGTTGTTCCCCGCAATCACACCTGTAGCTCCCGAGAAGATCTCCGGTCAGACATTCCGAATGAACCCTGACCAATACATCTTTTTTACCGGAAATATCCCCGAGCACCAGCGCAATTGGAAAATCCCCGTCTATAAGATTTTCATAAGCCACCACCCGCCACGTTCCGAATTTATTCGGAATTGTAGTTTCAACCGCTCTCTTCACAAGGATTTCGGTATTCCGTCTATATTTAATAAGGTCCGCCACTGTTATTATTTTAATACCGAATTTTTTTGAGAATTTTGCAAGCTCCGGCAGTCTTGCCATAGTGCCGTCTTCTTTCATTATTTCGCAAATAACTCCGGCGGGATAAAGACCGGAAAGAATAGAAAGGTCAACGGAGGCCTCTGTCTGCCCTGCCCTTTTAAGCACACCGCCTTCTTTATATCTTAACGGGAAAATATGCCCTGGTCTTGCGAGATCCGCAGGTTTTGTTTTTTTATTTATCGCCGCAAGTATGGTCTTGGACCTGTCAAAGGCAGAAATACCGGTAGTCGCGCCTTTTTTTACATCAATGGAAACAGAAAACGCCGTATGAAAACTTGAAGTGTTGCTGTTTACCATATCAGGGATCTCTAATTCATCCAACCGCTTAGACAGCATAGGAAGACATATTAAACCTCTTCCATGCTGCGCCATAAAATTAATTTTTGCAGGCGTGGTCTTTTCCGCGGCTAAAACCAGGTCTCCCTCGTTTTCCCTGTCTTCATCATCAATAACGATCAGCATCTTCCCTGCCTTGTAATCCTTTAGCGCCTCCGCAATACTGCTAAAAATACCCGTTTTCATTTAAGAACTCCTTTGTTATCTCTTTTTTGCCGCTAAAATGCATTTTTTCGATGTACTTACCCAGGACATCAACCTCTATATTAACTTCATCTCCGGTTTTCTTATCTTTCAAAATAGTCATTTCAAAAGTATGCGGAATTATATTCAAAGTAAAAATATTGTTTTTACATTCTGTCACCGTCAAGCTTATGCCATCGACAGCAATTGAGCCCTTATCTACAATATATTTGATATATTCTTCCGGCACTTCAACTGCGAGGGACCAAAAACCTCCGCCTTTGTTTATCTCCTTGATGATTCCGACAGTATCAACATGCCCCATCACAATATGTCCGTCCAACCTGCTGTCAGCTTTGAGCGGACGTTCTAAATTTACAATGTCCCCGGATTTAAGTTTTCTTAAATTACTTCTTTGCAGGGTTTCTTTTGTTACCTCTGCGGTAAAATCATTTTTACCGAAGGAAACAGCGGTCAGACAAACTCCGTTTACCGAGATACTGGAGCCTATCTTTGTACCTTCAAGGATATTTTTCGCGGCAATGCTGAGCAATAAATTATCACCGCTAGTCTTGACACCTTTTATTTTGCCAATTTCTTCAATTATTCCCGTGAACATCAGCTTATCTGTCCTTCCACAAGTATATCACCGTCCAGACCGTGAAAAACCGGTTGACTTACTTTAATGGCTTCGCTTATGCTTTTAAACCCCATCGGACCCACGACGCTTTTTCCGTCGCTTCCCAGTATTTTCGGAGAAATAAACCACATTATCCTGTCCACGACTTTTTCTTTCAAAGCCGCAGTGAGTAAAGTCGGCCCGCCTTCCAGCATTACGGAAGAGATACCTAACACAGGAAGTGCTGATAATGCACTTTTTAAATTAACGGTACCGATTTTTCCGGGAACAGCTATAACTTTTATTTTCATTTTCAGTATTTTATCCACTCTTTGTTTTTTTGCATTAGTGTTAACAACCAGAAGAACGGTTTTGTAATCTTTCAGTACTTTTGCTTTTAACGATATCTCACACATGGGATCGATTATTACTTTTACCGGATTACGGCCTTTAGCCATTCTCACATTCAACTCAGGATTATCTTTTTGTATAGTTCCTATTCCGACCATAACAGAATCTAACTTTGATCTCTTTAAGTGAACCAGTGTCCTGCTGGCCTCATTTGATATCCATTTCGAATTCCCGTTATAAGCTGCAGCTTTTCCATCCAGAGTAACTGCCATTTTTGAAACAACCAGAGGAAGCCCGGTTTTTATAATCTTAATGAATGGTTCGTTTATGCTCTCTGCAAGTTCACCCAAAAGTCCAAGCTCAACTTTTACTCCGTGCTTCTTTAGCAAGGAAATAGACCTGCCTGAAACTTTAGGATTAGGGTCTTTCATTGCAATAACACATCTTTTAATCCCTGCCGCAATTACTTTTTCTACACAAGGAGGGGTCTTTTTGCCCAAAAAAGGATAGCAAGGTTCTAAGTTCACATACAATGTTGCGCCTTTAGCCGCTTTACCAGATTTCTTTAGAGCGTTTACTTCCGCATGAGGACCGCCGAACACCTTATGAAAACCTTCGCCGACTACTTTTCCATTCTTCACTATAACGCAGCCAACGATAGGATTGGTTTTAGTAAGTCCTTGCCCGAGAAGAGCGAGGTCTAGTGCTCGATGCATGTACCTTATGTCGGATTGATACTTGGTCATGTAAGGCTCCTAAATGCCTATTGTCCATAAAAGTCTATAAGGTCTATAAACGTCTCACACTAATGTGGTATTATTTAATCAAAAAACTCCTTAATGTAAACCTAGAGCCAAGAACCCAGTCCTCCACAACATGTTTTTGGAGAGATCTCGCCTTAAGGCGGACGCCCAGAACCTTTTTTTCTTCTAAAACAAAAAAACCTTGCCAAACAGGGCAAGGTTTAAAGTGTGTTCAAATAAAAAAAACCTTCTTCCATCCAGACTTATCCGTGCACCCGAACTTTTGAGTGGTACATGGTTTACTGTCGGCCCCGGAATCTCACCGGATCAGCCCTGTACCATAAAGGTGCAGAGGTCGCGGGCTCGCCGGATTTTCTCTGGCCTACCGCCGGTCGGGAATCTCACCCAGCCCTGAAGCTAATTAAGTATAACAGAAGATTTCACTGTAGTCAATACTCATAACTCAACCCGAGATCCGAAGTAGAAAGCACACCATTATTGGCTTTCGCAATATTAAAGTTTAATGGAATTTCGGGTTCCATTCCACAGCCCCTGTACCACTCAATGCTTTCGGGTGCCGCCCCATGTACCTGAAGAATTAATGGTTCATGGTTTCAAATCTACGGGATTGAACCCGCCTTAGGAGTACCGTGACTATGCAATATGCATGAATGTTTTACGAAGCTCTAATTTGAATAGTTCTACTTCGTTTTTAGGGACTCAAGAACAACAAGGAAAAAAGAGTTCTTACATTTGTTTTATATTTTAAATTGCATTTAAATAATGCTACAATTACACATAATGAAAAAAAGAATATATTACATCTCAATAATCCTTATATTTGTTCTTCTGTCTGTCTTGATCATTTCAAAACATGAGATTTGGAGAGACGAAGGGCGGGCCTGGCTAATTGCCCAGTCAGCTGAAAACATACCTGAACTTCTCAGCTCTTTAAAATATGACGGAACCCCAGCACTCTGGCATCTTACACTTTATCCTTTTGCAAAAGCAGGACTGCCGGTGATTACGATGAGTATAATTCATTTCCTGATAATCTTTTCGGCTGTTCTTATATTTTTAAGGTTCTCCTCTTTTTCTTTACTTCAAAAGACCCTGTTTATTTTCGGATATTTTATTTTGTACGAATATAATGCCATCGCCCGAAGCTACTCTTCAACTGTTTTGTTTTTATTTATTATCGCAGCAATTTATAAAAACAGATTCAAATACCCTTTGCGCTATTTTGCAGCCATCTCTTTACTGGCCTGCTCCAACTTGCATGGGCTATGTATTTCCCTGGCGCTGGCAATATTTTATTTTTATGAATTTAAATCAAACATAAACAAAGCAGTATTCACGGTTAATTATCTTTTAGCAGCACTAATATTCATTTTTACTCTTCTTTTTTGCATCTACAACCTCCTTCCTCCGGATGACCTGACCAGAACCCTGACCGGATGGAAAGGCAGTACCACAAGCACAATCCCCAACGCTTTCATCTCTGCTTTTTTTCCGGTTCAAATCCCTCAGCTTAATTTTTGGAATACAAAACTGTTATATTATCCGGATACAGGAAGATATTTTTATGGAATTCTTCTATATATATTATCCCTGCTTGTTTTCTTTAGAAAGCCTAAAGCACTCGCTTTATATGTTTTAACGTCCTTCTCACTTATTGCTTTATTCGCTCTTAAATACGGAGGCAGCACAAGACATCACGGTTTGATTTTTATTTTATTCATCTTTTCATTATGGATATCTGAAAACTATAAAGAAATTTCTCTCTTCTCGGGCCCGGGTATAAATAAAATATTTTCCAAGAGAATGACAACCGGAATCTTTACTGCTTTACTCGTTTTTCAAGTTTCAGCAGTTCCTATTCCGGTTTATTATGACAATAAATACGACTTTTCAGCCGGGAAGCGCGTTGCAACTTATTTGCAGGAAAACAGATTTTTACGTGAAGACACCTTTATCTGTGTTTACGATTTTTTCACCGCTGAATCAGTCTTGCCCTATCTAAACATTGAGTTTTACAGCATAGAGAACTCTAAATTCGGCAGATTTATAGTATTTAATACCGGATGCGATGCCGCTTTCAATACTCCGGCAAAATATAAGACGGACATACTGAAAGAAACTACAAAAAAC
>MFGS01000086.1:0-6676 GCA_001778355.1 Candidatus Firestonebacteria bacterium RIFOXYA2_FULL_40_8
TAAAAGAACTTCAACAGTCATTGATAAATGAAGACTGTTATCTTCCGTGGGTAAAACAGGAATATTCCGGTGTGATGGATGACGTGAACATAACCTCTTCAGAAGGTGATGCTTCGGTTTTGATTGACGGTATTAACAGGCCTGTTGATGAAACGTCTCACAGATTAGACCTGAAAAAAAACAGCTGGGTTATGTGCCGCATGAAAAAACCCTGCTATATTAAAGATCTTTATCTGGTATTTGACAGTATGATGGAAAAAAACCTTCAGATGAGCCACACTCAAAAAGATGATCAACTGGCAGGTCCTCCTTCTAAACTCGTAAAAGTGTTTAACGTAAAAGTTGACGGTAAAACTATTTTTAAAACAAATGATAATTATCAAAGGTTTGTAAAAATTCAGATAAGGAAAAAGGTAAATTCTATAAAAGTGAATTTAAGTAACACGTGGGGAAGTAAGGAAACAGGGATGTATGCACTTTGGATAAAATAGAAAAAAGGGGGCAATGTGAGAGTAGATAAACCAAATATTTTAATGATTATCTGTCACGATCTGGGACAAAATCTGGGCTGTTATGGACAAAAGTACATAAAAAGTCCAAATATTGATAAAATAGCGGGAAAAGGGGTTGTATTTTCTAACCATTTTTGCGCTTCCACACCGTGTAGTCCGAGCAGAGGGTGCATAATGACAGGAAGATACGCGCATTCAAATGGATTAATGGGATTAGTAAACTTAGGCTGGAATTTACCCGCCAAAGAAAAGACCATCCCATATTATCTGAATAAAGCGGGATATGAAACCTATTTGTTTGGTTTTCAGCATGAAAGAAAAGATCCTATGACTGCGGGATATAAGCATGTTTATAAAGGTCCTCAATGGTGTGACGATGTCAGTACAAATGTCATTAAGTTCTTAAAGTCTGCTGAAGCAAAAAAAAGGCCTTTTTATATAAATGCGGGATTTTTCGAGGTTCATCTGCCTTTTAACAGGAAAGTATATAAACCGGCTGATCCAAAAAAAGTTGAAGTTCCAGGATATTTACCTGACAACAAGGATGTCAGGGAAGAATTGTCAAGATTTTATGGAAGTATAGAGTTTATGGACAAAAGTGTTGGAAAAATACTTGATACCTTGAAAAATACGGGGTTTGAAAAGAATACGATAGTAATATTTACTACTGATCATGGTATGGCGTTCCCGAGGGCAAAGTCAACTCTTTATGATTCAGGCATCGAAACAGCTTTGGTTATGAGATGGAAAGATAAAATAAAAGAGAAAATAGTTCAACCTGAGTTAATAAATAATATAGATTTGATGCCGACAATACTGGAGATTGCCGGTTGTAAAATACCCCGTAACGTCCAGGGTAAAAGTTTTCTGGGATTGCTGGAAGGACGCAAATATAAGGCGAACAGTGAAATATATTCCGAAAAGAATTTCCATGATGAATATGACCCTATTCGTTCTGTTCGAACTGAGAGGTTTAAATATATCCGGAGTTATGAGGATGCGTCTTATGCTTCACTTCCTGCGGATATTAAAGTTAGCTGCGCAAGCAGGTCCTTGCCTGCGAAATTTCACGCAAAAAGACAGAAAGAAGAATTGTACGATATTGAAAATGATCCTGATGAACTGAATAATCTGGCGTCAAAAGAAGAATACAGGAAGATTAGGCTGGGATTGAAAAATAAATTATTTCAATGGATGAAAAAGACAAAGGATCCGCTGCTTAAAGGATATGTTCTTCCAAAACAATGGCCTCACATAGCATGTTCTAAGGAATGTTTTAAAAAGTTACACTGTAAATGAATTATACACGATAAAGGTCTGTAAGAGTATCAAGGAAAAAGATGAAAAGTATATTAAAAAAGAACGTTACAAATAGTCAAAGAAAGCGGCCAAATATAATTTTAATACTTATTGATGATCTGGGATGGAAAGATCTTTCGGTCTATGGAAGCGGATTTTACGAGACGCCGAATCTGGATAAACTTGCCGGAGAGGGCGTAATGTTTACAAATGCCTATTCCAGCTGTCCTGTTTGTTCTCCAACTAGAGCCAGTATAATGACAGGAAAATATCCGGCTACGGTAGGTATTACTCAGTTTATAGGAGGCAGAGCGGAAGGGAAACTAAAAGATGTTCAGTATCTTGATCATCTTCCTCTATCTGAATATTCTGTTGCTAAGGCTCTGAAAAAAGCCGGATATAAAACCTGGCATATAGGAAAATGGCACCTTGGAAGTGAACCGTATTATCCTGAACATCATGGTTTTGATGTTAATATTTCGGGTTGTCACTGGGGAATGCCAAAAAACGGATACTTTAGCCCATATGGAATACCGAATTTTACCGATGGATCTGATGGGGAATACTTAACCGACAGGCTTACAAATGAAGCAATAAAACTCATGGAACAAAATGACGGCAAGCCGTTTTTTCTTAATCTGTGCCATTATGCCGTACATATTCCGATACAGGCTCCTGAATCATTAATTGATAAGTATGTCAAAAAAGTAAAAAAATTGGGATTTGATAAAAAAGCGGCATTCGTGGAGGGAGAATCTATGCCTTGCCGGCATTTAGCCGGAAAAAAAGTAACAAGAAGACTGTTCCAATCAGATCCTGTATACGCAGCAATGATTGAAAATCTGGATTGGAATATCGGCAGAATGCTTGATGTTGTTAATAAAAAGGGAATGAAAGACGATACACTGGTAATTTTCACCTCTGATAACGGCGGTTTGTCTACGGCTGAAGGTTCGCCCACCTGTAATTATCCTTTATCTGAGGGTAAAGGATGGATGAGAGAAGGCGGAAATAGAGTGTGTCAGATAATAAGATGGCCTCGAGTTGTAAAGCCGGCGGGAATATGTAAAACGAATGTAGTAAGTACGGATTTTTATCCGACATTTCTTGAAGCGGCAGGATTACCCTTAATACCAAAGCAGCATTGTGATGGTGTAAGCTTAATGCCTTTGTTAAGAGGCGAAAAGAATATTGATAGACAGTATATTTTCTGGCATTATCCGCATTATTCAAATCAGGGCGGGACACCGGCAGCTGCGGTTTTAGACGGGAAATGGAAGCTAATTAAATATTTTGAGGATAATCATATTGAATTATATAATATTGAAAATGATTTGGGAGAGAATACAAATCTTTATGAAAGAGAAATAAAAATAGCGAAACGCCTGCATTCTGCTCTTGTGAAATGGCAGAAAAGCATAGAAGCCAAAATACCGGAACAAAACACAGAATATCCGGAGCATAAAGAAGAACGGGAAAGCCCTTATATATAAAATGTAAGAGCCGGATATGTATTATTTGTAAAATGTTTATTTCGCGTGATTTTAGAAACTATTAGTATAGTTCTGATTTGTTTTACTGCGAATAAATATAGATCTTCGTCTTTGAGAATGGAACTACAGTAAGGTTAGATAAGGATAATATTGGTTATGTTTATTTTCTATCTGTTCTTTAGTTTGTACATTTTAGGGCTTATTCCTTCGTGCCGCTTGAAGGCGGTGGAGAAAGCAAATTGGTCTTCGTAGCCCACCATCTCGGCAATAGTTCTTAATTTATACTCTTCAGTGAAAAGAAGTTCTTTGGCTTTTTCCATTCGAAGTTTTGTGACCATCTTCATGGGGGGCAGGTCATAGATACCGGAAGAAATGTGCGCGAAATAATCAGGGGACATTGCGGCGATGTTTGCAAGATCTTTGATTGTCCATTTTTTTGAAAGCTCGTTATTTACAAAGTTCCAGACCTTGCTGAGTTTTGTATTATCCATGTTGGAGTTTATTTCTCTTTCCAGATAAAGCAGAACAAGCCTTGCATAAAGCTCTGACATAAGAGAGGAATTTCTTTCTCTTGAAATGGATTCTGTAATGAAGCTTCTCATTAGGTATTCTAAATTAATTGTATAAAAAGCTTTCTTTAATAAGTTCTCTTTTTGATCGAACAGCATTTTCCATTTCAATGAAGGATTTATATGAAACCAGAAGAAAGACCAGCTCGCTGTTTCAGGAAAATACTCTATAGGTACTCCTGCCGGATTAATCAGGAGTGTCCCCGGTGTAAGTTCTAAAATACCTTCATTTGTTTTTGCAGTTCCCTTGCCTTTTGTGGTAAAGAGAAGAACACTGATTTTGTGTCCGGAGCGTTTTACCCTGTATCCCGTTCCGACAGTACTCAGACCGGCAAGGGCAATATCGGCTGAAATAAGGGATTTTGCTCTTAAATTGTTCTGTAAAGGAAGAAAATTCTCTTTGCACTGTTTCCCAAAGAAAACAGTAGTAGATATACTTCTAAATGTTTTCACCATACAATTTTACATCCTTTAAAGTAAAATACGAATGAATAGATTTGTTTTAAAAAATTGTTAAATCCTATGTAATAGTCTATAATATAGGAAAGAAAAAAGCAAGAGACATATATGTGAAGTTTTACCATAATTTCGAGTAAAAATCAGAAAAAGTATGCAATCTACGGTATAACGTATTTTTCAAAAGTGGAGGTTTCCTATTTTCTGTGACTTGTGAGCAACGTATCCGCCTTCAGACGAGATCTCACCGAAGGTGGACAAAATTTAGAGAAATGTTCGGAAAAAGGCTGAATTGTTCGAGCAAAGCGAGTTGAGCAAAGTCTAAATATCAGACCTTAAATCTTTGCGAAATCTTGTATTTTACCCGCCTCTGGAGGGCACCTAGGCGGATAACGGAACATGTAGATAAATTTCCTTCAGTTGCGAACCGGAACAGAAAATAGGGAAACTCCACACATATATACAAAACAAAAAGATTTCTTTTAAGCGCTGAGAATATGTGCTGTAAATAAATAATTGGAATTGAATAATGAATATTTAGGGAGAAGGAAGATGCGGGATCTTTAATGGAAAATCAGACAGACGAGCAATTAATGCTGGATTTCGGCCGCGGTGATACATCCGCTTTTAATGTATTGGTAAACAGGTACAAAAAATACATTTTAAACTTGGCTTATGGTTTTATTCCGGATGCCTTTCAGGCGGAAGATATCGCGCAGGAAGTATTCCTGCGGGTCTATAAAAGTGCTAAGACTTACAAGGTAAAGGCAAAGTTTTCAACCTGGCTGACAAGAATAGCTGTTAATTTATGTTATGATGAGATCAGAAAGAGAAAAAGATCTCGGCTTGTGTCTTTTGGAAGCGCTGGATATAATGATGACATTGCGCAGAATATCCCTGACAAATCTTTAAGACCGGCAGAATCGTTTGAAAATAATGAGACTGGTGCCGGTATTGATAAAGCTTTAGTGCAGCTTCCCGAGGATAATAGAATAGCTTTAATTATGGCCTTCTATCATAGAATGCCCTATGAAGAGATTGCGGAGTTATTGAAAATATCGGTTAGTGCCGTGAAAATGCGTGTAAACAGAGGCCGGTTTCTTTTAAAGGAAATCTATAAAAAAATGCAGTGACCTTTTTTGAAAAGAAAGGTTTAATATATTAAGGAGATTAGAATATGGAATGCAGAGATATCCGGGAAAAGTTAATAGACTTTTGGGATGGCAAGCTTGAAAAAGCATTAGAAGATGTGGTTGAAAAGCATCTTCTATCATGCAGCGCATGTACAAAAGAACTTGAATATTTAAAGAATTCCGACAAGCTCCTTGAAAAATGGAAGGGCTTGGAACCTTCACCGTATTTTGATATAAGATTACAGCAGAAGATAGATCAGGAAGAAGTCAAAATAAAGAAAATAAAGACCGGTTGGTTCTACTTTTCGTTGTTAGCTGCGTCGGCTATTATTGCATTTATTGTTCTTCCCGTTCAGATAACTTCAAATGCTTCAAGCGAAGTATTTCTTAAGGTTTTAAAAATGGAAGGAGCTGCGATAGTAAGATCTAAAGGTGTTGAGAGTCCTTTAACAGTTCTGTTAAGCATAAAAGAGGGAGATATTATTGAGACAGGAGAGATGACCGGTGTTGACATAGAGATAACAAAAAACAGCACAATAAGGCTTAAGGAAAATTCAGTGGTTTGCGTTGGAAAAAGCAGGCAAAAGAAAGGAGTTGAAGAGTATGTTTTTCAGCTTTTTACCGGAGAAATTCTGGCAAAAGTTAAAAAAACTAGGGAAACCCTGAGTTTTGTAGTTAATACACCAAACTCAAATGTGCATGTTACAGGAACTGCCTTTAAGGTAGCTGTTGTAAATGATATTTCGACGTCCGTACTGGTTTCGGAAGGAACAGTCAATGTATCAAAAGCGGAGAATAAGAATGAATCTTGCACTGTTGCGGCAGGCAGATATGTGACGGTTTCGGATACACACAGGCTTGCAGCGGAAGTATTAGGAGCGAAAGAGAAGGCAGAAATGGAAGAGATTGATATTATGAAGGAAAGATTTATATTCGCAGAGCGAACCAATGCAAACAAAGAAAACGGGGCGGGAAATATTGACGGTGAAGATTCAATTGAAGAAAAAGAATGTGATCCGCCGGAAAACACAGAAAAAGTAAGCAGCGAAAAGGTCATTATAGCCAGAGGAAAGGTAACGGCGGTGATCAAGGAAAAAGACAACGGTAATAGATGGGTTAGGGCAGTATCAACCACCGGTCAAAGTAAAAATTACATGTGGCCATGGAGAGATGCTTCGATTTACTTCAAGATATCCCGGCTTAAGGTTGGGGAT
>MFGS01000086.1:6690-8008 GCA_001778355.1 Candidatus Firestonebacteria bacterium RIFOXYA2_FULL_40_8
GTGGTATGTGAATAACCATCTCAGAATAAAAGACATTACCCCTGTAAAATAACATCCAATTTCTTTAAAAGTCTGCTAAATCTAATCGTTTTTATCATGTTAAAAATCCATAAAAAGTGACTTTTCCTTCTGTTCGACGTTTAATATACAGGAGGAAAAAATATGCTGACGAAAACATTGCTCAAACTGGGAATGGTATTTACTACCTTTCTGCTATTATTAAATGCTTTAATGGCAGGTACTGGTACTGAGGGTGTTCAGTTTCTGAAGATAAAGACCTCTGCTCGCATTGCTTCCATTGGCGATGGTTTTGTCAGTGTTTCTGATGATGTTAACGCGGTTTCTACTAACCCCGCGGGACTGGGGCTGATCCGAAATATAGAAGCATCATTTATGCATATGGTCTACGTGGCAGAAACAAGTTATGAATCAGTTTCCGTTGCCTTACCTGTCGGTGATAATCTGAAGATCGGAGGAAATTTTTCTTTTCTGAATTATGGAAGTATGTTTAAAACCGTTGAAGATGGATTTGGTATCTATTCAGGACCTAATGGGAGTTTTTCTCCTTTTGATCTCGTTTTTTCTTTATGTGCGGGTATAAAATTGAATAAAATCGTCTATATAGGCGCCGGTCTTAAATATGCTATGGAGGAAACTGACGGAGATAATACTTCGGTGTTTCTTGGGGACGCGGGGATATTAATAAAGTCCGAAGGTTTCGGTTTCGGTGTTGCGGTATGCAACATTGGTATTATGAAGGATGATAGGGCTCCTATTATTGGAAAAGCAGGAATTAGTAATTCATACTCTTTGATAAGTGAGAACGATATTCTGATTGCCTTGGGTGCGAATTATGTTGTTGCCGGAGCAAAGATATCAGGAAGCGCCGGTTTTGAATATTGCTATGATAATATGTTTACGCTGCGTGGAAGTTGCGGTATTGGCTATGATACGGACAATATTAACGTTGGAGCAGGTTTTAAAGACACGATGGACGGAGTCTTATATGGTATAGATTATAATTATTCTTTATTAGGCAATTTTGGGACTGCTCATAGGATATCGTTGACTATAAAACTTGGAGAAAAGGCAAGCAGGAATACGCCTGCAAAAAGAAGCGGCAACAGCATACGAAAGTATTACAATTTAAAGTGAAAGGAGAAACAAATATGAGAATTACTAAATTTATTTTGATTCTTTTACTGTTATTTAGCATTAATGTTTTTCCCAATATAGCTGTAAACATTAATACCGGCGCTACGTATCAAACAATAATGGGTTGGAATATGGATGGTCAATTTCCGATGACTGTAAAATC
>MFGS01000086.1:8049-9110 GCA_001778355.1 Candidatus Firestonebacteria bacterium RIFOXYA2_FULL_40_8
TGGTTAATGACCTTGGCATGACAGGTCTGCGCTGGGAGATAGTAAGAAGAGAATGGGAGGATGTTGTAAATGACGACGATGACCCTGGCAGTATTAACTGGAATTCTTTTATAACAAACGAACTGGACGTATTCGCCCAGGATATTGTGTTACCGGTAAAACAATTGGTTGAAGCAAATGGGGAACCTTTCAGTGTATATGTTAGTTCTTCTTTTTTTGACAGTGGAAGTTCCGGTCCTGCTCCCGGCTGGATGTTTTTTAATTCCGGGGAATATGTGGAATGGTCAATCGCGTTTCTTACGTATATTAAGAATACATATAATATTGTTCCCAATTATTATGTTATTTGTAATGAAGCAGGAAATGACAATACTTTTACCTCCGCAGTAGTTGGCAAAATGATAAAAGCTCTGGGACCGAAATTAAATACATATTTTCCTGGTGTGAAAATCCAATTTCCCGAATGCACCAGGGTAAATGTCGCACTTACATATATTCAAGATCTGCAAAATGACCCGGATGTATGGTCTTATGTAGGACTTCTTTCATATCATTTATATTATAGTACTCAACTCAGCCCCTTAAAAGCCGACATATATAATTTTGGTCTTACAAAAGGTATTCCTACTGCCATGACAGAGTTTATGGCTATTACATTTGATCATTTGTATCATGATTTGACAGTAGGGAATACGTCATATTGGGGTATTTATACTTTTACTGATATTATGACATTTAACACAAGTAAAACCTCTTTTACCAGGAACTCTATATATTGGGATATTAGACAGGTAATGCATTATGTAAGACCGGGCGCCGTGCGTGTTGAGGCTTCGACAGATACACCTTCCAAAGTGAGAGCTTTAGCTTTTACCAAAAATGGAATGATCACACTGGTTGTTCAAAATTACGCCAATCCTTCCAGTAATGTTTTAAACATCAGCGGTTTACCTGCCGGTACCTATGGAGTTTGTCAGGGTAGTACGGAACTGGGACTTCAGGTAGTTGACGGGAGCGGAACACTTTCTATTACATTACCTTCGTCTAAAATTATTACACTA
>MFGS01000087.1:0-1612 GCA_001778355.1 Candidatus Firestonebacteria bacterium RIFOXYA2_FULL_40_8
CGTTCAGGTATAAGAATGATAGATCTGTTAAACAAAAGAGTTTTATCGGAAAAACTTGAAAACAATTTGGCTTTAAAAAATTTTATAATAAAGAATTATTACGGCGAAAAAACTTACAATAAAGAAAAGCTTTTGAAAGAATATCTCGGTTATGGCAGGCAGTTAAAGAAATATATAAAAAATACTTTTTCAGATCTATATCAATACGTAGAGGAAAACAAAAGAATACTATTTGAAGGTGCCCAGGGTACTATGTTAGATATTGATTTTGGCACTTATCCTTATGTTACTTCCTCTAACTCGACTGCAGGAGGCGCAAGTACAGGTACTGGTGTCGGTCCGGGAGCCATAGATCGTGTTATAGGCGTTACGAAAGCCTATACTACCAGAGTTGGAGAGGGTCCCTTCCCCACTGAACTTGATAATGAAAGCGGCGAGATGCTTCGAAAGAAAGGTCATGAATATGGCGCTACAACCGGAAGACCCAGACGCTGCGGGTGGTTTGACGCGGTTGTTTCCAAATACTCGGCTATGGTAAATGGTTTAACCGGCTTGGCTCTTACAAAACTTGATGTTCTCTCAGGACAAACGGAATTAAAAATATGCGTTGCCTACAAAATAGGTAAGAAAATATATAAAGATTTTCCTGCCGATATGGATATGTTGGCGGCAGCAACTCCTGTCTATAAGACCATGAAGGGATGGACAGAAGATCTTACGGGCATAACAAAATATGCTGATTTGCCCAAGAATACTAAAGCATATATAAAAGAGCTTGAAAAGCTTACCGGGGTTAAGGTGACGATATTGTCTGTTGGTCCGGATAGGAGCCAGACTTTTATTCTGGGTAAAATATGGCAAAAGTAAAAATCAGCTGTTTATTGTTTGTAGCTCTGGGGTTTTTTGCTCAGGAAGCCGCGCAAAATCCTGTGCTGCCTGCCGCTGAACAGAAAGCTGAAGCGCAGCTTTCCAAGATTTTAAAAGTAGTAATAGATCCCGGACATGGGGGAAGGGATGGTGGCGCGGTTGGAAATAAAGGCACCAGAGAAAAAGATGTTGTTCTGGAAATTTCAAATTTACTTGCCAAAGCGCTTGTGGATGCTCCTGAGCACAGATTTAAAGCTATCTTAACCCGTGCCGAAGACAAGTTTATTACATTAGAAGACAGGATTTCTTTTGCGAATCAATATGAAGGCGACTTATTTATCAGTATCCATGCCAATGCTTCTGAAGCTAAACGTGATAACGGGTTTGAAGTCTACTATAATTCTATAGCAACGGATGATTCTGCAATTGATCTGGTAAAACGTGAAAATGCCGGTGCTGTGGAAAAAAAAGAGGTTCAGCCCGTTGATTCCATGTTCGTTCTCTGGGACCTGGCACAGAACGAATTTCAAAAAGAATCCATGGATTTTGCCGACAAGATACAGGCAGGTGTTGAAATCTCTGTAAACAAACCTTTAACTAACGGAAAAATACTCAATATCCGAAATAGAGGAGTGAAACAGGCTGCGTTCGCTGTTTTGCGCGGTGTTAGAATGCCTGCAGTTTTAGTAGAATCCTCATATCTTTCCAATGAAAGCGATGAAAACAATCTAAGATCCCCGGAATT
>MFGS01000087.1:1618-8858 GCA_001778355.1 Candidatus Firestonebacteria bacterium RIFOXYA2_FULL_40_8
AAAGCTGGTAACCGGGTTCCTGGAAGCAATAAATAATATGGCTAAGAAAATTGATAAGCAGCAGGAAGGTCCAAAGTGATCAAACCTTCCCGTAATCAACTTATTATGATAATTATTACTGTTCTTGTTTGTGGTTATTTTACCATACGTTATATTGCTGCGGTTAAAAGAGATTCGTTATTTAATTATGCCGCCCAGCCAAAAAAAATTAAGCTTTTTTATATAAATGAAAATGGGAAATTACAGGCGGAGAAGAGAGAGATTCAGGGAGCAACAAGTGTACTTGATGATGTTAAAATTTGTGTTATTGAGCTGGCTAAAGGTCCTAAAGAAAAAGGTTTGTTTGGCACTTTACCTAAAGACACTGAACTGCGCGAGGTATACCTTGATGACAATCGCTGTCTTTATCTTGACTTTACCAAAAGTATTATTAATAATCCGAAAGGCGGTACAACTGCAGAAACCCAGCTGATTTACTCGCTTGTAAATACTATATTGGAAAATTTCGGCCAAATCGCAAGTGTAAGATTTCTTGTAGAAGGTCAGGAAGTAAAAACTATCGGCGGGCATCTTGATGTTAACCGGCCTCTAAGAGGTAAAAAGCTTGAATAATAACAGACCTATCGGTATCTTTGATTCTGGAGTGGGAGGCATTACTGTTTTTAAAGAAATTCGGAAGTACCTGCCTTATGAAAACCTTATATATTTTGGCGATACCAAGCATAATCCTTACGGTTCAAAATCAAAAGATACTGTTACCAGGCTTTCGACTGAGAATGTGCAATTCTTACTCAGAAAAAATGTCAAATATGTTGTTATCGCCTGTAATACAGCTTCTGCGTTAAGCCTGCATCTTTTAAGAAAATTCTACACTGTGCCTATGATTGGGGTCGTGGATACTGGTGCAAAAGCTGCTATTGAAACCACAAAAAACGGAAAGATAGGTGTTATTGGTACCAGGGCGACAATTGACAGCGGGGCATATTTAAGAGCACTGCTGAAATTGGACCCTAAATTGAAAATTAAAAGTTTGGCTTGTCCGTTGTTTGTTCCATTGGTTGAAGAAGGCTGGTCAAATTCTAAAGTAGCGGAATTAACTGCCTTTGAATACTTAAAAGTGTTCAGGAAAATAAAGGCAGATACTCTTGTTCTGGGCTGCACACATTACCCGTTCTTAAAACCTGTCATCGTAAAAATATTGAAAAATACCAGGCTGATAGATTCGGCGACTGAAACGGCAAAAGCTGTAAAAAAAGAGCTTGAGCAAAAGTCTCTTATTCGAGAGAAAAAAACCAGACCTACGTGTACTTTCTATGTTACCGATGCTCCGGAAAGGTTTAAAAAAATAGGTTCTTCCTTTCTGGGTTATGATATAGGACAAGTTAAGCTAGTAGAGGTGGAATAGGCAATGAGAATTGATAACAGAAAAAATGATGAGTTGAGACCTTTAAGGATAATACGTCATTATATCAAGTATCCTGAAGGATCGGTGCTGATTGCCTGCGGTTTTACAAAAGTTATCTGTACTGCGACCATAATTGATGAGGTTCCGCCTTTTTTAAGAACAGAAAATCAAGGCTGGATAACTGCTGAATACGGGATGATCCCGAGGTCAACTCCTGAAAGAAAAAATAGAGATGGCGCGAAAGGAAAAGTAGACGGAAGAACACAGGAGATTCAACGCTTAATAGGCCGTTCACTTAGAGCTGTTGTGGATATGAAAAAATTGGGCAAACGTACAATCTTATTAGATTGTGATGTTATTCAGGCGGACGGTGGTACAAGAACTGCTGCCATTACCGGTTCTTTCGTTGCGATGGCAGATGCGCTTTTATACCTGCATAAAAGAGGCATACTTGAAGAAAATCCCATAAAGGATTATGTTGCGGCTATCAGCGTTGGTATCGTCAGAGGCGAACCAATGCTGGATCTTTGTTATGAAGAAGATTCAAAAGCTGAAGTTGACATGAACTTTGTAATGACCGGTTCCGGAAAATTTGTAGAGATTCAGGGTACCGCAGAAAATAATCCCTTCTCAAAACAGGATGTCGGTTTGATGATGAAATTGGCTGAACAGGGTATCAAAGAGATATTCAAAGATCAAAAAAAGGTGCTTGGGCCTTGGAAATAGTACTTGCCACCAGAAACCGTAATAAAGTAAAAGAGATATCTGAAAAACTCAAAATTCCTGAACTTTCTATTCTTAATCTGGATAATTTTAAAAATTTCCCTGAGGTAATTGAAGACCGGCGCACACTGGAAGGAAATGCCGTAAAGAAAGCTTCAGAGATAAGCAGCCGGACAAAACATATTACACTTGCAGATGACACGGGTTTGGAAGTAGATATTTTAAATGGGGCTCCGGGTGTTTACTCCGCAAGATTTGCCGGAGAGGGCTGCACTTATCAGGATAATAATATAAAACTCTTAAAACTGCTTTCCAATGCCCCAAAAAGTAAAAGGGGTGCTCTTTTCCGTACCGTCGTTGCAATTAAAGTTCCCGGCAAAAAAGCTATTACAGTTGAAGGGCGCTGCAGGGGAAGAATAGACGTTAAATTAAGCGGTACAAAAGGCTTTGGTTATGACCCGGTATTTATCCCTTCAGGTTATAAGAAAAGTTATGCCGGCATGTCTCTATCTTTTAAGAATAAAATAAGTCACAGAGGAAAAGCTCTGGACAAAGCAAAGAAACTTCTGTTAAAATTGATGAAGGAAAAATAATAAAAGTTCATAAAGTTAATAAAGTTTGTAAGCAAAGCTTTATCTGATTTAAATAGCATTGAGCAGATTAAGGTTTATAAGGTGAAATCGTTGTAAGAATATAATCGGGGCGTCCGCCGTAGAACGGCGAGATCTCGCCGGGAATCCCGGCGGATAGCGCTAGTTCGCTTCAGGCGGAAAGGTGGCTGAATATAACTTGTTAGAAGTAATTATCGGGGCGTAGCGAAGGTGGCTATCGCGCCTGCTTTGGGAGCAGGAGGCCCCCCGTTCAAATCGGGGCGCCCCGACCAATTAAATTACTGATAGCTAATAACTGATAACTAATTGAAAAATAAGTAATTTAATTGTAAAAAGAAAATTATTATTAGTAATTAGCAATCAGTTATTAGTAATTCTATTGCGCCCCGACCAATTTAATTGCTGATAGCTAATAACGAATAACTAATAGTTTTAAAATAGTAATTAACAATAATATAAGCAATGAAAAACGTGTTATTCTGGACTATAATTATATGTAGAAATACGCATCTTTAGAATTGGAGGAACATATATTATGTTATCTGATGGAAAAGATGATAAACAATCAAAGGTTATACCTGCCAATAATAATAAAGAAATTGTATCTCGATTAAATAGCGAAATTGTACTAAATAATATCCTCGACTATTTTCCTGACATTATTTATATGCTTGATTTAAACTTTGTCTGTACATATGTTAATCGTAAAGGCCTGTCTTTTTTAGATAAAACAATTGATGAAGTATTAGGAAAAAGAATTTTGGAGTTATTCCCGCCGGAAATTGCATCGGAAAATATGTTAAATATTCAGGTTGTTACAGAAACAGGGGATAGTAAAACGTTTAATAATAGGTTTTTCCCTACCCCAAAAGGTATTATATGTCTAGATACAATAATTATTGCTATTAAAGATTCAAATGGCAAAGTTACCGGAATATTGGGCTATTCTAGAGATATGACTGATAGAAAAAAAGAAGAAGAGGTAATGTTAAAACAAGAGATCAATGATCAGAAAATTCAAAAGCTTGAAAGTCTTGGAATACTTGCAGGCGGGATTGCTCATGATTTTAATAATCTTTTAGGTGGTTTGTTTGGTTACATTGAAAAAGCAAGGAGTCATTCAAGCGAAAAAGATAAAGTTGAAGACAATCTGGCTAAAGCGATAGCAGTTTTTGAAAAAGCAAAAACTCTGACAAACCAGCTTTTAACCTTCTCAAAAGGTGGTTCGCCTAATACAAAAACAGTAGATATCAAAGAAATGCTTGAAAAAAATGTTAAATTCCTGACAAATGGGGCTAACATTAAAGTTGTATTCGATATTTCTGAAGATCTTAAATGTTGTGATGTTGATGAGAATCAGATCAGTCAGGTTATTGATAATCTGGTTATGAATGCCCGGCAAGCAATGTCTAAAGGCGGTACACTAAAAGTAACAGCGCATAATATAAACAAAAATAATGTTGAAAGTTCTCTTTTAGAAAAGGTGAAGGAGTATGTTGAAATCATTATTTCGGATACCGGATCAGGTATACCTCCTGAAGTATTACCGAAAATCTTTGATCCCTTTTTCTCTACAAAAAAACACGGGAGCGGGTTAGGTCTTGCTACATCATTCTCAATAGTGAAAAGACATAAAGGAGCAATTGAAGCTGTATCGAGTATTTCGCAAGGTACGTCTATTCATGTTTATCTTCCGTCCAGTGAAAAAAAAGTTGATAACTGTATAGAAAAACCTGTTGTAAAAGTTCCTGTGACAGGTAATATACTTGTGATGGATGACGAAGTATTTATCTTAGAGCTGCTTAAAGATATTTTGCAGGAATTAGGGTATAATGTAAATACAGTTGAGAAATCGGATGATGCTTTGGAGATATTTAAAAATGCCCTGCCGTCCAGGAACAGATATGACATCGTAATACTTGATCTTACTATTCCCGGAGGTATGGGAGGCAAGGAGATAGTTAAAAGAATGAAAGAATTTGACCCAAAAGTAAAAGCTATTGCTTCAAGTGGTTATTCGGATGATGAAATAATGTCCAGGCCGAAAGAATTTGGTTTTGATGCAAGTTTAGCTAAGCCATATGCTATAGAAGCATTGTCTAAAATACTTCAAGAGTTAAGTTCTAAATGAAAGGATAAACAATGAATTCATTTGTAAAGTTAAATACTTGCGAGATAAGTGAAAACCCGTTTAAGCTCATTGGTAAAGATTGGATGCTGATTACTGCCGGGCAAAAAGGAAAGTTTAATACAATGACCGCAAGCTGGGGAGCTTTTGGAGTGTTGTGGAATAAAAACTGCTGTACGATATATGTTCGTCCTACCAGGTACACTTATAATTTTCTTGAAAAAAACGAATATTATACATTATCATTTTTTGAGGAAAAATTCCGTGATGCTTTGAACATTTGCGGTGCGTATTCAGGTAAAGATACGGATAAAATCAAAAAGAGCGGCTTATCTCCTTTTCAAACCGGTAATAGTATTGCTTTTAAAGAGGCAAAATTAATTATAGAATGCAAAAAAATATATTTTGGGGAGTTAAACCCCGTAAATATTCTTGATAAGAAAGATGATGCTGCGTTTTACCCTAAAAAAGACTATCACAGGATGTATATAGGCGAAATTACAGAGTGCCTGAAAAAAGATAATCTGTAAAATCAGTTAAAAAAGATTACCCCTATACATACCTTCACCCTATAAAAACAGAGGGAAGGAAACTAAGGAAAGGAGAGTGACATGGCAAAAGAGATTATTGCAGCGGATAAAGCACCAAAAGCAATTGGCCCGTATTCGCAAGCCGTAAAAGTTGGTAATTTAGTGTATTTTTCCGGACAGATTCCTTTAGATCCTGCAACCGGAATAAGAGTTGCCGGAGGAATAGAAGCTCAGACCCGACGGGTAATGGATAATTTGAAAGCAGTTTCTGAAGCAGCCGGCGGTTCTATGGATAAAATAGTAAAAACAACTATATATATAAAAAACATTGATGATTTCAAGTTTGTAAATATTGTTTATGAAAAGTACTTTTCATCTAATTTCCCGGCAAGGGCTACGGTAGGAGTGTCTTCTCTTCCTAAAGATGTAGATGTCGAGATAGATGCGATAATGGTTCTTGAATAAAAGGTTCTAGGCTCTGGGCTCTAGGCACTGGGAAGAAAAATGCTTTAAAATGAAAAAGGTTCCGGTTTCCAATCATAGGAAACTAGAACCTTTTTTTTGTTTTTCTTGCTTTTCCCAGAACCTAGAACCCAGAGCCTGTCTTGATCTTACTTCGATTTTCTCTTTAAACACTTGGCGCAAATCATCTCGCCTTTTACTTTCCTGAGGTTAGGATAAGACTTTCTTAAGCATTTTTTGTTGGCGTGTGATACAAGATTGATAACCAACGGTTTCTTCCCGCATACTGTGCAAACTTTTGACATATTCTCTCCTTCATAAAACAAATTGAATTCATCGTTGTTTTTGTGATATTCTTATGTAGATTATATTGAAAAGGGGTAAAAAAGTCAACAAGAAACTATGGGAAAAGAAGAATTACGATACATAAAAGGGATTGGTCCGGTAAAAGCATCATCACTTAAGCGGATAGGTGTCAAATCCGTTAAAGAACTCATGTTTTTTTTCCCACGTTGGCATGTATATAGGAGCAGACTTACCTCTATCTCTGCTATTGAAACAGGAGGTAAATATTTTATTAAAGGCGTGATAGATGGTATTGAAGAGCTTAGAAAACCGGGAAGAAACATAATCAAGGTACAAATAAAGGATGAAAGCGGAGAGAGTTTGACCTGGATATGGTACAACCGTCCATATATGAAGCCCGCATTTTTTCCAGGTAGAAAGGTTATAATAAATGACACTGTTGAAAATACTAGATGGGGAAAACAAATAACAGGGACAAATGATTCTTTTGTTTTTATTGAAGAAAAAGAAGACAAAGCAATATCAGAAGAGGAGATACTGTCTTTCTATAAAACGACTCCGATTTTAACTAATACATTCTTCAGAGATATAATGGAAGAGCTAATAAAGAACAACCTTGTGGATATTCATGAGATACTGCCTCCCGGACTGACTTCAAAACTGGATCTTTATATAATGAAAGAAGCGATTTTGAAGATACATTTTCCAAAAACAGTGCAGGAGCTGGAGAAAGCCCGACAACGGCTGGTGTTTAATGAGCTTCTGATACTCCAGTTGTTTCTTGCAAAAAGAAAAAAATATTTTGGTAGAAAAGTTAAAAATAGAAACTATAATATAGATTCTTCTGTTGTTGAGAAGATAATTGGTAAAATAGGTTTTAATCTGACTTCTGCGCAAGTAAGAGTTTTGGATGAAATTAAGCAAGATCTCTTAAAGCAATGTCCGATGAATCGTCTTCTTCAGGGGGATGTTGGTTCGGGAAAGACCATTGTTGCATTGCTTTCAATTATTCCGGTGCTTGAGAACGGTTATCAGGCTGCAATTATGGCGCCGACAGAAATATTGGCGGAGCAGC
>MFGS01000088.1 GCA_001778355.1 Candidatus Firestonebacteria bacterium RIFOXYA2_FULL_40_8
CTATAACGGGAAATACCCTGACATAGGATTTCTTATTGATATTTATACCTATTTCGGAGGCCTTTCTTTTGTTCATACTCTGCGTGAGGGTTGAAACAAAAGGATATGTCGCCAGAGGCTTGGGATCGGTTTTCAGAAGCAGGTGCTCCATCGTCGTGTTGCCGCAAAGAATTATATCATAAACATTCTCCGGAGTTGTTTTGGCTTCTTTGCAGGCTTCCTTTATGAGCTTATTAATCACATCTATAACTTTTTTATTAAGCTCTTCCAAGCCGTTCTTATTTTCCAGGCAAAAATTCAGGCGAGATATTACATCATCCCCGTAAACCACCTGCGGGTTCATATCCGCCGCCGTCGCTTTCACTGTTCCCGTCTTTAAATCGACCAGAGTACCGACAACCGTGGTGGTTCCAACATCAAACGCCATGCCGTAGAGTACTTCCGTGGTATCTCTGTGTTCAACCGACAGGAGTTCGTTTTCAACCAGGGAAAACACCGCAGTGCTGTTTGCAAGTTCACTGACATTTCCGGAAAACTTTACCGGCAGTTCATTTACTCCCGGAGTTTCTTTGTAAAATATCTTCTTCACGGCAGGAACAAGCTTCACTTCGGTTTGTATTCCGGCGTCGAGTATTTTCTGTGTTTGTAAACGACTGGAACGCGGTATAGAAATTACGGCATTTCCGATTATTTTTGTCCTGCAGGCAAGTCTGATACCTTTTGCGATTTCTTCCTTTGAAAGTAAAGCGGTTTCCTCACCGTCAGGAGCGGAGACACCTTCCCCTTTGGATACTTCTATCCTGCACTTGCCGCATTTTCCAACAGCACCACACGGGACCTCAAGGCGGACCCCGCATTCCGCGGCCAGCGCGGCTATCGTAATACCGGACGAAGTATTGACTTTCTTACCTTCCGGTTGAAAAACTACTTTACATTTTTTCATTTTGCATGATTAAGTTTTTCATTAATAGCTTTGACCAGGTCTTTGCAGGAAGAAAACAATTCAGACTCTGACGCTATCTCTTTTGTTTCCCCGAATATCGCTTGCGCAGTTTCAATATCAACCAGCCTTATATTAATATATATCTTCTTATCAAGCATTGAAACGCTTCCGACTATTATTTTTTCAACATTTAAAACTTTGCCCAGTTCAACAGCGCAATCAGCTTCAGTACATCCTGATTTTTGGAACATCTGCTCTTTCAATATGCTATCCATATTGTTTCTTTCAACAATTATCAAATTAGAATTGTTTGAAAGCTGGGTTCTGATAAAATCAGCAACTGTGTCGGCTTTTTCTTTGCTTATGTTTTTTTCTTTTAACTCCATTACTGCAATTCTCAATCTTCCTGCATCCAATTCTTTTATTCTCATTACCAGATACTGCTCTATCTTTTTGGCAAGTTCGTTCGCTTTTATATGAATATCAATCAGTGACTTAGCTTGCGAAGTAAAAGTGGTTAATTCTTTATTGGTAGCAGGCTCATAAAGAACAGAGGTCACAGAGATAAAATCATCCTTCCTTTCTATACTGCCGGTGATAATAGCAATAGAATTTAGCTCTTCCGGAAGCAGTTCCGTAGTATCCACAAATAATGTCTTTATGACTTTCGAATTAATAAGCCCTGTTTTGATTATGTCAAACATAGCATACCGCTGGGACTCTTTTATAGTTTTAGACGTAAAAGGTTTAAGCACGGCAACCTTCCGCCCTGATTTTTCTGTCTTCGAAGGAAGTACAATCGGCGCGGGAGGTTCAACCGGCTTAACCGGAGCAGCAGGTTCAGCAGCTATCGGCGCGGGTGCCGGCGCAAAAAACTTCGGTTTTATTACTTCCTCAGGTGCTTTCATGTTCTTTTTCGGACCAAAAGCGTATGCTACCGAAACACGGTGAAGATAACCGAGCTCGCTATTCGGAATAATAGAATAATTAAATGTCATAGGCGCTATATTAATTCCGATACCGGCGCTAAGACCGGAAATATAATCAGAAACGGTTGTGTTAAGCGGATAAACGTAGCCGGCTCTTAAACAAATATTCCTTGCATCGATATAAAGCTCCATGCCCACCGAAAGATCAAAATTTCCTTCCCAGGGATAGGAAGACCCGTCAACCGTAATTACAGCCTCCTGTGAAGGCGACAGAGCAAAACCTGCACGGACACACCGAGGTAAACGTTCGACAACCGTACCCATGTTAACAGCGGTTCCAAAATTTAAAGCGGAAACACCGAAAGAAACCCCGGGAATCAACTCCTGGAAAATAACTCCCCCGTCCGCGGCATAACTTGTTGAATTTGACGTATCAATATTATCCGTGATATACTTTACCGTGACCCCGCAAAAAATAGAATCAGTGAGTCTTACTCCCAGAGACAGCCCTGCAGCTATGTCATAAGAAGTAAAAGTACCTGCCGCCACCCCCGCCGCAGTATAGGCATCAAAAACACCGTTACTCATATAAATACCGCTAAAACCTGCAGTAAAGGTTTTGCTTAAAGGAAGCGTAAACTGCACATGTTCAAGAGCCATATCGGAAAACCAGATTATATGCCCGCCGGAAAGTTCAGGAACACCGACCAGCGCTATACCTGCAGGATTTAGAAGGAGTGCTTCATTGTCATCCGCAAGTCCGACGAAAGCTCCGCCCATGGCAGAACTTCTTGCACCGACATTTATCTTAAGGAAAGAACCTGCGGAAGCTCCTGTACCTATTGCAGAATACAGAAAGACAGGCAGTGTTAATAAGGAAATCAATGCTTTTTTCATAAGTCCTTTGCACATAATAGTATATTAGCATATAAGAGTCAAACTTGCAAAACTAATAGTCCTTTTCAAGAAAGCTGTCCGTAAAAGTCCTTAAAGGTCTGTAAAAGTCTATAAAAGTAAGAGCATCATTATATTCTTACTCCGTAAAGCCTCTTGCCGTTTTCTCATCCAGCTTCTTTATGACAGCTGTCACTAACTCAACAGCGGACTCAAAATCGTCCAGATTAATTATTGCAGCATGACTATGGAAGTATCTGGTCGGTACTCCGATTACAATGGTTGGAATACCGCTTCTGCTCTTATGAACCACCGCGCCATCGGTAAAACCGGTATTGACCGTGTAAGCCTGATAAGGTATCTTCTCCTCGCGGGCTGTTTCGACTACCAGGTTTCTTAATTTCAAATTAGGTATCATTCCGGGGTCATGAAAAGTAACAAGCGCGCCTTTTCCGAGGCAACTGTAGAGTTCGTGTTTTTCGGTACCCGGAAAATCATTGGCAATACGGCATTCAAGTACGATGGCAACATCGGGATTTATTATAAAAGTACTGGTAATGCCTCCCCTGTGTCCCACTTCCTCCTGAACGGCCGCAACTCCGAAAAGAGAATTTGCAGTTTTTTCGTTCTTTAGATTATCCATAACTTTTATCATTACCGCGCAGCCGACGCGATCATCAAACGCCTTTCCGAGAAGCAGTTTTTTATTTTTAAGTTGCGAAAATTCCGCAACCGGCACAACAGGGTCACCTGCTTTCACTCCAAATTTTTCTGCTTCGACCTCCGAAGAGGCGCCGATATCAATAAAAAGACTATCGAGCGTTAACGGTTTTTTGGCTTCTTCAGGCGTCAGCAGATGCGGAGGTTTACTTCCGATAACACCAAGAATATCCCCTTTTGCAGTTTTAACTTTGACTCTTTTTGCGGGTAAAACCTGGGTGGACCAGCCGCCAAGAGGCAGGAATTTTATAAAACCTTCTTTCGTGATATGTTTAACAATAAAACCTATCTCGTCAATATGCGCAGTAAGCATGACAGATGGTCCGGCAAGTGTTCCTTTTTTCTTGCAGATTACACTTCCAAGCCGGTCACCGGAAATATCCCCTGACTTCTTGAGATAGGAAAGGGCAGCTTCTTTGGCCTCTTTTTCAAAACCTGAGACTCCGTCAGCTTCAGAGAGTTTTTTTAAAAGCTCTACGGAAGAAATTGTCATTCAGTCAGCCCTTGCACCGTCTTGGCGTCAAGAACCTTAACAAGTTCCAGCATTAATTTTAAAGTATTCTCATAATCATCAATATTTATTATCCCCACATGGGTATGAATATATCTGGTCGGCAGACCGATATAGAGAGAAGGAACACCTCTTGCGTTCAAATGCACCGCACCGCCGTCCGTACCGCCGGTTAAGGAAAAGAGCTGGACCGGTATCTTATTTTTCTTAGCTACCGAAAGAGCCAACTCGCGAAGCTTTACATTCGGAATCATACTGTTATCCAGTATGGAAATTCCGGGACCTTTACCGAGCTTCCCCGTGATCTGTTCGGGAGAAGTACCGGGAACATCATTAGCAATGCCTACTTCGGCTACAAGGCAAACATCAGGATCAACAGCAAAAGCAGAGGTTTTCGCGCCTCGGATACCAACCTCCTCCTGCACGGTTCCTACACCGTAAACCGTATTAGGATGCTTTATATTTTTCAGCGCTTTAATTATTTCAACCACCAAAGCACAGCCCATACGGTCGTCAAAGGCTTTTGCCATCAGTAATTTCTTATTCTTCATCTGGGTAAACGGACTGTCAGGAATAATAGCATCTCCCGGCATTACTCCATAATCTTCTTCCGCTTCTTTTTTTGAAGAGGCGCCGATATCTATGAACATATCTTTTTTCTCAAGCACCTTTGCCCGTTCTTCCGGGGTCAGCAAATGAGGAGGTTTACTCCCGACTACTCCGGTAATATCCCCCTTGCTTGTTTTGATTATAACCCGCTGGGAAAGAATAACCTGATCATACCACCCGCCAAGAGGAAGAAATTTTATGAATCCTTCTTCCGTAACGAACCTTACCATAAAACCTATCTCATCCATATGTCCTGGGATCATTATCTTCGGCCCGTTTCCGGTTCCTTTCTTTTCAAAGATGATAGACCCTATACGGTCCCGGGTTACTTTTGCGTAAGATTTCAAATGTTTTTCCATTATCGCGCTTACTTCTCTTTCATATCCGGAAACCCCGGGTGCATCCGTCAGTTCTTTCAACAGCATTATGCTTTCTTTGCTCATTATAACTCCTTTTGATACATACCCAAATATGTTACGGGTAGCGGGTGACGAGTTACGGGTGCTACATTAAAGTGGTATTATATATTAATAACTCACTTCATCTGCTTTTGCACTCACTGTAAACTGTAAACTTTTGTTTTACCTTTACTACAAGAATATCTGAGCCAAAAGACACAATTAGTTCTTTCGGGCAGATTGACGCGGCTAGACTGTAAGCTTCATTAAGAAGCCTATTATTACTGCAAGGATGGTGCCCACCTGGTAATTGAGGACGGGGGACCTTTTGGCCTTTACCATCAGATAACCGAGCAACGCTGCTAATATTGCGCCGGCATACCAGTACCCGCCCAGGAAAATACAAAGAGAAACCAAAGCACGCTCCAGAATTTCCAGGTATTTTTGCGCGGGTGTGGGCCAGATTATTTTTTCTTTTGTGTCGCCTGTAATAATTTTCTTTATATACTCCTGCATTATCGCTGTAGTATAGGTAATCAGGACAAACCAGATAGCAAAATACATTATCTGATCGTTTTTATATATTTTATCAAGCCACTCGGGACCGGGATATACGGGAAGAGGCAGATTTAAAGCACCATAACTGATAATTGCCAGGACCGAAATGTGGCCGAACTGATCAAGAAGAAAAGTCCAGAGATTATTCTTTTCTATCTGGAGATTATAAGTAATTTTTGCTTTATCCTGAAATATATGAACCAGCGCTCCCAGAACAAAAAGGCAGATTATTATCGGATTGGAAAGATAAGGCAGAAGAAAAATAGCGGTAGTAAGGGCGACAATACCTCCGTGAAGAAGTACACCCCATTTGTATTTAACCTTTATTTGAAATACTCTATCTGTCTGGAGCAGAAAATCCGCTATCAAATGTGCTGCCAGAAGACGAATAAAGATAAACATCGGATGCTTTCCCTCCTACAACCGTAAAAGATTGATATTATTAGAATTATAACAAAAGAAGACGTTTTTGTGTAGTTAATTTTAGTGAATTTGCTTACAAAAAAAACAGATCGTTGTTTGCAGAATAAACTGAAATTTTTGAATTCAGACCCAACTATTTAATACTCCCAATACTCTTTACCGGACAAGGAGTTTCATAACTCCTACTTTGAGAGTTTTTCAATTATCGCTTTGCAGAATGCAGGTAAGTCATCAGGCGTACGGGACGTTATGAGATTACCGTCTATTACGACTTCTTTGTCCACAAAATTACAGCCGGCATAAACCATATCATCTTTGACCGCTTTAAAAGCTGTCGCCGTTTTCCCTTTTAGGATATGCGCAGAGACAAGTACTGAACCGCCATGACATATAGAAGCAATTATTTTCCCTTTTTTGAAAGCATCTCCGACAAACTTATTTACAAAATCATACCTGCGAAGAAAATCAGGCGCCCACCCGCCGGGAATTATTACGGCGTCTATCTCTGAGGCCTTAAGTTTATCCGCAGTTGTGGTAACCTTTACGGGATAGCCGAATTTTCCATTATAAACCTCCGCCGACCCCGTCCCCGCAGCGATAACTTCCGCCCCTTCTTCCTTGAACCTGTAATAAGGATACATCACTTCCATATCCTGGAACTGCTCGGCAACAAGAATGACGATACACTTACCGGTTAAGTCAGACATACAGCCTCCTAACAGAACAATAGTCCATAAAAGTCTTTAAAGGTCTATAAAAGTCCATAACGTTTTGCACTAATGTGTTATTAAATTTATTAAAAAACTCCTTAATGTAAAACTTTGTACTTTCAGTTATTTTTCCAGTTCAAACGCCTTAAGTCCTTTCACCATTGCTTCGGGTTTGGCACAGGTTGTCGAGAGCATTATGTGTTTTCCTTTTTCCGAGGCCTCGTGCAGGGATTGCATTACATCAAGGACATGGAAGGCAAGCTCTCCGCTCGCTCTGTGTTTCCGGCCGCTCATTAACGCATAAGCCATGTCTGCAACGCCCAACCCCCGTGAATTATCGGAATACCCGTAAGTAAGCGCGATATCTTCCCATTCACCTTTGTTGCTTCTTTTTATTTTTACAGGACCGTTGAACGTATTTGGATCAGGAACGGAGATCGTACCTTTTTCACAGTAAATTTCCATCCTGGGCAAACCCGCTGCTTTTACATCAAATGACACAATAATAGTACCTACGGCGCCTGCTTTGAAATCAAGCACGCCCGCAACGTGCGTGGGAACTTCTACTTTTATTCTTTTACCTTTTTTCGGTTCACTTCCCTTAATCCTTTCCTTAAAAGATATTTGAGCTGAACTTGTCACTCTTTTAACCGGACCTATAAGATTTACAAGCGCGGTAATATAGTAAGGACCCATATCAAAAAGAGGGCCGCCGCCCTTTTGATAGAAAAACTCCGGATTTGGATGCCAGCCTTCAGGTCCGGCTCCCATCAAAAATGCTGTTGCTGCAACAGGTCTTCCAATCTCTCCGGAGTCAATAATCCTTCTGACCGTCTGCAGTCCGGCGCCCATAAAAGTATCCGGCGCGCAACCGACTAAAACACCTTTTTTCTTTGCCGAAGTTATGATCTTTTTTCCGTCTTCTCTTGTAATAGCCAGCGGTTTTTCATTGTATACACTTTTTCCCGCTCTAATGGCAGCCATAGCTACCTCTTTATGAACCTTAGGGACAGTTAGATTTACGATTATTTTTATTTCTTTATCCTTTAGCATTTTCTCGGGAGAAAGCGCCCTGAAAATACCAAACTCAGCCGCTTTGGCTTCCGCTCTTTTTAAATCAATATCGGATACCGCCACAAGATCCACCGATTTAAAAAGCTTAAGATTCTTCAAATATATAGAACTTATATTCCCGCAACCGATGATACCGACCTTAACTTGCTTCATAATAACTCCTCCTTTAAATTGCTATAACACGTCTAAAAGTCCATAAGGTCCATAAAGTCTATAACGTCTTATCTCGACTTGTCAACGGATGTTGACAAATATAATATCAATCCTATCGAGAAAAGCTTTGCTTACATTAAATAGTCAATCGTAAATCGTAAATTCAAATCTATCCTATCAACTTATGTATCAATAACCCCAGTCCCATCGTCACGGGTATTGCAAACAGCAGGTATTTGTACACGCGGTTTATATCTGTTTTAAAGTACTCACAAGTTAGAAGATAGCACAAATGAACGGGCGAAAGCAAGACCCCGAAATACCCGGACATAAAAGCAAGAGAAACCAGCGGCAAGGAAACTACTCCCTGAGTAGTGATAAGCGGAAGAAGCAAGGGGAAAGTTACAGCCACATATGCCTGCACCACTCCCGTTAGAAGCCCTACAATAAAAGGCATCGCCATAAGAAGTATTGTCAAAGGAAGTTTTACAACCGCAAAAAAATCAACAATTCCCTTTATTGCCCCGCTTACTTCAAGCATGTTCTTAAAGAACATTACTCCTGTGATCATAATAATTATATTCAAACTGAAGGCTTCTTTAAGATACCTCATAAGGTTCTTACCGTTAATTTGATAAAGAAAAAGCTGGGCAACAACCACAATAAAAAGCGAGAACATAAGCGGCTGTTTAAATATTAATACCGCAAGGATAATAAATATGACAGGAAAGATCCCTTCAGAAAGCGATAGAATATGCTGGCCTGAATTTTTATCCGTATCAGCCTGCCTTACGAGTTTCGGGACGCCCCAAAATGCTATTAGCCCTCCGAGTATCAGCATAAGAATAAAATATACGGCTTGATATTTACTTAAGTCACCGAGAGCTACACGCGCAAGCATTGCGGCAAAAATAGTGCCGGGATAAAGGGGAAAAACCGGTTCCCAGATATGTCTGAACCAGTAA
>MFGS01000089.1:0-8772 GCA_001778355.1 Candidatus Firestonebacteria bacterium RIFOXYA2_FULL_40_8
TCCTTTTGAAAAGGTACACGGATAAAGTTGTCATCGCTTACGATCTGGACGCGGCGGGAATAAATGCTTCGCTCCGGGGAATTGCGGTGCTTGTAGAAGCGGGTCTGGATGTCAAAGTGGTGGTTTTCACGGGCAGTAAAGATCCGGATGAGTATCTGAACAAAGAAGGTAAAGAGGCGTTCGTTGAAAAACTGAAGTCTGCAAAGAGTATTGTGGATTTTTGGCTGGATATAGTAAAGCCGGAGAACCTGGCGGATCTGAAAGGCAAGTTGAAGCTCTTCAGTCAGATGCTTCCGGTTATTGCAGCGGTTGCGGATGATGTAAAGAGGGAAGAGTACAGGAAAATAATCTCGGCGAGAATGAATTTACCGGAAAGATTGATAAGAGAACAGATCGAAAGTCATTATGAAAAAGTTTATAACATTACGGTAGATAAGAAAAAAGAGCCGGCAAAGCATACAAGTACCGGTAAAGTAAACGCGAAGGATTTAAGGACCGAAAGAATGGAAAAGCAATTACTGGTGCTTTCTCTTTCGGATGTAGAAACCGCCCGGAGGGTCAAGTCTTTTGTCTTCCCGACGGATTTTTCGGATGAAACGGTAAAGAAGATATTTGAACTTATCTTCGGGTATTGCGAAAAAGAAGGCGGTTTTGATTATTCGGCAATGGCGGATGAACTGGAAGGTGAAGCCCGCAAGCTGTTTACCGAGGTCAACCTTGATAAAGTAGAGTATTCCGAAGAAAGCAGGGTCAAGGCGGAGAAAGATCTTATTAAGGCGGTAAAGAACGGCAGGCTTGAAAAACGGCTTAAAGAGATAGATGCGGAGATAAAAAAAGGAAATGTAGACAAGGATCTTTATAACGAATACATGAGCATACAAAGGCATTTTAGAGGGTCTAAAACAGAAAAGCAGCAGGGGGTAAAGTGAAAGAATCGGCAAAAACAGTAAAAAAGAATAAACAGAAAATGAAAAAAGGCGAAGTAGAAAAACTTCTTATTGAGAAAGGTAAAGAGAAGGGATATTTAACCTATCAGGAAGTAAATGAGATCATACCTGAAGATGTTATCTCTCCCGAAGAAATAGATAATCTCCTGACCAAACTCGATGAAATGGATATTAATATCGTAGACGCGCCGAAAGAAGTGAAAGTTGCCGACCTGCATCTTACTGCCGCAACCGATATAGCGATCGATGATCCTATCCGTCTGTATCTCCGCTCCATGGGGCAGATTTCCATATTAACCAGGGAGCAGGAACTTAATTATGCGGAAGAGATAGAAAAGGCGGAAGAAGAAATTGATAAAATACTTTTTGAATCCCCTCTTATTCTTGCGAAATTCAAAACTATGTCGGAAGAAGTGCTGGACGGAGTAAAAGGTATTCATGAAATAATGAACATTGATACGGAAGGCGAAATAAGCAACCGTATTATTAAAAAATACAGAAAAATACTTAAGGATAATCTCAGAAAGATCGGACAGGAAGAAAAAAAAGTGGTGCATGTTAATAAACGGCTGAATAAAAAGTCCATTTCAGACAGGCAAAGAGCCGCGCTGGAAGAGAAAAAAATTAAAAGCATTGAGAAGATAGTCGAAGTCCTTATCGAATTGGATATAAACACTGAAGAAAAAAAGAATATGATCACTCTTGTTAAGACCATGACGGAGCAGATTCATGGCTTTGAACGGGAGATAGATTATATCTTAAAAGATACCGGGCTTACCAAGGAAGAGTTAAGAAAGGTTTTTAATTCCAAAAAACTTAAAACGCACTGCAAATATTCCGTTAAAGAACTGTGCGAGTTATATAAAAAAATAACGGTTAACGAAAAAAACACGAGGCAGATAGCCGATACTGCGGGAAGCACTTCATCCAAAATAAAAGCAGATACCCGTCTTATCGCGGAAAATGAGACCCGGGCTTATAATGCCAAGATGAAACTGGTTAAAGCCAACCTGCGTCTGGTGGTTTCGATTGCAAAAAAATACACCAACAGGGGATTGCACTTCCTTGATTTAATTCAGGAAGGAAATATCGGCTTAATGCGCGCCGTTGATAAATTTGAATACAAGCGCGGTTATAAATTTTCAACTTATGCTACCTGGTGGATAAGACAGGCGATAACCAGAGCTATAGCCGATCAGGGCCGTACTATCAGAGTTCCCGTTCATATGATAGAAACCCTGAATAAATTGATAAAAAATTACAGGGAACTGGTCCAGCAGCTGGGACGCGATCCTCTTGCAGAGGAAGTCGCAAAGAAGATGGGACTTCCTGTAGAAAAGATCAGAGAAGTATATAAAATAGCGCAGGAACCGATATCGCTTGAGACGCCGATAGGTGAAGATAAAGACGGTCATTTGGGAGATATTATAGAAGATAAAGAAGTCATCTCTCCCGCGGTTGCCGCGGCTCATATGATTCTTCAGGAACAGCTGGAGAAGGTTCTGATAACGCTAAAAAGCAGGGAAGCGGAAGTGATCCGCCTGCGTTTCGGTATTAACAAGCCGTATCCTTATACTCTCGAAGAGGTCGGCAATATATTTAATATAACCAGAGAAAGAGTAAGACAGATAGAAGCAAAAGCTTTACGTAAGCTGAGACATCCTATCAGGGCGAAATTTTTGAAAGGGTTCTTGGAGCAGCAGTAGGAAAAAAAAGTTTGTAAAGTTTTTAAGGTTTGTAAGGTTTATAAAGTAAAATCGTTGAAAGGGCGGAGAAATCTGCCCTTTTTTTATTGTCATTCTTCTGTCATTCCGTACTGGATACGGAATCCAGTGTCTGTGCTTGTTTCTGACCTAAATCATAGTGATTTCTTTAATAAAAGGTAAAATACGAATATGAAGAAAACTTTAACCATACTGATATGCGCGGTGATACTTTCTTTTGGGTGTAAAAAAGAGGGGGAAGTTATGCAAAAAGAACAGTCAGGAAAAGCCGATATTTTTAATTATGAAACCGGAAAAATAGAGTCGCTTGATAAAATTGCTCTTACAAAAGATGAACTTAAAGAACTCCCTTCAGATGTCTGTTATATCGTGAAGGATAAAGGTACCGAAGCACCGTTTACGGGAAAGTTTAACAAAAATCATGAAAAGGGAATATACAAATGTATCGTTTGCGGTACGGATCTATTTGTTTCTGATACAAAATTTGATTCAGGCACCGGCTGGCCCAGCTTTTTTCAGCCTGTTTCCGAATTAAATGTAAAGGTCGTTCGAGATGCAAGCCTGGGGATGGTGCGGGACGAAGTTGTCTGTGCCAGATGCGGAGCCCACCTCGGACACGTCTTCGACGACGGTCCCAAACCCACCGGAAAACGTTACTGTCTGAACTCCGCCTCCCTGAAGTTCGTTAAAAAATAATATAAATATTGTCATCCTGAACTAGATTCAGGAACCAGTGTCTTTTTTTTATTTGAATAAAAAAGCACTTGCCTTTTCTCTGCTTAAATTGCTAAAATACAATATCATTAGCTCAAGGGAGCTTAATAAAAATAAAAAAATGTAATGCGGCTGTTAATTTTGTTATTTGGATATTGGTAAAGCAAGGGAGATTGAAAATGAAAGAAGAACACCCGGTAGTTAAAAATGCGATAGAAAAGAAAATATATAATCTTAGAGGTAAAGATGTCATGTTTTCTCATGATCTGGCAGAGCTATACGCGGTGGAAACGTTTAGATTAAATGAAGCCGTAAAAAGAAATATTAACCGCTTTCCGGATGATTTTATGTTTTCTCTTGATAGAGCGGAGATAATGAACTTATCGCAATTTGCGATAAGTTCAAAGATCAAACATGCTCCAAATATATATGCATTTACGGAACAAGGTATAGCAATGCTTTCATCTGTCCTTAATAGTGATAGAGCGGTTAGAATAAATATCGAAATAATGCGCTATTTTATATATATGAGGAACTTGGAACGGAATAAAGATGATTTTAAGAAATATGTGGAATCCAGATTGAAAATGCATGATATAAAGTTTGAGGTTATTCATTCTCTACTTGACAGTTTTAATAAAAATCTGAATAAACCCGTTAAAAAAACTGGCAATATTGGGTTTAAATTAAATAAAGATAAATTTGCGCCGGCAAAAGACAATATAAAGGAAATAAAGTCGTCAGGGAAGAACAAAAACAACGCAAGCAAAAATAAGTAAAGCAGAAGAAATAGTTGTCAAACATTAGCTCAAGGGGGCTTTATGAGAAATAAAAATCTGATATTTGCATTAGTGCTTTCTGCTATTGGAGCGCTGATACTCTTTGCTTATTTTTCAGGCAAAGAGAAGGAACTTACTGCGAGGGGGACGCTCAATATCGTTATCGTTGCGGCTAAATATATTCCTGCAGGGGCTGCGATAACACAGGAGCATCTCAAGATCGAAGAAATTCCAGGGATGTACATCCAGCCGGGGGCGATTCGAAAAACGGAACAGGCGGTTGGAGCAATAGCGGTTGCTAATATCTCGGCGGGTGAACAAATCCTGGCAAATAAAATCACCGTAATAGCGGAAAACCTTTCGTCTATTGTGCCTATCGGCTACAGAGCTGTTGCAATTAATCTTGATGCTGATTCAGCCGTGGGAGAGTTTTTAAAACCGGGGGATGTCGTTGATGTCCTTGGTGCTTTTGAGGAAACAGGAAAAGCTTCCTATACCGCTACGTTGATCCAGAGTGTCAGGGTTATCGCGGTTAATGAAAGTTTTACCCCTGTGAAGAAGATTGAAGAAAAAGGATTTCCCGCGCGGCTCTCTTCCGGAAGCACGGTGGTCTTAGCGCTCGAACCTTCGGATGCGGAGATTGTGACCTTTTCGGAAAACAAAGGAAAATTAAAACTTTCACTCCGTAATCCCGGGGACGACAAGATGGCAACACTCCGTACTACAAGTTTTGGAAATGTACTGAGGAATCAACAGCGCGAAGCGGTAAAGCCGGCGCCTGAAGTTCCGTTCCTTGAAATTATCCGGGGCACTGAAGGCGAAAAAGTGCCTTTAAAGAAGTAGGTGTATATGAAAAGTATAATTTTGATCCTGTTAGTTGCAATGACTCTGTCAGCTGAAGAAAAGATACAGATAACCATAGGGGAATCGAAGATATTATCTGTTGACGCTCCGAAAAAAATTGCAGTAGGTAATCCCATTATCGCGGATGTGAAAGCTTTGTCGGAGAAAGAACTTCTTTTAATAGGAAAAGCCAGCGGTACGACCTCTCTTATAATCTGGGATAAAGAAGGGAGTCAAGTGACCAGCCAGGTGATTGTACTTGCGTCCAATATTGAGAAAACTATGATAGAAGTTAATGCGCAGGTCATGGAGATAAGAAAAGACAGTAATAACAGTTTTGGCATTAACTGGGAAGAAGCCCTGGGGGCTTTGAGTGTTGCGGAAAAAACCCTGCCTCCGTTATTTCAGGTCGCTGATTTTGAGCGCCTCCAAAAAGTACAGATGAAGCTTGATGTGCTGGTAAAAAACGGCTATGCAAAGATACTGGCAAAGCCCAGACTCCTGACTATCTCCGGTTCAAAAGCAAAATTTCTTGCCGGCGGAGAGATTCCCGTACTTATCCAGTCCGGCGGACAAAACAGCTCAAACACAAGTGTTGACTGGAAAGCTTACGGAGTAAAACTGGATATCGACCCCACCGCCGATGCTCTTGATAATATTAATTGTCTTATTAGAGTAGAAGTAAGCAATTTAGACTCCTCCGCCGGCGTAAGTTACAACGGCTCCGTAGTTCCCGCCCTGAAAACCCGTTGGGCCGACACTTCCATATACGTCAAAAAAGGCGGCACAATCGTCATCGGCGGCCTCCTCCAGACCGAAGAGATCAAAAGAGAAACCGGCATTCCCCTAATATGCGAACTCCCCATAATCGGCTTCCTCTTCAAATCCATAGAAACCCAAAAACAAGAATCCGAACTGGTAATCTTCGTAACCCCCTCAATAGTCGGCAAATAAATTGGGGACAGACACCGATTTTCATCTTTTCGGTGTCTGTCCCCAATTCTGGAGGTAAGAAAATGCCAAGAATAGCTAGAAAAGTAGAAATAGGTCTACCTCATCACATTACGCAAAGAGGTAACAACCGTCAGGATGTCTTCGTTGATGACAAAGACAGGGTAAATTATCTATATTGGCTTGAAAGATATTCAAAGGAGTATAGTGCGAGGATAATATCATGTTGTCTTATGAGCAATCATATACATTTGATAGCTGTTCCTGAACATCACGATTCTTTTTCCAAAACACTGAGTTGTACACATTACAGGTATACTCAGTATTTTAACAGAAAGATGGGTTTGTCCGGGCATTTATGGCAAGGCAGGTTTTATTCCTGCCCGCTTAAGCAGGGATATCTTGAAACCGCAATAAAATATGTTGAACTGAATCCGGTAAGCGCAGGTCTTGTTGATAATGTTAATAGCTGGAGGTGGACTTCCGGAAACCAAGAAACCATATTAACAAAACTAATAACGCTGGAGGATAAGTTTAAATATATCGCTTTATCGAAAGAGCAGTGGAAAAAATATTTTACCGAGCATTTTAAGGATGAAGAAGTGGAGACTATCAGAAAGTCAACAATAAGAGGCCGTTTTTAAAGAAATTGGGGACAGACACCGACATTTGTGATTTCGGTGTCTGTCCCCAATTAGTGGTTTATTGATGTCAAAGAATTTGCTATAATAACATAGCCAAAAAGCTATGGTATTGATTCAAATGTTTGTTTAAAGATACGGAGAAGTCGCCTAGTTGGTCTATGGCGCACGCCTGGAAAGCGTGTAAACCTCACGGTTTCGAGGGTTCGAATCCCTCCTTCTCCGCCATTTATCTGATTACTTTAGAAAAATGGCAGAGCAATTGAAAATAGACAATAGAACAATAGATAAAGAATATTCAATTGCGGTCTATTCTCGATTTTCTATTTCCGAAAAAGTATTTTAGAAACAGAGAATCGAAAAGACGCCGCCAGATACGGCAACGACATTCGAAAATAGATTTTGGAAGATTATCGATTCGGTTAAATCTCGACTTTCGATTTTTAAATGTGAATAAAAGTCAAATTAAAACAGTTGTTTCTTATCTCTGATAATTTCTATTGAATCATGGAGGGGTTGATGAAAAATATATTTCGCAATGTTTTACTTGTTCTTCTGGTTATTTCCTTTTCGCAAAATCTCAGAGCTGCTGTTGAGGAACTGGTGAACGAGAGTAAAGCAATAAAAGAAGTCATGTCTATCACGGGAATGACGGAAAAGGATATTAAAGAAGAATATAAAAATGTAGATCTTAAGGATATTTTGATGGCATATGCTTGTTCGTGCCCGCTTAAAAACTTTTTATCAGGGGAAGATCTGGGGAACGCGTCTGAACTTCAATCGCCGGCAATATTCAGTATAATCGACAGGTATAAAGGTTATTGCGGTCGGGCTTTTCAGGTGAAGATAAATAAAGGTGTTTATAATGATGTTGATATGAGCAAACTTGCCGATGATATGCTCGGTGCTATGAAAATGATGAAAACACTGAGTGTTGCCGAAAAAAATTCTATAAAGAAAGATGATATCAGCAATAGATGTTTCCTGAAAAAGTTAACCATACTGGATTCTATTACCTCCTGTGTTGTGGCGGTTAAAACAAAAAAAGATGTTTATTCCATTGCTGAAAAGCGGCTGAGCGGGGTTGACTGGGAGACATTAATGTATGATTTTAGACCCGGCAGTTTGATTTTAAAATCAACATATTTTAATTGGACCCAGACGATAGATTCCAATACACATCAGACCCTGGGGTTTTCCGGAACTTATAAAAAGGCTCATGAATCGCAAAGAGTACGCGGAAAAATATTTGTAGATGATCCGGAGGGTATTCTTAATGCGTGTGCCTCAGCAGCTAACAGTTTTTCTATTCCTGACGGATATAAAGAGGTGTCTCAGGAACAGGAGAATAAGGAGTTGGCTGAGAGAGTTTGCAGGATAATAAAAGTTGATAAGGCAACTGTTCTTGAAAGCATTCAAAGTTCAGACAAGCTTGACCTGGCAATAAAGCTTGCTCTAATAGCCTCAAAAACAAAAAAACCTGTGAATGAGCTTATTACCGAAAAGAAAAAATTCCAGACTCTGGGACTGTTCTGTTCGAAATTCCTTAAAATGCCTCAAAGTGATATAAAAGAAATAAACGATGCCGCCGATGCCGCAAAAAAAGAATTGGATAAGAAATAATAAAAAAGGTTTAAAGGTGTTGGATTCTGTGGACTGGGAAAAAATAGAGGAGAAAATAATGAGAAAAATATTTATTGCGGGTTTGCTGGTTATTATGGTTTCGGGGTTGAGTGCGGAACAGATATATCTGGATACTAAGATCTCAATGCGGTTGGCTACCGGGTCCATGCTCAGCCGGGAGAGCAGGATTGAAGTAAAAGCTTTCGGAGATATGTCTGTCGGGGTGGTGCATTCTGTTATAGACGGTCTTGGTCTGATGGGAACTCTCGATTCTTACCGCGTTGGGATATATGCTGCTTATCCCGTGAAACTCCCTGGAGCTGAAGTTACACCTTTTGTCGGCTTGAGCTATAATACGAGCTTGGTAATTTCCGGTGAACTGGGTGCGGATTTTGGTATCAGAGCCTATCTTACATCGCTGCCGCTTTCTCCTGCTATATGTTTTTTTGCCCAGTCCTTTTCCGATAGCACCAGTGTTGACTTTTTCGTAGGACCATCTTTCTCTCTGGGATTTATAACTCTGGATCTGGGCTACGCGCCTAATTTATTC
>MFGS01000089.1:8801-9766 GCA_001778355.1 Candidatus Firestonebacteria bacterium RIFOXYA2_FULL_40_8
TTCTGGTATTATAATTTGATAATACATCTTTATCGGAGGCAAAATGCAAAGCAATGTATATAAATTTCCCAAAGATTTTTGCTGGGGAGCTGCCACGGCGGCGTTTCAGATAGAAGGCGGGTGGAAGGCGGATGGGAAAGGGGAGTCAATCTGGGACAGAGAAGGCCATACTACAAAAAATATTAGAAATCTGCATACCGGAGATATTGCCTGCGACAGTTATCATCTTTATAAAGAAGATGTAAAGCTTATGAAATTTCTCGGGCTAAAGGCATACCGGTTTTCAATTGCATGGACGAGGATATTTCCTGACGGCACGGGAAGGGTTAACCAAAAAGGGTTGGATTACTACAATCGGCTCGTAGATGAACTGTTAAAGAACAATATCATACCTTATATAACATTCTATCATTGGGATCTGCCGCAGAAACTTGAAGACAAAGGCGGGTGGGTTAACAAGTATATTTCCTATGCTTACGCGGATTATGCAAAGGAAGTTTTAAAAAGTCTATCCGACAGGGTGACAAACTGGATCACTATAAATGAAGGGCCTTGCATTGCCGATTGGTACAGGAAAAAAAGCAAACAGGAGTACAATCAGGTCATACACAACATTCTGCTTGCGCACGGACTTGGTGTTTTAGCTGTGCGTGCTTACGGCAAAAAGAGCTCGGAAGTCGGAATGGCGCACAATCCGTTGTCCAAGGTACCTTTAACTGCTTCAAAAAAAGACCTTGAAGCTGCAAAGAGCTCCTGGAAGTTTAATAACTCCTGGTGGTTTGACCCGATGTTCCTAGGAAAATATCCGGAAAAGAAATGGAAAGAATTCAAGAAAGACGTGCCGGAGATCACGCAGGAAGAGATGAAACTGATTTCCCAGCCTGTGGATTTTCTTGGACTTAATATTTACTGTCCTGAGTTGACCAAAGCCGGAGGTAAACTCGGTTTTGAAAGGGTTGACTATC
>MFGS01000090.1 GCA_001778355.1 Candidatus Firestonebacteria bacterium RIFOXYA2_FULL_40_8
ATATATAGAAGAGTATAAAGCTCTTGCCAAAAAATACCCGATGATAGCAATGTCAAATCAAATGGTAATCTTTACCAACAAATTTGACGACAGTAAGCTCTACCCCCGCGCAATCTTCGAAGGTCCCTACCAACCCAATAAAAGATAAAAGGGACAGAACCTGATAAAATTAATTGGTCGCTGTCCCTAATTTATTTTTACTTTATATTAAAGGCTTGTTCGTGGGCGGCTTCGTAGAGAGCTACGATGTTCGCTACGGGAGTCACGGGTTGAAGATTGTGACACGGGCCGATAATATACCCCCTGCCGAATATCTTTACGTTTTCGGCAACTTCTTTTTTGACGTCTTCGGGAGTTCCAAAAGGAATTGTTTTCTGATTGTCAACTGCGCTGTGAAATATCAGCTTATCACCAAAATCTTTTGCCAGGCCCTCGCGTTCCATCCCTTTACAACGCCACTGGATAGGATTTAAAATATCATGTCCGGTCTTTATCAGATCGGGAATAATTTTTCTTACGGCACCGTCTGTATGATGAAAAGAATACGCACCGGCTTGATGAACATAATCTATTACTTTTTTCATTCTGGGAAGGAAATATTGCCTTATATGTTCCGGTGAGTACATAAGATCTTCCTGTCCGCCGACATCCTCGGCGATATATGAATATGTCACTTTACCCGGGATAGCTTCATATATCCTCTTAATATTTTCAAATGCAAGTCCGTAAAGCTTATCTAGAATATAATTACAGATCTCAGGATTTATCGCAAGGTCTATAAACGCCTGTTCTTCCCCTCTTAATTGTTTATAAAGCAGGAATGGCTCGCAATACCCTCCTGCGACGGGATAATCCTCATAACCTTTCAGTTGTGATGGAACATTTGAATAGTCATACCAGTCAGACGAAGGCCATTTGTAATTCTTTTCAATCTCTTCTACGGTTTCAAACGCAGAAAGCGGAGCGGAAGCTCCTTCGATATAACTGCCCGAGCCGTAATCTACACTCCTGTATTTTATTCCAAAAACATCATGGTCTTTTGGAATTGCAGGCCCTATATATTTACCACCGACATCAACGGGTCTGTCTATATGAAGCTTTTTAAACATCTCTCTATCACTGGAAAGACCATAGTGCTTGAGCATCATCTTAGTGACTTCTTCAGTCGCCCAATAATCCACAGGTAATCTGTCAGGTTTTTGTCTTTTAAGTACAGCCATCCATCTTTCTTTGGGTGTCATCGTTTCTTTAGGCATAAAAGAACTCCTTTGGAGTTAAATTTGAAATTCTAAACTCGAAATTCGAAAAAATCATAAACTTTAAATCCTAACCCTCCGCCCTCTGTTCTCCGTCTTCCTCTTGCCAATCATCCAACCCTCTATTTGAATTGCGGCAACCAGGCTTTATTCTTCTTTAGCATCTCATTAACCATTGCTTGTATCTCATCCAGACTCAAAACAGCTGATGTTAATGGATCAAAAGCAACAGCGTGGAACAGCTTTCTAGGATTACCTTCGATTGCGGCTTCCACCGCCAGCTCCTCACACCTGGCACTCGTATTATTTAAGATAGCTAAATGCTCGGGTAAAGCGCCTACGTGCATAGCCCTAAGACCTTCTTTCGAAGCTACAACAGGTACTTCAACGCAGCAACCGTAAGGAAGATTATCGATAAGATTAAAATTTCGTACATTCCCGTTAAACTCAAACAGCGTATTGTCGCCGAATATCCCATTAAAAATTCTGGAAGCATATTCATTGCCGCGTTTAAGATCTACTTTTGGATCTGCCAGCCATTTCACAATATCTTTTTTCCAGCCCTTCTTTACAGCCAAGTAACGTTTCGCAATAAAAGCATATTCCCCGGGATTCCAACCTGTTCCGATGCAATATTTTTTTATTAGATCCTTTCTCTTTCTAAACCAGGCATTGTACTCCGAGTTATGCCCGCTCGACTCCGTAACATAAAAGTCCAGATATTTAAACATCTCATTCCTTACTACGTCCGCCATATAATTTTTCTTTATCTTCAATGCCTCTCTTATATCCGGATAAGCATCTTTTCCGTTTCGTTCAAACTTAAGATACCACGCCTGATGATTAATACCGGCGCACAAATAGTTTATTTCTGTTTCCTTTGCACCTATCATATTAGCGAGTTCGGTAGCCGTTCCCTGCACGCTGTGGCAAAGCCCAGAGATGGTCAGATCCGGATACTCCCCCTGCATTGCCCTGCAAAGCATCGCCATCGGGTTCGTATAATTCAAAAACACAGCTTTTGGACAGTATTTTTTAATATCTTCACATATGTCAAGCATTACTGGAATTGTTCTAAGCGCACGGAATATTCCCGCAGGACCTCTGGTATCACCTACATTAATATCAACACCGTATTTTTTCGGGATATAAATGTCATGTTTCCAAACCTCCACATCTCCGGCAAGTATAGTACAAAGAACGCCGTCGGCACCTTTTAAAGCTTCTTTCCTGCTCGTGGTTGCGGTAATCTTCGCGGGATAATTACCGGCTCTTGCGATCTTCTCGCAGGCCTGCTTTATCCAACTCAGACGCTGTTTATCAATATCCATGAGTGCAATTTCCACATCCGCGAAAGCAGGAAAAGTAAGGATATCCCGCACCAACCCCCTTGTGAACCCGAAACTTCCGGCACCTATAAACGCTATTTTCTTTGACATATACTTCTCCTTTAGTATAGTTGTCCGCCTTGGCGAACAAGATTTTTAATTATACTTTTCCGCTATCTTTATAAGTTCATTCGCTTCTTCAAGAGTACCGACGGAAGTATCAATCCAGAGACCTTCTCTCGGCAGGGTTTTAACCGCTTCTTCCACCTCCCCGGCAGGTATTGAAGCATACACTCCCTTCCCGCTTTCAAGTATCTGTTTAAATACTTCTTTCCAGTACATCCCTTCCGGTTTTCCAGCCCCGGGTACCCATTGGATCGCGTTTATTTTTTTAAATTTAAGCAGACGGGGAAGATGATGAAGCGCGTTCACCCCGTCCAGATGGTATATTGAATTATCAAGAAAATTTGTAAGATCTTCAAGTTCAGGAACTACAAACTCCTCGAACATATCTTCGGATATCATACAGGAAAAATCGCACTGTAAGGGAAAATATTTACCCGGAGACCAGACCGGGAGCCAACACGTTGACCCATCATATTTTTTTGCTGTCAAAGAATAAGCTTCTTCATACATTTTTTTGAACGTGACAGTCAACCTGTCCCGGCAGCTCTTAATCAATTCCGGTCTCTCAATCAGCTCAAAACAGGTCTTTTCCGCACCCAGTATCATACTGATAACATCCATCGGCTGGATAAACACCGGAAGTCCCTGCATTGAAACTTCTAATAATTCCGACTCGAGTTTCATAAGTTTACGCCACAGCTTATTTTCAGTGTTAAAATCAAGAGGCATACTCTCCAGAAGCTCCTCTGAATGCTTAAACCAAACGGTTTTCATATCCATTACAGGGGTTTGCCCCATGAAAACACCCGGAAAAGCATATCCAAACATAAAACTGTAATTAGGGATAGTTTCAGCGACAAAGTAAGAGTTATCAAACCTTATTTTTAATTCTCTCTTTAAAAAATCACCGTCACAGTAAAGAGTTTCCGCATCCGTCGCCTTAGGTAAATTTACCTTTTTCCCTTTACCTACATGTATTGCCATGGGAATTCTTTTAATTATCTTCCTTTCCCACCACGCGCGCATTCTCGCTTCGGTCTCTTCCCAATTATCTTTATACGGAACAATCATATTATTTTTCCCCTTTTTCTGTCAAGCACTGAATTTCCAATAATTATATCCGGGATAATGTTTTTATGGATACTTCCGCCTTCTTTTATTATCCGGAGTAATTCTTCTGCCGCAACATTATACGTTTTAAACAAAGGAGTTTCGATGGTTGTCAATTTGAAAGGCAAAGAATCAATATAGGGCATATTATCATAACCTATAAGCGAGACATCCTCGGGTATTCTTATACCGGCGGCTGAAAAGGCCTGGATAACGCCGAAGGCAGTCAAATCATTAATGACAAAAACAGAATCTATGCTCTTACTTTTAATTTCTTTTATTATTTTTTGCGCGGATTCAAAACCGCCTTTTATCCCGAAGCCGCCGTCTATAAGCAAGGGCTCACCGCCTATTCCGTCCTTAAATCCCTTGTACCGCTCCCGGCCGGCATGATCTGTTTTCACCCTGCAGGTAATATGCGCATAACCCTTATGCCCGGTTGCAACAAAATATTCTCCGGCAAGACGTCCGCCGGCCCGCTCATCGATATATACCGTGTTGAATTTTTCGGAATTCTCCCTGTATGCGATAACATACGGTATTCCGGAATTTTTGACCTTTTCGGCAAAAACCCCGGGGATCTCAAGAGTAATGATGCCGTCGCAAAATTTTGTTTTAAGCAGGCTGTCTGAGTTTGCTGCATTTAGATTCAGTATATTAAAATTATACATAGACTTATCTATCACGTATTTGGCACCCTTAACGCTGTCAGCATAACACCATAGGAAGTTACGGCTTACAGGCGCTTTGTTTATATCCGCATATTCCACGAGAGAGATCATCCCCGTTCCGTTCCTGCGAAGGGCGCTTGCCATTTTATTCGGAGTGTAATTGTATTCTTTCGCCGCTTTTTGCACCGCAGAAACTTTTTCAGGTGCCACATTTTCAGGCGTGTTAAATACACGGGATACTGTCGCCGTACTAACCCCCGCCTTTTTTGCTATGAAATTCCGATCAATTTTCAACTGGCTCCCCTTGAAAAATCGTTACACGTTCCCCTCCTTCGCCCTAAGGCTTTGGAGGACAAGCAAGTTGCTCACGTTACTCACGTTTTACACCAAGGTGATATTATCATATTTGGTGAAGAACTTTTTTTCCACTTTCGCTTTATAATCAGCTATCAGCTATTAGTTATAAGCTATTCACATTGTACTCGTGTACATTATAACACAATTCTGATTTTTGTCAAGGGATTTTCATAGCGATATTCAAAGGCTTTTCCGACTGGATATGAGGTGTGGGGTATTTAGTATATTCGGCGGAGCGCTTTATCCCGCCTTCATTCAATTGTCATTCGTCAATCGTCAATTGTAATTATCTTTAGCTATTTTCGTATCTGTCCATTCCCTCTTACTACAAACTTACTGCTGGTTAATTCGGTCAGGCCCATCGGACCTCTTGCGTGGAGTTTCTGGGTGCTTATTCCTATTTCTGCGCCGAGTCCGAGTTCGAATCCGTCATTAAACCTTGTAGAAGCATTGGCAAATACTGCGGATGAATCTACTTCCCTTAAGAACTTGTCACAGGCAGTTCTATCTCTCGAGACAATAGCATCACTGTGATGCGAGCCAAAAATGTTTATATGTTTAATTGCTTCTTCAATGCTTCCTACCAATTTTACACCGATAATCAAATCATGATATTCTTTATACCAATCTGCCTCAGTGGCAAGTTTTGCTTTTTTATATATAACTCTCACAGATTTATCCGCGCGTATCTCAACTCCGGCATCCGCCAGACGTTTGAGTATTGCAGGCAAAAACTTTCTGGCAATATCCTTATGCACAAGAAGTTTTTCCGCCGCATTACAGACCGAAGGACGCTGGGTCTTTGCGTTAAACACTATTTCTTCAGCAGCATTCAGATCTGCGGCCTTTCCTACATAAATGTGACAATTTCCTTCCCCGTGAGCAATTACAGGAACCGAGGATTCTCCGATTATGTATTTAATGAGAGGCTGGCTGCCTCTGGGGATAATCACATCAAGATATTTATCTTGCTTAATCATAACTCTAACAGCAGATCTATCCGTCGTATCAATAAACTCAACACAACTGACCGGCAGTCCTTCTTCCTTTATAGCTTCTTTGAGTACTTTAACCAGAGCCCTGTTCGAATTAATAGCTTCAGAACCCCCTCGTAGGAGTACGGTATTTCCCGATTTCAAACAGAGTACGGCCGCATCAATGGTAACATTGGGCCTCGCTTCATATATAATGCCTATGGCCCCGAGCGGAACCCGCATTTTTTCAACTTTTAAACCATTAGGTCTGTAAGTTCTATCATGAATCATCCCAACGGGATCAGGAAGCGCAACAACATCTTTAATACCCGTAACCATCCCGTAAATCCTCTTTTCATTAATAAGCAGGCGATCCAGCAGGGCAGAAGAAAGTCCGATTTTTCTCCCATTTTCCATATCCAAAGCATTTGCTTTAACAATGTCTTTAGTATGCGCAAGGAGTTTGTAAGCAATCCTTGAAATCAAGGCATTCTTCTTTTCCGTTGAAAGATTATACATCTCCCAGCTGGCGGCTTTAACCGCTTTTGCTTTATTTTCAACAAGTTTTTTAAGTGTCATAAGTATATTGTAGCAAATGAAACGAAGTAAAACAAGTTGCGAGTTACGGGTGACGGGTAACGAGCTAAAACAAAACCTTTTTATACATCTTACCACACTAATGTAGAACTCGTCACGCGTAACCCGTGACTCGTCACCTTTTTTTACCTTTCTTTCTTGACACCTTGCTTGTTTCCCTATATATTAGTCAAATGAAGATATTAAGAATTATCCTGCAAATCCTGGTCGGCATCGCAATTTCACAAACAATATTTTCCGCAGAAAAGTCAAGCTTTGACCTCAACGGAGAATGGCAGGTTTTATTTGATAAGGAAGGTACTTTAAGCATTGAGGATATCTCAAAAACATACAAAGGCTGGAAACCAGTAGAAGTTCCTCACTATAAAATAGAAGGCCTGAACGACAATGACACTAATATTATCTGGTTAAAAAAAGACTTTTTACTGAACGAAAAGCAGGCGGATTTGAATTCTATCCTTCGCTGGAAACAGATATTTTTCGGCGCAACTGCTTATATCAACGGTAGTGAAGTAGGTAAAACGGAATTAACCGCACCATACTGGGTAAAGATTGAAAAAGGAATAATAAAAACAGGCCTGAACACTCTCTACCTGAGGGTCTCCTGCTGGACTTCGCTTCCAAAAACTTCGGGAGGAAAAGCACTTATACCTGCAGGTTCTGCTTCCTTTAATTGGGGTGACCGTTCAGCAAAAGTAAGCGACGATATTTTTCTCGACTTTTATGACGATATTTACATTGTTGGCTCAGTGATATTGCCGGACCTCAAAACTTCTTCCGTAAATATTAAAGTCTGGCTTTTAAAAGAAAAAACCGCTGAAAAACCCTGTCTCGACCTTATTATCAGGGATAAAAAAGATACTAAGATAATTGACACTACTTTTGCCGCGGAAGGCGACAACCCGGTTATCCTAAAAGCTGAGATAGAAAAACCCGTACTCTGGGACACCGAAAATCCGAATCTTTATAACTGCGAATTGACAGCCAGGTCAAAGGCCGGACTTTATCTGCAGACTTCCCGTTTCGGAATGCGAGAGTTCACTGTAAAAGACGGTGATTTTTATTTAAACGGCAAGCGGATAGTTTTAAAAGGGTCCGAACTCGTAATTGACTGGCAAAACAGGAGCTATCTGAAAGATAAGAATGCTGTTTACCAATATGCGGTTGAAACACCTAAGCAGATGAACTTTAACTGCTTCAGAACTCACACTCTTCCCCCGCCAAAAAGCTGGCTTGACCTGTTTGATAAGAACGGAATACTCGTACTGGCGGAATTCCCTTTAACTTTTAACGGAACAGATTTCAAATTTAACAAAGAAGAGGAAAAAGTTTTTCAAGAAAATGCAGTTTTAGATACGATGACCCGTCTGCTTGATCTTTCCAATCACCCTTCCATCGCCGGTTGGGTTATATCAAACGAATCCACAGAACCTGTTACCGGCTGGGAAACGGAAAATCTGCAGAAAACCGTAAAAACCTTTGATCCCACGAGACCGGTACTCCGCGCAGGAACTATTACGGCAGAAGGAAGGGATATTCATCCTTATCAGGGTTTCTGGTCCGGCGCCGAAGGTCAATTTTACAGCACGGTGACGAAATTCGCGGTAAGCCAGGAAACCGGTCATAAAGAAAAAACTATGCTGGCAACAGAATACCTTGAGGGTTATAACCTCCAACGGCAATTAAGATGGGCAGGCAAGAAAAAAGAAAATCAAAACGACGATATTGTTTATGCGGAATTTTGCGCGGAACAAACGGAAGTACTGCGCCGGCTGAATTTCGATGCCATGCTTCCGTACTGGTATGCTAACTGGAATAACCCGAAAACCAATTACGAATGGAGAAAAGATTTTCCATCTCCCACGCTCGCCGCTTTAAAAAGCGCTTTTTCACCAGTACTGGCTTCTATTGACCTTTTTAACAGAAACTTTGTTTCAGGGGCCCTCCTTCCGGCAGAGATATACTATATTAATGATACGGACAAACAAATTGAAGCGGAATTCGACTTTTATATTACGGAAATTAACCCTGAATACATCCCTTACTCCGAGGCTTTTCTTAAACCTTTTTACAGCGCAACAGTCCTAAAGACGTTGAATCCTTACGAACGAACAATTCAGAGTTTCGACTGGAAACTTCCGGAAATCGAAGGAGTTTATTATTTTTCCGTAGTGACACACACTCCGGGAATGGCACCGGCTATAAGCCAAAGAGAAGTGCATGCAATCTCCCGCGGTAAAAACACATCAACGTTAAACAAGATAACGCTGGCAGGTGTAAACCGAACCATTGAAGAGGTCCTTAACTCCA
>MFGS01000091.1:0-2452 GCA_001778355.1 Candidatus Firestonebacteria bacterium RIFOXYA2_FULL_40_8
GGTATTGATATCCTGAAAGAAAATAATATACCGGTTTACAGGTTCCCCGAAGAAGCTGCGATGACTATGTCTGTTATGTACAAATACGGACAGAATGTTTTTGCGCCCAAGACGGAAGTAGTGCAGTATAAAGTAGACAAAGCGGCCGCGCTCAAAGTTATCGAAAAAGCGAAAAAAGACGGAAGGAAATATCTTCCGGAACTGGAATCCCTTGAGGTTTTTAACGCTTACGGGTTCCCGACGCTGAAATCCTTCTTATGCTCAACCCCCGAAGATGCCGCAAAACGCGCGAATGAAATCGGCTATCCTGTCGTTATGAAGATCGTGTCTCCGGATATTATCCATAAGATAGACGTGAAAGGCGTTAAAGTAGGGCTGGAATCCGAGCTCGAAGTGAAGGGCGCTTTTGCGGAGATGATGCAGAATGTAAAAGTCCTAAAACCCGAAGCAAAGATCTGGGGCGTCAATATCCAGCAGTGTGCGAAACGCGGTGAAGAGGTTATCGTCGGAGCCAAGAGAGATGATTCCTTTGGTCCTCTTATTATGTTCGGGCTCGGCGGTTCTTTTGTTGAAGTTATGAAAGACGTGAGCTTTTCCATCGCACCGGTACGGCTTTCTATGGCGCAGAAGATGATCAGGTCGGTCAAGACGTATAAAATCCTGGAAGGCGTTAGAGGCAAGCCGGCTTGTGATACGGATGCTATAGTTGATTGCATCTGCCGCTTGTCCCAGCTGATGATGGAGTGCGAAGATATTGCGGAAATAGATATGAACCCTATTATTGTTCATGCAAAAGGACAGGGCTGCAAACTCGCGGATGCCAGGATAATTCTAAAGTAAATTGGTCCTTTACGGCGGCAGGGAAAATATCCCTGCCGCCTTTTTTCGAAGTTTTGACCGTGTATTTGGATTACATAAGGATTATAAATGAATAAAAACCGGTTATTGCTCAGAATATTTTTACTGGCCTTCATTCCGGTAATATATGCCAAAGGAGCGCAAATAATGGATAATTTCGGAGAGTTCACGGCAGGTTATTATGATGTCAAGGACCAGCTGCCGCATTATTTGAGGGTAAAAGCTGAAGACTTGATTGCTTTCGAAGAAAATGAAAAAAAAGAGTTAAAAACAGTAAAAGATTTTGAAGAAAGACGTAAGAAATTAAAAGCGGTATTTATTGAAAGCATCGGGGGATTGCCTGAAGAAAAAACACCTTTAAATCCCGTAATCACCGGAAAAATTGAAAAAGAAAAATACATTATAGAAAAAGTTATTTTCGAAAGCCAGCCGAAGTTCTATGTGACCGCAAATCTTTATATTCCTAAAAATCTAAAAGGTAAAGCTCCGGCTGTTTTATTTGTAAACGGCCACGCTCTGGAAGCAAAAGCCTGTCCGACTTATCAAAAGGTATGTATTGATCTGGTAAGTAACGGTTTTATAGTCCTTAATATTGACCCGCTGGGGCAGGGCGAACGGATGCAGTATTATAATAATGAAAAAAAAGCAACGGATGTAGAGTGGGGAACGACTGAACACAGTTATTCCGGTTTTCAATGTACTTTAAGCGGTGCAGGTATAGCAAGATATTTTATCTGGGACGGGATTCGCGGTATTGATTACCTTCTCAGCCGTCCTGAAGTTGACGGGACAAAAATAGGGGTTACCGGAAATTCCGGCGGGGGTACGCAGACCTCATATCTTACCTTTGTGGATGACAGAATTGCCTGTTCTGTTCCCTGCTCCTATGTAACCTCACGCCTGGATTATATGAAAACAGGCCAGAGGCATGACGCCGAACAAAATGTATTTGGCGTTATAAAAAACGGTATCAATTATGATGATTTAATAACCGGTATAGCGCCTAAGCCTTTGCAGATCGGGGCAAATGCCTATGATTTTTTCTGTATCGAAGGTACTGTTAAGACCTTTGAAAAAGCGAAAAAGATTTACGCGCTTTACGGCGCGGAAGATAAGATTAGTATGGTGGTGGGCAATACTACTCACAGTTATTCCGATGAATTAAGGCAGGCCTCCGTTAACACTTTTAAAAAATACTTAAAGAATGAAAAACCGGATTTTATTACAAAAACTGATATAGAGACGGAAGACCCTGTTGCTTTGAACTGCACCCCCAAAGGGCAGGTGCTGGAGTTATATCCTGATGCGGAAACTGATTTTACGTTAAATAAAAAATATGCGGAGGCGGTATCTCCGAAAAGGGGAAACATCGATAATGAGAAGGCTCTGACGAAATATATAGAGGAGACCACGGCTAAACTTTGTAAACTCCTCCCGTATGGAAACAAAAAAGAAAAGATATATCCGAGGATCCTTGAAACGGAAACTATTGAAGATCTTAACTGCAAAAGGGAAGATATATTTTTCTTTACCGAACAGGATATTACGGTCACGGCCTATTTGTTTAAACCGAATGATATTAAAGGAAAATTGA
>MFGS01000091.1:2463-8215 GCA_001778355.1 Candidatus Firestonebacteria bacterium RIFOXYA2_FULL_40_8
CTGGTGACGGAAAAAGGCACAAACGGTTATGTTAAGCAAAAGCCGTTAATAAAGAAACTCCTCGAAAAAGGATACGCCGTATTTTTGTTTGACCCTAGAAACGTCGGCGGAGTAACAAGCCGGGATACGGCAACTCCAAATCCAAGATCTGAAATATCAGATGCGGAATTCAGGATGAACTATGACGCTATGATGCTGGGAACTTCGTTACTTGCGCTTCGAGTGTTTGATATCACCAGGGCTTTTGATTACCTGGAAACCAGGGAAGACCTTGACAAAGAAAGTATCGGCTTGATTGGAAGCCGCGCCGCAGGGATTTGGACGTTATTTGCCGGAGTATTGCAGCCGAAAATATGCGCTGTTGTCGTAGAAGATATTATTTTCTCGTACAAGAATATAACGGATACCAGATTGTTCTCTTATAATAACAAGATACTTCTGCATGGCCTCCTGAAAAATTTCGATATTGTCGATTTGATACCCTGCTTTACCGGAAGAAAGATAAGCCTGCTGAAAATAAAAGACGCAAAGAAAGAACCGCTGAGCGATGAACTTCTGGATAAAGAATTTATGAAGGTGTTGACCTCGAATTACAGCGCAGCAAAAATTAAAAAAGAGGCGTTGGTATCTCAGGATATTCAGTTGGTTGATTTTAAAGATTTCTAAAATTAACAGGTAATTTTATGTTCATTTATGAAAAAAGGATCGCTGTACGAAATTGCGATCCTTTTTTTATGTAGGCCCTTCAAGTAAAAATTTTCTGGTGCGAAGGGGAGTAAAAAACAGTGTTTCAGGGTAAAATATCGGTTAAGAACCTCTCATTTGACGGTAAAGATAAGGCTAACATAAATTACTATCAAAACCTTGCTATTACAAGCAAAAAAAGCTCAGATAAATTGACAAAAAGAGAAAAATAATGGTAAAATGAACAACTAATTTGGCTCAAATTTTGACTCCATATACGAAAGGTTATTGTGAATAAAAAAGCGATAATTATTTCAATAGTATTACTTCAAAGTATATGTTTTTGCGCTGACTGGCCTATGTGGAGAGGCGATGCCAGCCGTAGTGCTTCCACCTCGGAAGAACTCCCGAAAGACCTTCAACTCCAGTGGGTATATGAACTTCATCCTAATGCCATGGCCTGGATTGACCAACCAAGAATGACTTTCGGTAATGTTTACGAACCCATAGTTGCAGGTAAAACAATGTATATCGGTTCTTCGGTCAGCGATAAGGTTACAGCCGTTGATACCGAGACGTGTGAAGAGAAATGGGTGTTTTATACGGAAGGACCGGTATATTTTGCTCCGGTTTTTTGGCAGGAAAAAGTATATTTTGGAAGTGACGACGGGTATATGTACTGTCTTGACGCGGAAAAGGGGAATTTGCTTTGGAAATTTAAAGGAGCGCCATCGGATAAAAGAATAATCGGGAATGAGCGTTTAATATCTGCCTGGCCTGTGCGCGGAGCTCCTGTACTTCTGGACGGTAAGATCTATTTTTCGGCGGGTATCTGGCCTTTTATGGGCGTATTTATTTACGCGCTCGATGCTAACACGGGAAAAGTCATTTGGTCCAACTCTAAATCAGGTTCCATGTTTATGCTCCAACCGCATGACAGTCCCGCTTTTTCCGGAGTTGCTCCCCAGGGTTATCTGGCTGCCGTTGGTGACAAGCTGCTGGTTCCAAATGGAAGGTCTGTACCAGCTGTATTTAACAGATTAACAGGGGAGCTTTTATATTTTAAACACGCGGAGAGTAAACAAAACGGGGAATATCAGGTTGCAGCCTCAAAAAAATATTTTTTTAACAGTAAAATAACTTATAATCTGGAAACCGGGAAAACGGACTACTGGGTTGGTTTTAATAACGGACTGGTTTTAACTAAAAATGCTGTTTTTGCCAATGTGGGTGACGATAGTAATCAGATCAGGGCCTATAATTCTGATGATATTTCTGAGATGTTTTGGAAGCTGCAATCAGATGATGCAATGGTTCAATTGCAAGCCGGCAGCAAGTTATACGCGCTGGGAAAGAACTTTGTAAAAGCTATAGAAATTCCTGAGCTCAAGAAAACCAAGGATGTTTTAAGCGCTAAAACTGTCTGGAAAGCTGATATTAAAGGTACTCCGGCTCAAGTTATTGCCGCTGACAAAAAACTGTTTGTTTCAACAAAAGAAGGCTCAATTTATTGTTTTAGCGGGAAAAACGAAAAAACGAAGACGATAGCTTTTAAAAAGAAGGAAGCCGCGCCGAAAGATGCCTGGTCTGACTATACCGGCAAGATTATCGTAACTACGGGAGTGAAAGAAGGTTTTTGTTTGGTTTTGGGTACGGGCACGGGACGTTTGATAGAAGAGCTTGTAAATAAAACAAAACTGAATATTATCGCGGTTGAACCCGATGGCAAGAAAGCGGAGCAGGTCAGAAAAAATCTTGATGCTCTCGGAATATACGGGGAACGGGCCGTGGTACTGCAGGAATCGTTTGAGCCGCTGGAGCTGCCTCCGTACATGGCGGAGCTGGTGGTGTCGGAAGAACCGTATTTTGGAATTAATAATCAGGAAAATATAAAAAAACTGTATAATATCCTTAGACCTTACGGGGGGACGGTATGCTTACCCGAGAAAAAAGAAAAGCAGGATGCGCTTGTTTCTGAAATTAAAAAATCGGCGCTGGTTAGCGTTGAGATTAAAAACAACGAAAGTTTTGTTCTTTTTTCGAAAACAGGATCTCTGCCAAACTCAGCGGCCTGGACCCATCAGTACGCGGATGCTTCTAACAGTTGTGTCTCAAAAGATGATCTTGTAAAAGCCCCTCTCGGACTTCTCTGGTTCGGCGGCTCTTCCAGTAAAAGCATACTTCCGCGGCATGGCCACGGGCCGTCAGAACAGGTTGTGGGCGGACGATTATTTATTCAAGGACCGGATATGCTCCGCGCTGTGGATGTTTATACAGGGCGTGTTCTTTGGGAAAAATCACTCCCGGATGTCGGAGCGTTTTATAATGAAACTTCGCATCAGGCCGGGGCAAACGGGGTGGGGAGTAATTATGTCTCTGTTGCTGACGGGATCTATGTGCTGTACGGTAATAAATGCCTCCGGCTGGATCCTGCCACCGGTAAACAGCTTTCCGAGTTTATACTTACTGATAGAAATCTAAAACCGGGGGATTCCTGCGGTTATATCGGGATCTGGAAAGATCTTTTAATAGTGACCAACTTTACTCTTTTAAATAAAGCAGAGACGGAAGATGCGAAAATTAACCCGGCGATAGTGAAAACCTGGAGAAATGTTTTCAGTACACAGATCATGTGTTTGAACAGGAACAGCGGAAAAGTATTATGGAAATATAACGCAAAAAGCGGGTTCAGGCACAATTCAATTGCAATGGGCGGGGACAGGATATATTGTATAGATAATTTATCTTCTGTTGTGGTCAGTATGATCAAGCAAAAAGGCCAGACCATTTCGGATGCGAAAAAACTTATAGCGCTTGATTTGGCAACAGGAAAAGTCGATTGGAGTGTGTCCTCAAAAGATTTGTTTGGAACCTGGCTCGGATATTCTGAAGAGCATGACATTCTTCTTCAGGCAGGACGAAGTTCATCCGATGCCCTGCCGGATGAACCGAGAAACCAGCTCTCGGCGTATAGCGGAAAAACCGGAAAACAGCTATGGTCTAAAAAAGGGGAGTTTTCAGGTCCGTGCATGCTTAACGGGGATACTATATATACAGGAAACGGAGGCGCTTATAGTTTGCTTAACGGTGAAGTGAAAAAATATAAAAATCCTATTACGGGGACGGATATAGAATGGAAATTGACGCGTAATTACGGCTGCAACTCCCTGATTGCGAGTAAGAACCTGATTACCTTCCGTTCTGCCGCAGCCGGATTTTATGATCTGGAAACCAACAGTGGTACGGCAAATCTCGGAGGCTTTAAATCCGGCTGTACCTCCAATCTTATAGCAGCGGATGGAGTGCTGAATGCCCCTGATTACACCTACACCTGTGAATGCAGTTATCAGAACCAGTCCTCGCTCGGATTGATCTATATGCCGGAAAACGAAATGTGGACTTTTAATGAACTATTTTTAAGCAGTAATAACCAGGTTAAGCGGCTGGGTATAAATTTCGGAGCTCCGGGGGACAGGCAGGATAAAGAAGGTACCCTGTGGCTGGATTATCCCAGTGTCGGCGGGCCTTCGCCTGAACCTAAAATGAAAGTTGTTCCTGCAGCACCGGAGTACTTCTCTAATCATTCTTCGATGATTAAAGAGGGAAAGTTAAAATGGGTTTCCGCCTCGGGTGCAAAAGGTGTTGAATCAGTTACATTAACCATTAATAAAAATGCTGTTGAAGCTGTGCCGTATACAGTAAGACTTTATTTTGCAGACCCTGAAAACAAGAAAGAAGGCGAACGTGTCTTTGATGTCTCAATTCAGGGTGTAAAGTTAATCGACAAATTTGATATAATAAAAGAAGCAAAAGGTCCAGACTGTGAGGTTATTAAAACTTTTGATAAGATTTTGGTAAAGGATACGTTGATAGTTGAATTCAGTCCTGCAAAAGACAGCCTGCTCTGCGGGCTTGAAGTTATATCAAATTCGAAAAAATAATATTCAGTATAAGGGAAGGGGATATATGATGATAAAGACAGGAGTCAATATGAAAAGAATAGCGGGATTCTTCTTTACCGTTCTGGTTTTTGTGGCGGCTTGTACTTCTGAATGTCATGCCGTGGTACCCGTACTCATAGGCCCTATTCAGGCGCTTTTTGTGATTCTTCCGCAGATACTTCTTGCTCTGTTTGGTGTAATCATTTCTCTGCTTAAACCCGCCATGATGAAAAAGATGGTCAAATTATTATGGAGACAAAAAGTAGTAGTGCTTATTTTTATAGGAGTTATAACCGGTATCGTCTATCTCTTTAATAATGTTTTTGCAGGCAGTAAGGCAGTTCTCCCGAGCGAGGTAACCGAAAGCAATTGGACCATGTTTAGAGGCGGGCTTGAAAGAAGAGGCGCGACCGCGGATGTTGAAGAACCTGTTTTTGGCGGTGTTAACTGGGCTTTTAAAAATGAAGTTAAAACATTTTATTCAAGTCCGTGTGTGGTGGGTAACCGTGTTTATGTGAACTCTGCCGACAAAGGCTTCTTCAAGGATGCAGGGTCAATATATTGTCTGGATGCGAAGACCGGCGGAATAGTCTGGAAGAGTACTCCGAAAGGTTTCCGCGCAACGTTCTCTTCACCCTCAGTTTCTGAAAAATATCTTGTTACCGGTGAAGGTTTGCATTTTACAAGAGATGCGCGGGTGGTCTGTCTGGATGTGGAAAAAGGAAAACTCCTCTGGGAGTTCAGGACCAAAAGTCATGTAGAGTCCTCCCCTTGTATTTATAAAGGTAAAGTGTACGTCGGAGCCGGTGACGATGGCTACTATTGTTTTGACCTTGCTACCGGAAAAATATTATGGCATCTTGAGGGTGAAAAGTATCCTGATGCAGAAGCTCCGCCTGCGGTCTATAACGGGAAAGTTTATTTAGGACTGGGGAATAAAGGTAATGCGGTAGTATGTGTTGATGCTGAGACGGGCAAAGAACTCTGGAGGACAAAAGCGCCTTTCCCTGTATTTACCCCGCCGACTATTGCCAATAATAAAGTGTTTGTGGGCATGGGTATAGGTAATTTTATTCAGGGTGACGACGAGGTTGTTGCAATCGAACTGCAGAAACTAAAGGTGGAAG
>MFGS01000091.1:8255-8716 GCA_001778355.1 Candidatus Firestonebacteria bacterium RIFOXYA2_FULL_40_8
GCCCCGCACTAAAACAACAAACCACAGTCTATAGACCAAAGCCTAAAAACTGAAGACTTTGATTGTAATCTATAGTCTATGGTCTATAGTCTGATGAGCTTTATTTTTGTAAAACAGCTTGCTTGTATTCTCCAATCAGTGTTTTTACCAATTCTTTGACCGGGATTATCTTGTCTGTTTTATAAACATTCGCTCCACAAAAAGCAAAACCGTTGTTTAGATTCCCTTTATGCGCACTGATGAGAGCCAATGAAATGCAGTAAGGCGCATTAACCACATCGCAGGTTTTTATGCATTTATACGGGCACTTAAAAGGTTTTTTATTGCCTTTTTCAACGTCGTCAATGAAAGTATTCCTTACCGCGCGGCCGGGCATTCCTACAGGGCTTGCAATGATAACATCATCGCCCTTTTTCGCACTCAGGTAAGCTTTTTTGAATTATATCGAAGCATCACATTCA
>MFGS01000092.1:0-9201 GCA_001778355.1 Candidatus Firestonebacteria bacterium RIFOXYA2_FULL_40_8
TTGCCGCCTGTTTTAAGAAGGTTGACGGCACCTCTGCAGGCAATCCGCGCTTCAATACCCCCGTCGAATCCATGCACCCCCGACCTTGAAAAGGTCTGCTCTATTTTCTATTGTCTATTTTCGGTGCTTTTCTTCCTTCGGGACGTACTAAAAGCAATTACTAAGATCTAAATTCTAAATCCTAAACAAACTTAAAATCAAGAACTAAGGACTAAATTATAAACTCTAAATATAATCATTAAACCTATATTAAATATCTTCCTTTTTAGTGCTTAGTGCTTAGTTATTGTTTTTTTTCCAGTATTCTTTCTATATATTCCCCGGTCAGGGTGTCGACTTTAACCAGGTCACCTTCTTTAATGAAAAGCGGGACCATTATCTCTGCGCCGCTTGCAAGCGTGGCTTGTTTTCCCATATTACCCGAAGGATCCGTCTTCATCGGAGGCATGGTCGCCGCAACCTTTACGTTTATCGTAGAGGGCAGCTGTACAGTAACCAGCTCTTCCCCGCTGCAAAGTGTATAAACCGGCATGCCTTCCGTTAAAAGACCGGCCGCCTTCCCCAGACAACTTTTACTGACACTATATTGTTCGTAAGTTTCAGAATCCATGAAAGCATATTTTTCGCCGTCTTTATATAAATACTCCGACTTGCGTTTTGAAAGCTCCGCTTCTTCAAACTTCTCATCCTGTTTGCAGGATTTCTCATGATTTGCGCCGGTTTTAACATTTCTAAGTTTCAGCTTTGTCATCGCACCGACTCTGCCGGCTGTTACTCCGTGTGAAACTTCCACAACCATGCACAATTCCTCTTTAACTTTTAGAACATCTCCTTTCTTTAGTTCTGCAGCAGGTATCATTTATACCCCCTCTGTATTGAAACTGATTTATACCGTTAAACCAGTTTCCTGACTCCTTTCTGTCTGGATATTATCAGGACTATTTTCTTTTTAATTATAACACAGAATAAGCGATATTCCAGTAGAAATTATGACCTGAAAGCAAGTCTGATGACACAGATAAATAAACAGATAACACAGATATAAATCGGGAGTTCAGGAGATTCCCTGTGTTTTCGAGTAAAAATCAGAAAAAGCATGCAAACTATGATATAACATATATTTCGCAAGTGGAGTTTTTCTGTTTTCTGTGACTTGTGAGCAACGTATCAGCCTTCAGGCGAGATCTCACCGAAGGTGGACAAAATTTATTGGAATGTTCGGAAAAAAGGCTGAATTGTTCGAGCAAAGCGAGTTATTCAGCCGCCGAACATGTAGATAAATTTCCTTCAGTTGCGAACCGGAACAGAAAATGGGAAAACTCTACGGAATTTATATAGAATTTAGAAGTTTTTTGTGTTAATTTAATATTCATGATAAAAGGAAAAAGCATTGCCGGGTTAACCGTTTTTTTACTTTCCCTGGCTGTTTATTTAGCAACGGCCTGTCCTACCGTATATGTGGGTGATTCAGGAGAGATGATAACTGCGGCTTACTTTCTGGGAATACCACACCCGCCCGGCTATCCTCTTTTTTGCCTTCTCGGAAAAGCACTTTCTTTTCTTCCGCTTTCTACAATTGCTTACAGGGTTAACCTTCTCTCGGTTATTTTTGGAGCTTTAACAGTCGTTATGCTTTTCAAACTATTAAGTAAACTGTTTTCAGACCTGGGACAAAAAGGTGTTCTAATCCCTCTGGCATGCGCGTTACTTTTCGCTTTTTCAAAAACCTTCTGGGCACAGGCTCTCATGGCAAAGGGCTCTCTTTATACCATAAATATATTTTTCATAATTACAATAATTTATATGCTTTATTCTTTTAGAAAAGATATGAGCAAAACAAACCTGCTTCTGATTGCATTTATTAACGGGCTGGGCCTTGCAAACCATAATACCATTGCCCCTCTTTCGGTGTTTTTCCTTCTTTATGCAGTTTCATTTTCAAAATCATTCAAGCAGGTGATGATAAATACATTGATTTACGCGGTAACCGCTGTTTTTACGGCTTTACTTATATACATGTACCTGCCTTTAAGATCCGCGGTTAATCCGGTTATAGACTGGGGGCATCCGGTGATAAATTGGGGGTTCAATATTGAAGGTTATTTCCCGTTCTTAAATCATGTCCTCCGTAAGCAGTACAGCTTCTTTGCCACCTCGGAAAGAAGCCTCCCTTTATTCTTAGAACAGGCAAAATATTACTTTAGCTACCTGGCAAATCAAATGACATTTATATTTATTCTTACAGCTCTCCCGGGCATATGGGTTCTCTTTAAATTCTCAAAAAGACTTTTTTCTCTCCTTTCTATTATTTTCCTGTTCACGGGTTTCGGGCTGATACTGCTCAGCAACCCGCAAATGAACGCCATTGACAAATACACCTTGGAAGTATTTTTTATTCCGTCATATTTTGTTTTTACCGTATTGATATTATTCAGCATAGGTGTTATTCTCTCAAAATTAGAAAGCAAACAGGCTGTTTTAGCAGTGTCAACAATAACCTTGTTCAGCATCCTAATCCCTCTCTCTTTCAATTATTTCGAAAACGACAAGCATAATAATTTCATCTGTCATGACTATGGAACAAATATCCTCCGCTCGCCGGTTCCCAACTCCATAGTTTTTGTTTCCGGTGACAACGGCACCTTTGCAGCCGCATATTTTAAATTTGTCGAAAAAGCAAGACAGGATGTCGAGGTATATGACGATTACGGCAGGGTCTTTCAAAATATTTACGGGCCTGATTTTTTATTCATGCCGGCCGGAGTTTATGAAAAACGCGTCACTCAGGTTCAGAGGGCTTTAATTAATTCTTCGACCAAGCCGGTGTACTGCCTGGGCGGGAGCAGTATTTACGGTATGGACGATATCCCTACGGTAAGCGAAGGGCTGCTTTACAGGGTTAAAAGCGCTAAAGCAGTTGTCTTTTCTTTTCAGCCTTCTCTTACAAAAAGAGGGCTTGACGATAATACAATTTACCTGGATTACTGGTGTAAAGAAATAGCCGCGGGCTATTACATACTTCTCGGCGACCGTCAGTACGAGCAAAAAGATTTGGAAAGGGCAAAAGCAAGTTATAAAAAAGCCGCAGAGATCGGCAGTGAAAGTTCCAACATAATGAGTTTACTCGGCCTGGCTTTCGGGAAGTTCTCTATCAATGAAGCCCTGGCTTTATATAAAGAAACAGCAAGTTCGGCCTTGCGCTCCCCTGAGATCCTGAACAATTTGGGGGTGGCTTATTTCAAAAAGGGGCTTTACGACCAATCAATTGCGGCTTACGAAGCAGCTATCAAGCTGGAACCCAATTATTACAAGTCCTACTTTAACATAGGTGTTTCCTATAACGCCAAAGGAGACCTTGCGAAAGCTATTACTTATTTTGAAAAAACCATACAAAAAAGTCCTGTTTATGTGGATGCTTATTACGGCGCAGCAAATTGTCATTTTTTCCGAAAGGAATTTGAAATTGCTTTTAAATATTATATTAAAGCCACCGAAATAAACCCGGAATTTGCGATTGGTTATAACGGTGCCGCTGCCGCCATGCACTCTCTCGGAAAATATTCCGAAGCCATTAAATATTACGAAAAAGCAATAGCTCTAAAACCCGATTATCTTGAAGCTTACGGTAACCTGACAGGATCCTATCAAGCGCTCGGCAACAAAGAAGGAGCAATAAGAACGCTAAAGACAGCATTAAACTACTTCCCGAACAACCCGGGTTTTGTACAACAGTTGAAGAATATGGGAGGAAAGTAAAATCGTTATTCACGTTACACGTTAGCACGTTACTCACGTTCAAAATCAAAGTAGTATTATTAAATTAACAACTCCTAAATGTAAAACTTCGTACTTTGTACCTCGTACTTCGTACTTTCATTTAAGGTATTTCATCCCTTCCCTCGCCCCTACATGTCCGGGATTCAATTCCAGAGTTTTTAGCCAGCAGGTTTTGGCTTCCGGTAGTTTGTTTAATTTAAAATATGCAACACCGAGGTTGTAGTACGCTTCCGTAATCCCCGGGTTGTATTTAATCGCCAGTTCGTACTCCTTCGCCGCTTCATTTATCATGTTTTTATTAATATAAATATTTCCAAGATTTACCCTGGCATATGGATTGCCGGGAGCGATCTCTAATACATTTTTGAAAACACGTTCGGCTTCGGGAATCTTTCCCTGTTTTTGAAACGCAATCCCAAAATTAACATAGATGTCACAGCTGCCGGGGTATTGTTTAAACAATTTATCCAGAACAGGTAAAGCTTTTTCAAAATCTTTATCCTCAATATACATATTAAATAGTGCATGTAAACTTTCAACCTGCCCTAATTTTGCCGCCTCAATATAGCTTTCTTTTGCTTCTTCTCTTCTTTTTAGACCGTTCAAGGCGTTTCCCAGATTATGATGCAGTGCCGCAATTTCAGGGGAGTTTTTAATCGCCTTTTTGAATTCTTTTACAGCATCTTCTAGCCGGCTCAAAGCCATATACGCATTCCCCAGATTATTATGCCTTTCAAAAGAGGTTTGTTGAAGCACCGCCGCTTTCTCCATCTGTCTTAAAGATTCTTCCTGATAATTAAAACGTGCATAAATGGTACCAATCTCATGCTGGACCCAATCCATATCATAGGCAATATTTTCCGCAGTTTTTAGCTCAAACATTGCCTGTTCTTTCTTTCCTTCGCTGAAGTAATAATCCGCTGTGAATATATGATACCGGGCAATCATATCCCTGTTAAAAATATCGTGTTTTTGCCAGTCCGACGGATATGTAAATTTCGTGGTTAAGTGTTTTTGCCGCGGCAACGTATTATCCGTGCTTATCCTATAAAGAATACCCTCGGTAATTTGCTTATAGGATTTATTGGCGAATACCCCGCTTTCAATAGTGTGATAAACAGGTCTTCCCGACTTTATTGCCGCCTGCAAATACGCTTCCGCCTTTAACGCCATGTAATTTTTATAGACAACGCCTTTATCTTTTTTTGTAAGAAGGGTCCTGTAAGCTGTGCCGTTCTCATCACAAACAATCACATCAGGCCTGACTTTTTCCACAAATTGTAGATAGGCAAGTTCATAAAGCGGTGTATCCTCATTGCAGAATATTACGGCATTCTTTTCACAGGAGTTTAAAGTGTCCGCTCCATAAGTATAGGCAAGATAGTTAGAACTTTTGTCATTAATACTGTAATTTGTTCTCAACAGGAAAAACGCAAAAAAGAAAGCCATAAAAAGAGCAAAAAAGGAGACAATCCTGCCTTTCATCTTATCCTTGAGCAAAAATATTCCGAAGACAATCCATAAGAGCGCGCAAACATAAAGAGGCATAAAAAATAGATTATTCACTTCTTTTGCCGCAGCTGTAAGCTCAGAATTGAGAACTATAACAATTCCTCCCGCAACCGTGAGGAATATTGCTAGAATCATAAAAAATAGCGGCTTAATAATCTTCGCCATGTAATAGCAGCCGGCCGCGGCTAAAAGCATAAGAATTACGGTAAACTGCTTATTCAGCATTATAAAAATATTTTGGAGCTGTGAGAATAATACGGAGAAGCTGAAAACACTTTTTGTAAGCGCCCCGTATTGCTTCCTCATAATATGATCAAGCATACCCTTGATATCTGCCGGATTATTTGAATTAATGAGCGGATATTCAAGCGCCCTTAACGGCAAGTATAAATATAAAGAAAGACCCAGAAAAAACAAAGCAAAACAACCGGCAAGCAGCTTTATCCTTTTAAACGTCTTTATATCCGTAAAACCAATTAAAAGTAAAAAGCCCGGTAAAAAACCAAGAGCTGTGTGATGATTCGCAAGGCAAAATCCATAAAATAAAGACGCAAAATATAAATATTTATCTTTTCTTGAGAAATACCAGAGGATCAGCTGGTAGCTTATAAGTACCAGAAAAAATATATTAAGGATATACAGAGCCCCTTTTGCGGTAGTGGCCTGCGACCAAAATGCCTGGGAAACTGCAAATATAGCCGCAAAAAGAAAAGCAAATATTCCGGAGCCGGAAATTATTCTCCTTAAGAGATGAAACAAAAGCAATATAGTTAAAGACGCAAATAAAGCTGCAACAAGGTTAACCCTGAAAGCAATACTGCCAACAGGCATAAAACTGAAGAGTTTTCCCAATAAGCAAAATAAAGGATAACCCGGAGCATGAGGAATCCCCAGAAGATAAGCCGCTGATATAAGTTCCCCACCATCCCCCACATAAACAGTAGGGCAGGTGGTGACCATATACAAGACGAGCGTTATCAGAAATATGAAGTAGCCGAACAGTTTGCGCATAAGTCTTCCTAAAGTACGAAGTACGAGGTACAAAGTACAAAGTTTTACATTATGGAATTATTATTTATCTATTGTATTGCCTTTATCTTTCCAGATGTATACATACCAGTATATAATAGGCGAAATAAAGGGAGCGCATATTATAGCGACTGTCCATAATAACTTACCTGGAATCTTCAATTTCTCATTCGTAAGAACATTATATAAATAAATAAGCAATATAACAAGAAACAAAGCAGATATAAATGGCACAATCAGAGTAATATAATTTACCAAATTCTTATATTGAAAATACTGCATTTCTTTTCCAGTCACACTTTCCATAACCACTGAAAAAACTGCAACAGATGTTGAAATCAATACAAATATCGAAGGCAAAGCAGTAAATATCCCCAGTCCAAGTCTCTTTTTCATAATAAGTTCCTCTCCTAATATCATCCTCTATATTTGATAATACCACTTTATTGTAAACCCAGCACCAGCTTTTTCTTTTTCCCTCCATATCTGGAAATACCAGTAAAACGGGGGAGAAAGAACCGGAGCAAGTGTTAGAAAAAACATCCAGAATATCTTGCCGGAGATTCTTAAATTCTTACTCAAAAAAACATTCAGCATATAGAAAAAGTATATAAAAACAAGATTAAACGAAATAAACGGGACGCCTGCCATATGCTTTTCCATTATACTTCTTACTTTGACAAACTGCTCTTTAGCGTTAGAACTATCTATAGCCTTTGAAGAAGACATCTCAGGGACAATGATAACAAACGTTAAAACAAACACAAATAATAAAGGCAAAAAAGTAAAAAACGCCAGCACCAGCTTGCTGTTAATCGACACCCTTTCCCCCTAAATCGATCTCTACATACAATAACAACTCATTAATCTACAACTTCGTACTTTGTACCTCGTACTTCGTACTTGTTATACTCTTCTTTCCCTAAAAAACTTCTTCATCAATTCCCCGCATTCTTTCTCCAGCACTCCACCCGTCACTTCCAACCTATGATTTAATTTTTTACTGGAAGCTATCTTAAAAACACTTTTCACTCCCCCGGTTTTAGGTTCTGCCGCACCATAAATGAGTTTTTCTACTCGGGCAAGGATTAAAGCTCCGGAGCACATGGCGCAGGGCTCGACAGTTACGTATATAGAACAACCGTTTAACCTTTCATTTTTAAGTTTTTTAGCAGCTTTTTGAATTGCCAGTATCTCGGCATGCGCGGTAGGGTCTTTTAAGGTTCTTACTTTACTGTAAGCGCGGGCAATGATTTTAGAATCTTTAACAATGACCGCACCCACGGGAACTTCGCCTTTTTTATAGCCTTTTTTTGCTTCCCGCAGGGCTTCTTTCATGAACCATTCAGGCGGGAATTTCATTTTATCGAACTGACCAAACTTTGAGCCACGCCAAATATTGCATCGGATATTTCAAAACCCGAATCATGATCGCTTCCGGACCAGACGATCTCCCCGGTTTCAACGTCAAAAAGTCTGGCACTGACACTTATTTCCGCCAGTTGAAGATTAGATTGGGACGCGGGTGCTCCGTCCTTATCGTTGTAATAGATAACGGTTTTTTTATCTTCAATATATTTTATAACAGAACCCGTAAGGATGGCATCCACACCCAAAATCTTTCCCACTTTTTTTACAGTTTCTTCATCAAGTTTATTCATTGTAGCGAGTTGCTGCTCGCTGAGGATAGAATTTATCTTATTTCTTTCCACGACCTTAAAGCCTCTGTTCATCAACTGCAAAACAAAGCCGTCGGCAACTACATCTCCGGAGTTACGGTAATCCATATGACTGGAAAAACCGAGAATTGCCACTCTTTTGATATTAGCAAAATTATAATCTTTTCTTGTAGCCACCCTCTGGGAAGAACAACCGGCCAAAAATACGGCCAGAATTAAAAGGGCTATACTTGTTTTTTTCATATTATTTCACCTTCAATCTATTAACGTGCTTCTCTGCAAGCTCTTTCATTACTTCTCTCGGGTTTAACTCGAGAACCCTTTGCCACGCTGAAAGCGCTTTTGCATTATCATTTTTCTTTTCATAAAGCATGCCCAAAAGGTAAAAGGTAGTTATGCTGCCGGGTTTTGCTTTTGCCGCCAGTTCAGCTTCTTTAATAGCCTCTGAATATTCTTTTTTGTTGGCATAAACAATCGCAAGATTTAGATGAACATCCGCATCTAAAGAACCGTATTCTAACACCAGTTTAAGTATAACTATCGCTTCGTCATATTTGCCTTGATTAGCCAGCTCAACACCCTGTTTAAAAGTCTCTTTGGCCCTTTCAGCACAAAGCAGTACCGCAGGCAGCACCAGCAGCATTAAAATTATCTTCTTCATATATTCACTCCTTAAAAGAACATTGACTAATGACTATTTACTATTGACTATTTAGTGAACGCGGAAAAAAACACCGCGATATTGTATAAACATAATACTTAGATGGCTGTTTTTGCCATCTTACATTAAATTGTCACTAGTCATTAGTACTTAGTAAATATATTTTGTTAAATCTTAAAATTAAGCCCCTTATATCCCTGATTCAACGCCACCGTTATAGGCATTTGATTGCTTGACACTCCCCATAACTGTCTCGGACCGGGAGAATTAAAGAGATCGGTCTTGGCCCATCTTTCTCTGTTCTTGGCAAAATATTTAAACGCAGACGAATCAAGTTCGACGAGGGCTTTTTCAATAACCAGTTCTTCTTTCCCGTGCCTGATCTCAACATTCAAAAGCGCAGGCATAGGTATTGCAAGTATCTTACCGCCTTTATCCAGGTCGGTAAAGGACGCAAGATAACCGGTTTTGCCGGCAAGCGCCAGCGCCCCTACAGCCAATCCCAGATTATAGGTATAAGCCGCATCAAATAAAGATGGTACC
>MFGS01000092.1:9215-9825 GCA_001778355.1 Candidatus Firestonebacteria bacterium RIFOXYA2_FULL_40_8
ATAGCCGAAGAAATGGTTAAGGGTTGCGAACTTTACTTCAGGCGCTTCTTTCTTTATATGTTTTTTCACCATATCAATAAGGAGTTTTTCCGTCGGAATTTGCGAAACCTGCAGGTTACCGTGCGCATCCCTGTCAAAAAGCATCATCTCCTGAATATATTCAGGCAGCGAAGCAAACAACTTCATATTATCCTCGGCAAGTACACCGGAAAGAATATCCCTTTTTTCGGAAAGATGCTTATTTTCCAGTTCCTGTTCATTCTCCGCGACAGCCTTATTCAATTCTTTGAGCATCCTGGTCATCTCCGGTATAAACTCAATGATACCTTCCGGTACTACGACAACACCGTAATTTTTTCCGCTTTTTGATCTTTCGATAACTACTTTTGCAATATCTTCTATTATTTGTTCCAGTGACATATTTTTCTTTGCTATCTCTTCCGAGATTAGAGCAACCGCGGGTTTGGTCTGAAGAGCTACTTCCAGCGCCACATGACTGGCAGCTCTGCCCATGAGTTTTACGAAATGCCAGTACTTTCTTGAAGAAGGTGTATCCTGTAAAATATTCCCGACCATTTCGGCGTATACTTTCGTTGCCGTATCAAAACCA
>MFGS01000093.1:0-8643 GCA_001778355.1 Candidatus Firestonebacteria bacterium RIFOXYA2_FULL_40_8
CCGGAGAGAAAGGCTTTCAATCAGAATGACGATTTCATAGGAATAAACGGTAAAGTAAAATGGAAAAATCACAGTCTTAAGGACAATGACGGATATGTCGCACTGGACAGTATTTTAGACCCGTCCTGCAATACAGTGGCCTATGCTTATCTGACCATTGATTCAGATGTTGAACAAAAGGCGAAGTTCTTCTTCGGAGTAAATGACCAGGTTGAATTGTGGTTTAACGATAAAGACATAATCAAATGTCCGGATTATGGGCAAGCTGAACCTGATACGCACAAATTCGATGTCACTTTAAACAAAGGACTCAATAAAATTCTGCTGAAAGTCCTTGATTCCGGCGGCGCCGGCTGGGGATTTTATTTTAGAATTACTGATGAATCCGGTAAGCCGATTAAGAGTATAAAAATAAAGAAATAATTCAGATACCCAAAGTGACAGTCACTAGTGACTGTCACTTTGGGACAGGTGGTTTTATTCTTGAATAATAATATGAAGCTTAGGCTTCAATGGGTGGAAAATGAGAAAAACATCTTTTAATATACATCGGTTTGAAAGACATATTTATTTTGGGTTATTTTCCGCTTTTATTATTTTCTCACAGTCAGTCTTTTCAGCTAATAATACTCCGATGGAAACTATGGAAAAAATGCTAAAAGCAATAAAGGATTATGATGTAAACTTATGGAATGAATGTGTTAGCGACGTAGACAAAGAAAATACCAAAGATATGTCGGAAGAGTATATAAAAAAAGAAATACAATCCGAGAAGATTCGCAAAGAAACTAAATTTAATAAAATATTAGGCAACAACGCAATGGAGTATGCAAACGCAACTCTTCTTAATATGATTAGAGAGTTTGATGTAAAACAGCCTCTGGATCTGACATTTATAAAAAGTGTTCAGACCTGGGATGACCGTTACGCTGAGGTAATAATATTTTTTCCCTTAAGCGCAAAAGGCATTTTTAGCCCTTTTAGATTGTGCTTTGTTAAAGAAAATGGCAGCTGGAACTTTTATTATGGTTTATCTGCAGATTTATTTCTTTCATCTGAAGACGTCAACGAAACTGTTAAATATTATTTATTAATCAATGCGGATATGCAGATAGAAAGAGCGGAAACAAAATATAAAGTCAAAAAGGAATTCACAATAAGTAATGAGCTCTCAGAAAAATACTTCTCCTTCTGGAAAAATGCTTCAAGCTACTTACAGGAAAATATACTGCAAATCTGGCTTCTCACTGAAGATGAAAAGGCTTTCAAGGTTTTGGAAGAACAAAAGGCAAAAGGATTAACAAAATTGGATGGCACTATATATAAACAAATGGCGGAGAATATTAAAAACGGGGTTTATCCTCGTGATAAAAGAGCCGGAAGCCAAAAACGTACTTTACCGGGGCCGGAAACAGAAGCAAAAAAATGGATTATGCACTTTGGTCATGGTTCAGGAATAGTTCAGTCGTGCAGAAAGCTTATTGCTAAGTTTCCGGAAGATGAGTACTGGTGTGTGTTTGCACAATATAAGATAGCCGAAGATTACCAGCGCAGACAGGACAATGAAAAAGCAGTCAAAGAGTATAATACACTTTTTCTGAAATATCCCAAAGCAAAAGAAGCAATAAACGCAAAAGCTGAAGCCGCGAAATTATACTGGGAAAAATTAGGCCAGCAGGATAAAGCAATTATCTTATGGGCAGAATTGGAAGCAGATAATGCCTTGCCTCCAGGGACTCCCTATAAAGGTAAAAACACGGTTGTACCCAAAACAATATTGACAAATAAAGACACGGGCTATCTGAAAGGAATTACCGATTTTATCTTTGATGAACAAGGGAGTATGTTTGTTTATGGTAGTGATATTATTAGTGTTCAGGGAACGAATGAACGAGTTTTTAGTGGAAAGCTAGAAAAGTATTCTGACGAAGGAAAATATTTAGGAACAGTGTTTAATCATAATCTAAAATACTATGCTAATAGAGTTTATCTGACTAATGGCAGATTTCATTTGAATTCTGGCCATAAATATTTAACTGTTATTGACGCAAAAGGTCAAATAATGGGAGAGCTTGGCGAAAACAAGGGTCAATTGGTATTTTCAAAAGAGGAAATTCCGTCAAGCGGCAATGATGAAAGTTCTGCCGAAGCGTTCTGGATAGATACTGATTACTTTTATGCTTTGCATCATGAAAAACTAAACCAATACGAGTTAGAATATGGAAGATTGATAAGACAGTTCAATACGGGACCGTATATAGGTTGGAATGACTATGGTTCTACATTGATTGTAGATACAAATAGGGAAGCGATATTTAATGTAGAAGGCGGTGTGGTTGTTAAAGTTGAGAAAGATGGCAAATTGATTAAGATGAAAGGACCGGAAATAGCAGGAGATACGCTGGGACAAGTATCAGATATTTATTGTGATGATAATAGTAATATATATTGCGCGGATATTACCAATAAAAAAATAGCGATGTTTGATCGCAACGGAAAGTACTTAAGGTCTTATTCCCATTCGAGCATAGTGGAGCCCATGGTTATGGCTGTTGATAAAAATGAGAATATATATATTGTGAGCCGCGGCAACTCTCCCGGCAGTGCAATAAAGGTTTTTGATAAAAGTAATAATTATTTATGGGGAGTTGGAGTACGTTTGAATGGGATAAAAGGAGTAAGTAATGCCAGTATATTGGACATGGAAATATCCGGAGATTATTTATATCTGGTAATTGATAAGTATGTATTGAAATGTGATCTAAAAGGCACGCAAGTGTCGAACTTTAAAAGTGATGATAGCCCTAGACTAGTTAAAAATAATAAAGGAGAAGTATTTTTCTCTTCCGGTTGGAATATTTACAAATATGACGGAGATAAAAGCGAGATAGTATTTGAATTGAGAGCTAAAAATGACAAGTATTCATCAATAAAAATTGCATCTTTTGGGTTTTTGCCAGGAGACATTGTCTTGACGGCGGATGGCTTAAATCTGGTTCAATCAGAGTTTGCCGGAAAGGAACTTAAAAAAGTTACCTCCGGTCAAGGTGTTTCAATAAATTATACTTACAATATTGCCACAGATAAAGAAGGTAATTTTTGGGTGTTAACTGGGCAAGGAGAGATTAAAAAAGCAGACAAAGACTGGAAGGTGATTTGTTCTATAGAAACTGCTTCAGATTTTGATAATTACGAAAGAATCAGACGACATAACAATCAGTCTGCTCCTTTAAAACCACGCAAGGATAAATTATGGCGTCCTGTAGATGTTTCTGTTGATAAAAATAACAATATATATGTTCTGGATTCAGTAAATATGAAATTACATAAATATTCACCTGACGGAACATATGGTTCTGCAGTGGTTTATACTGACTATCTAAAAGGCCATGTGAAGAGGATGAAAACAGATAATAAAGGTAGAATTTATTTTCTCACAGAAGAAAACGGAACGAATATGTTGATCAGATTAGAGCTTAATAAGCTCTTTCCGTAAAAAAACAAAAATAGGATGGAGGCTATCTGCTTTTAGCTGAAAACATTTTACTCAAAGCGGTTGCTCCTCTGGAATAGTCGGATTAGGAGAAGATATATGAATTCAAAAGAAAGATTTTTATCCAAAGTGACTGTCACTCGGGGATAGGTGGTTCTTAAGAGAGATTAGTGAAATCCCATCCTTGCTAAATATCCCTCATAGATATATAATTATAGTATGAATCTATTTGAGGCATACGACATATTAGGGGTTAACGGGATGACCGGTATGCGGGATGTTCACACGAAATATATCAGGCTTGTAAGGGAATATCATCCGGACATGTGCCTGGACGAGGGCAAAAAAGATGAATGTTCAAAAAAATTCATTCAAATTGACACTGCTTACAAGTTCATAAGGCAGATTAGATTTGTATCAGCAGAGGGCCTGGGAAAAGTTAAGGTAAGAATCGAAGACGTAATACTTGATATGGAGTTGAGGCACATGTATAAAACCATGTTCCTTGATCCTTTCAGGGTTAAACTGACGGGGTTTCTTAACGTAGTTGTTTGGTTCAGTTTTTCTGTTGCCGTATTGTTGTTTTTTGTAAATTATATGTTTGGTTTTTTCTTTCTATTTCTGACCGGTATAAGCGCGGGAGTATTGTGGTACGCCGCCAATAAAATATGAAAATATTGTAAATCAATTTAAGGAGGAACGTATGAATCTAGTAAGAGGTGCAGTAGTGCTTTTTTTTGCCGTCATTTTTGCAGGTTGTGCTTCCGGTGTAAAGACTGTCAAAAGCGGTGATTTTAACATGGATAAATACAAAAAGATAGCTGTTATGGATTTCGAGGGAAATAATGAAGCTGCAGGTAAAGCTCTGGCCGAATCCATGGTGCCGGCTCTGATGGAAGCGGGTTTTGAAGTCATGGAAAGAAGTGCTCTGGAAAAGCTGATGAAAGAACAGAAACTGGGTTTAACCGGCATTGTGGACTCTTCACAAATATCCCGGATAGGCAGTCTTGCGGGAGTTAAAGCTCTTGTACTTGGAAATTTTCACGCCGAAAAAAAGGAAAAGAAAAAAATGATAGCTGTGAGAAAACGCAGAGGAATATTCCGTCCAAGAGTTGCTGTCCTGGGAAGCATTGAGACGGAAACAGTTTTCAATAATATCTCTATCAGGATAGTTGATGTGGAAACAGGGAAAGTTCTTCTTTCCAGTTCTTCAAAAAATGAAATTGATGTCGAAGACGTAGATAACTATTTTGACGAGGTCTCAAAAGAAATCAGAAAAACAACAGAAAAATAATCTGACAAAGAAGAAAGCAAAAAGGGGACAGGCACGTGCCTGTCCCCTTTTTAGATAAAAAATTAAAAGTAGTATTTCACGCCGAGAGCAAAAACCGAGATATTTACCTGATTTACACTTGTTGAGCCGGTTGGAGTTTCGGTTACTAAATAAGTATAATCAAAGCCGCCGCCGATGGAAAAACTTACGTTTTTGAAGGCATCTACCGGGAAAAGTTCCAGAAGCAGCCAGAGGCCGGGGGAGTATGTAGTTGATATGTTTGGAGTTTGAGTAGGGTCCCGCCTGTAAAAAAATACCGGTGTAAGTTCCAGCAGGGCATTATTCTGTCTGGTTATTGCAATAGGAAATTTTATTTTTCCTGCATAACCCCGGAAGCTCGGATCGTGAATAACCGTGGTGTCAAAATTTAAAGTGAGCTCGGTTCCAAGAGAGTCGCTAAACCAGTAAACAGCCCCGAGGCCTTTTCTTTCGTAATCCTCATACCAGAAACAGACACCGGCTTTGCCGGAGAGTGAGACCTTTTCGGCGCCCGGGAGCGCACAAGTAAGCAGGAGCAAGAGCAGTATTGTTTTTTTCATAGGATAATTATAGCATAAAATATAGTTAAAGACATTCTCGATAACAGAACCACCTGTCCCCGAGTGACAGTCCCTCAGTGACTGTCACTCGGGGACACTCGGTTGACAAAGAGGGTGGATGTTGGGCGGAAATCTTCTGAAAACCGGGAAAAATCTGTCTAAAATTGTTAAAAAACTTCAAAACTTATTCAAAAATAATGCAAAATACTCATTTTTCCGGATAAAAGGGTTGAAAAAACCATGCAGGGCGTTATATAATATAGTTGGCATTTTTTTGAACTTAAATAAATATTTGAGGTGCAATATTAACCAAACACTTTGTGTTATTGGGACATTTTTGTTTATTGTTCTTCCACTTTTTGGCGCGCCGGAAAAGGTTGCGCTTAAAAACGGGATAACTGTAATATTGAATAAAGACACGGGAAGTCCCATTATTGCGGTTACACTCTTTGTGAAAAACGGATCTTCTTATGAAAGCAGGGAAAATAACGGCGTTACTAATCTTGCATTTGACCTGCTTACGAAAGGGACCACTACAAAAGACGCGGCTAAGTTTGCCGAAGAAGTGGAATCAATAGGCGCGTCGCTGGATGCTTCAGGCGGGGATGACATCTCCACGGTTTCTCTTGTTTCCGTGCAAAAATATTTTCCAAAAGCTCTTGGCCTCATGGCGGAAGCGGTTTTAACTCCGGCTTTCAGCCGGGACGAACTCGAGAAACAACGGAAGGAAACTCTGGCGGCAATTAAATCGAGAGAAGACCGCAATTTTGAGTTCACCTACCGAAACTTTAAAGAAGTTTTTTACGAAGGACATTGTTACCGTCTGGATAAGCTCGGAACGCCGGACTCACTTCCCAAGATTAATACGGAAGATGTAAGCAAAGCATATTTGTCCGGGCTTTCGGCGCCCCGCATTGTTATCGCGGTCTCCGGAGATTATTTCCAGGATATTATGGAGATGCTGGAAAGAAGATTCGGAAGTATTCCGGCAAAAGATGACGGTTCTTTGAAGCAGGGAAATACGGATTTTAAACTTGAGAAAAACGGCGAGACAACCGTGAAGAGCGATAAAGCGCAGTGCATGCTCCTTATCGGTTATCCGGCGCCTTCTCTCGGCACTCCGGATTTTCCGGCGGTAAAAGTACTGAGTTCCGCCATAGGCGGCGGGATGAGTTCAAAACTCTTTAATGACCTCAGGGAAAAACAGGGGCTGGCGTATGAGATAGGTTCTTTTTCTCCGACAAAATTATACGGCAGTCATTTTGTTTTCTATGCCGGAACCAGGAAAGAAAATATCGAAAAATTAAAAGCGGGTATCTTTGAACAGGTGGAAAAAATTAAGAACGGAAGCGCGTTAAGCGAAGAAGATATTACGGCGGCAAAGAATTATATCGTAGGTAATTTTTATCTTGATAAACAGACAAACTCGAGAAAAGCGTGGTATCTCGGCTGGTACGAAATAATGGGAAAAGGGTTTGCATATATAGACGGCTATGCCGGAGATATTTCTAACGTAACAAAAGCGGATATTAACAAAGCGGCGGAAAAGTATTTCAATAATCATGTTCTGTCCGTGATGGAAAGCAAATAAAATGGCGGACAATCAAAGGTTAGAACTTAGGCAGGGCCAGCGGTTGATACTCAGCCCGCTTTTACAGCAGTCGCTAAAGATACTTCAGCTGCCTGCTATCGAACTTAAAGAATATATAGACGAAGAGCTGGAAAAAAATCCGGTTCTTGAAACCACCGAAAGGGAGCCGGAACTTCCCGAGGCGGAAAAAGACGACGGGTCTTTGGACATAGAAAAACTGGCGGAGCACTTTGCAAAAGAAGGTTCCGGGTCAAGCACTTATGAAGAAAGAGACCGTAGTCAAAAGCCCGACATTGATTATGAAAATATGATAAGCACCAAGTATTCCCTGGAAGAGCATCTTTTGTTCCAGCTCCATATGTCGGATATCCCGGAGGAGGAGTTGAAAGCAGGGGAGTATCTGATAGGAAATATCAATGAAGACGGTTATCTTCTGGTAAGTGTCGAAGAAACGGCGGAAAAAGCAGGTGTTGGTTTGGAAAATGCAGTGAAAGCGCTTGCCTTGATACAGGGTTTTGACCCGACAGGTGTAGGCGCTAAAAATCTCAGAGAGTGTCTTGAGATCCAGCTTAAAGCGAAAGGGTTGGAAGCAACACTGTCCTATAAATTGCTGGACCTGTACTGGGAAGAGTTTGAGAAAGGACACCTTGAAGCGGTTGCAGAAAAAGAAAAAATAAGTGTTCAGGAGATTTATAAAGCAATCGAAGTTATCTCAAAGCTTGAACCAAAACCTGGCTTGGCGGTAAATGATTCGGAAGTGCGGTATATTGTTCCCGATATTCTGGTGGAAAGGGACGAGAACGGAAGTTTCAGGATAAGTTTAAACAACGAAGGTGTGCCGTTTTTAAAAATAAGCAAGTTTTACCGGGAGATGAGCAGGAAAATAAACATTACTCCCGAGGAGAAGAAATTTTTAAAAGATAAGTTCAGTTCTGCGGTTTGGCTGATAAATGCTATTGGCCAAAGAAAAACGACCTTGCTTAAAGTAACCGCGGCCATAATAGAAGCGCAAAAAGAATTTATGGAACACGGTATGGATTATTTAAAGCCGCTCGCTTTAAAAGAAATAAGCGAGAAGATAGGCATGCACCAGTCTACGGTTTCCCGCGTAACGGCGGGTAAATATGTTCAGACCCCGAAGGGTATCTTTCCCTTTAGGTTTTTCTTTAACGTGAAAATTGAAACAGGCGAAGGTGAGCCCGGCGTGGCTTCCAGAGCCGTAAAAGATGCTATAAAAAATATTATAGAGGAGGATAAAGACGGAAATATGAGCGACAGTAAGATCCAAACCGTACTGCTCGGAATGGGTTTTAAAGTGTCCAGACGCACTGTTGCGAAATACAGGGAAGGTATGAAAATACTGCCTGCGATTAAAAGAAAAATTCTTGGAAAAATGAAAGGGGGAAGTCTTCAATGAAGATCACCGATTTTTTGTCAAAGGATTGCATCAAGATAGGAATAACTTCCAAAAGTAAGAAGGAAGTGCTGGAAGAAATGGTAGATGTCCTGGAAGCGGCCGGCAAGATAAAGGACAAAAAGAAAGTACTGGAAGCTCTTATGGAAAGAGAAGAGCTGGGTTCTACCGGTATCGGACAAGGCGTGGCTATCCCGCACGGAAAGACCGACGAAGTGGCGGATATTGTCGCAGCGTTCGGGCTTTCAAAAGACGGAGGAGGTTTTGATACTC
>MFGS01000093.1:8674-9646 GCA_001778355.1 Candidatus Firestonebacteria bacterium RIFOXYA2_FULL_40_8
TGAAGTCTCTTGCAAAGATCTCCGGCCTTCTTAAAGATAAATATTTCAGAAAAGCGCTGGCGGCCTGCAAGAAACCGGAAGAAGTACTGGAAGTAATTACCAACGAAGAGAAGCTTAAGATCTAGGAAAATAAAAATGGGCATATCCGTTGGTGAACTGCTAAAAGACAAAAAAACCGATCTTAACCTGGAATTAGTTGCCGGTGAGGCGGGACTGGGAAAAGAACTGTGCGTAGCCGATGTTAACAGATGCGGGCTGGCACTTACCGGTTATTTTGACTATTTCGCCACTGAGCGGATACAGGTTATCGGAAATGCGGAAGTGGAATATTTAAAAAAACTCAGCCCTAAGAAAAAAGAAACGGTGCTGGAAAAAATATTTTCGCGCCGTATTCCCATGATGGTTATCTGCCGTCACCTGCCTGTTGCCCGGGAGATAATTAAGGTTGCCAACCTTCACAAAGTCCCGGTATTTAAAACCCCGGTTTTCACTACAAAATTCATAAGTGAAATTACAAATTACATGGAGGAAAAACTTGCGCCGAAAACCAGGATACACGGCGTGATGGTGGATGTTTACGGTGTAGGTGTTCTCATTACCGGAAAAAGCGGCGTAGGTAAGAGCGAGTGCGCGCTGGACCTTGTGAAAAGGGGGCACCGGCTGGTTGCCGATGATCTTGTAGAAGTGGTAAGTTCTGATAAAGGTCTTTTCGGTTTTCCCCAGAAGCTTCTCAGGTTCTACCTGGAAGTAAGAGGCCTCGGGATCGTCAATATCAAAGAACTTTTCGGTGTAGGCGCCACGCGGGATAGAAAAAGGATTGAGCTTGTCGTGCAGATGGAAGAGTGGGATGAAAAAAAGAATTATGAACGGGTAGGTTTGCAAGAGCAGCATCACGAGATACTGGAAGTAAAAATACCGAAAATAATTATACCAGTAAAACCGGGCAGAAATATTGCAATTATAGTCGAAGTG
>MFGS01000094.1:0-8084 GCA_001778355.1 Candidatus Firestonebacteria bacterium RIFOXYA2_FULL_40_8
AACACCGGTATTGCGGGTTCCATTGTTTACGTTCAGCATCTCACCCTGTGGGTCGGCTTTGTCGGCGCTATAATTGCCACCAGGGATAAAAGGCATCTGACAATTACCTCGCTTGATGAATATCTCCCGGATAAAGGAAAGAAGATTGTCGGGATCTTCAGAAATTTTGTAAGTACTGCCATTTGTTTTGCGCTTTTTTTAGCCAGCGTTCAGCTTGTTAGAAGCGAAACCATAGCGGGTAATCTGGCTGTGCCGACCTGGATAATGGAACTGATACTTCCTATCGGGTTTTTAATAATGTCTCTTAGGTTCGCTTTTGCCTACTCGAAAACTCTTACCGAAAAAATAATTACCGGACTTGCTTTTCCCGTTGTTCTGATTTTTAGCGCCTGGCTTTTACCTGTGATGCCGTACCTGACACTTCCATTGGCTATCCTTCTTGTCGCTGCGGTAATTTTTGGCGCTCCGATATTTATTGCTCTTGGCGGTCTCGCGGTATTATTTTACTTTGGCGCGGATATACCCGTTGCTTCTATACCCGCAGAAACTTACAGGATAGTTACTGATTCCATTTTACCGACCATTCCTCTCTTTACTCTGACCGGATATATTCTTGCGGAAGGGGGAGCGAGCAAAAGATTTGTACGGCTCTTTAACTCCTGGTTTGGCTGGATGCCGGGCGGCCTGGCTATCGCCACAATTATGGTCTGTACATTTTTTACAACTTTTACGGGCGCTTCCGGTGTTACCATCCTTGCGATGGGAGGCCTTCTTCTCCCGATACTTTTAAAATCCGGTTATGGAAAAACATTTTCCGTAGGACTTCTAACAGCGACCGGCAGTATAGGTCTTCTTTTTCCGCCTTCACTGCCTTTAATATTATATGGGATCTCCGCTCAAATCTCTATCCTGGATCTCTTTAAAGGAGGTTTTCTTCCGGGTGTTCTTCTTGTTGCGGTTGTCATTATATTCTCTATGCTTCAAGGCGCTAAAGCGAAGGTTGCCAGGATTCCCTTTGTACTTAAAGACGCACTTTCATCTCTCTGGGAAACAAAATGGGAATTAATGATACCGGTACTTATTCTTTACGGAATATTCGGCGGCTGGACTTCCCTTGTAGAAGCCGCGGCTTTTGTCGCAATCTACGCGTTCATAGTTGAGATTTTTGTTTATAAGGATATCAGTCTTACCAAAGATCTGCCAAAAATACTTTTAAAATGCGTAATACTCGTCGGCGGCGTACTGGTTATTATCGGTGTTGCTATGGGTTTCACCAGTTATATAGTTCTTCAGCAGATACCGGAAGTTATCCGCGACTGGGTTGCGCTTCATATCAGCAGTCCTCTGATATTTCTGCTCGTACTAAACGTGGTGCTTCTTGTTGTCGGCGCGCTTATGGATATCTTCTCGGCGATAATTGTAGTGGTGCCGCTTATTCTTCCGATAGCAAAACATTTTGGAATAGATCCCGTGCATCTTGGTATTATATTTATTGCCAATCTTGAACTCGGATATCTCACACCGCCGGTTGGTATGAACCTTTTCCTTTCTGCTTACAGGTTTGAAATGTCCGTAGGTGAGGTTACGAAAGCCAGTTTCAAGTTCCTGATACTTATGCTCCTTGCCGTGCTTATTATTACGTATGTGCCGTGGCTGACAACGTTTATGGTTAAACTGCTTTCGTAAGCAATGGAAATTGAAAGTAAAAAGTTAGAACAAGAAATAGAACAGGCGCTTAAGTCTATCCCGAAAGAGTTCGCGGATAAGTTAAAAAACATAGAAATAGATCTGGAAGATTCATTGCCGGAGAAAAACGGCAGTATTTTGCTTGGTCTTTATCAAGGGGTACCATTAAAAGATAGAAGTGCTGTTTTCGAACCATTAATGCCTGATAGAATAATCCTGTATAAAAAATCCCTGGAGCTTGTCTCAAAAACTCCGGAGGAGTTAAGAAAAAATATAAGAGATACCGTTATCCATGAAATAGGCCATTACTTCGGCTTTGAAGAAAAAGATATAAGGAAAAGAGGGTTTTAGTATAATATTTGCCGTAATATAGTTTAAGCTCTATCAGCGAAATCACCGGCAGGAATAGCAAGAATAGTTTGAAAAAATAGCAACGCTTGGCATAATTAGAAATTCTAGGAGCCATATGAAATCAAATCAAAAAGACATAATAATTCTTCAGGAACTTGCAAAGAAATATATGGAAATTGCCAATAAGCCGGTTCAGGAAGAACGAAGAAAACTCTGGAGTTCTCATTTCAGCAGGAATAATACACGCCCTCCGGTAATGGTGTCTTTTGGCATGTGGGTTCACTGGTGCAAAGAAGTTCTTGCCGACAATACTCTTGAATGTGAAGATGAATTTTACAGGGAGTACGAAAGGATATTTAAACTGCGGTTTTTAATGGATGAAACAGGCGACGATACCATTCTAAATCCATGGATTGAAATTCAGGCGACAAAAGAAGGCACCTGGGATAATCACTGGGGCATACAGAGGCAGATGACAAAATCTGCACAGGAAGGCGGGGCTTTCCACCTTGATGCGATGATGAAGGAGTGGAAAGATATAAATAAACTTAGAGCCCTGCACCATAAGATAGACGAAGTCGATACAAAAAGAAGGTATGATAAACTTGCAGAGGCGCTCGGGAAAATAATTACTATCGATGTTGTCAGAAATCCGGTGTATCTTAATTTTACGGGGGATATTGCAACCGATCTTGCAAATATCAGAGGATTAGAACAGATAATGATAGATATGTATGAAAGTCCGAAAGAACTGCACCAGCTTCTGGCTTTTATGCGGGACGGTATTTTAAGAAATCATAAAGAAGCGGAAGATGCCGGGCATTTCACGTTGTCCTCGCACGGTAATCAGGCGATGCCGTATTGCAATGAATTAAAGCGGCCTAACCCGAATTCAAATCCGGTAAAAAGAAAAGATATCTGGGGATTTTTTGCCGCGCAGGAGTTTGCTCTGATTTCCCCTGAATTTCACGAGGAATTCATGCTTCAGTATCAGCTTCCTATAATGGAAAATTTTGGACTTACCCATTACGGGTGCTGCGAGGATCTCGGAAGAAAGATAGATATGCTCCGAAAAGTAAAGAATTTGAGGAGTATTGCCGTGACGCCTGTTGCGGATTACAGGAAATGCGCACAGCAGATAAAGAAAGACTACATCTGCTCTTATAGGCCAAATCCAACAGATATGGTTTGCACTGCCTGGGACGAAGACAGGATAAAAAGAATTATCACTGACGCTAAAGACGCGTTTAAAGAGAGCTACTGGCATATTCATTTAAAAGATATAGAAACCCTTCAAGGCGATATCACCAGAATGAAAAGATGGGTGAATATAGTAAGAGGAATCACAGAGTAAAAACAAACTCGAAGCACGAAACTCGAAATTCGAAAGAAGGAGTTATATATGAAAACAGTAATATTGTACTCAACAAGACACGGCGCCACCAAGAAATGCGCTGAACTTCTGAAGTTCAAGATCTTCGGGTCCGAAGTTGTCGACATAAAAGAACAGCCGGGTTTCGATATCGAACCTTACGATGCGGTCATACTCGGAGGTTCGGTCCAGGCAGGTACGGTGAAAAGAGAGCTTAAAAAGTTCTGTGAAGAAAACAGAAAGATGCTGTTCCAGAAGAAACTTGGGTTATTTGTCTGCTGTATGTATGAAGGCGATAAGGCTCAAACCCAGATACAGATGAATTTTTCGGCTGAACTCTACGAGAGCGCGGTGGCTACGGATTATTTCGGCGGTATTTTTGATTTCAGCACGCTTAATTTCTTCGAACGTTTTATCGTTAAGGCCGTAGCTAAAGTAAAAGAAAATCAGTTTAACATCAAAGAAGACCGTATAACGAAATTCGCAGAAAAATTTAAGTAAGGAATAAAATCAAAGAAAAAGGAAGATATAATGAAGTTAGCAGTTTGCTTGACTGCAATGCTTATTTGTTTTACTGTTGTTGGATGCGGCAAAACTGAGCCCAGACAAGCCGTTGCTCACGTTGACAATAATAATGAAAGCCCTGCATGTAAGAAACCATATCCGAGTGATTCGTGTAAGCTCTCTGAAAGATTTAAAGTAAGGGAAATAAATATTGAGGGTCTTGCTTTTAAGGATCTGGAAGAAGGTACAACCAGTTCAAGTGTTTTCGAAAACAATGACTATGTTGCCGCCGCCTACTATCTTTCGAAGGAGTATGTAGAAAATAAATATATCCTCAGGGTAAGTCTTTATGATAAACAAAAAAAGAATATAATAAACACTGAGATTGACTTGCGGAAACCCAAAGAAATAAGGGGTTTTAGTGTTGATTTGAATATAAGAGAAAATTATCTCTATCTTAATCTTCACTACAACCCATCTGCGGGAACGACTATTATTCTAAATAGTGAATTGAAATATATAGCAGATGTTTATGGGTACGATGCTCAAGTTTTCAAAGAAAAAATGATTATTTATGAAAAAAGCCAAGTACACTGGGCATCGACACATTATGTGGAGATAGCAGTTCTTGATCTTAAAACAAAAAAAGATGTAATCATATATCCGATGAAACCATATCAAAAGATACGACAAGAATACATAAACCTTAATAATTATTTTATAAATAAATTAGGTGCAGATTGGGTTAGGAAAGCTGACTACGTGAGCAGTGGGGAGCTTTTTGATAATGGGCTTAGAGACGGGATTTATTGCAATGAGGAGCTAAATGCGTTCGTGTTCTTAACGGTTTTTGAGCGGTCAAACAGATATCCCCCAGAAATAAAGCTGGATAATAAAGAAGTTGTCTACATCTACCGAAATGTTGACAATAAGAATATTGAATACAGAGAGTTGCTACTTGGAGATGTTAAAAAGAAGTATGGGGATGTGCCGCTTAAAGAGTTATTAACCGAAAAGACGCTAAAAGAAGTATTTGACAATAAGTAGGTTGCAAATTCCGATTACCTCTAAAAATAAGCACAGGATATTGATACCCAATATTTTTTAGAGTTGTTTCGAATTTAGAATTTGACAGACCATAGTGTTTGTTAAATAATTGTCACCCGCCGATCTTTTTGCCTGCCCGCCAGTATCTTTGGAGGGGAGGGGAAGAGTTTCGAATTTGTTTTTCAAGCAGATTCGCGGATAACCAATTTAGACGGCAGGATGATGCTGTTTTGTTTTTTACCGAGAATACAGGAGAGTATGAGTTCGCCTGCTTTTTTACCGCATTCGAAGAACGGATTTTCAATCGTTGTGAGTTTTGGGCTTATAATATTTGCCACGTTCATATCGTCAAAGCCGATGACCTTTACATCCTGAGGGATGCGAATTTTAAGGGAGTGCAAACCCTGGATAAGGCCGCAGGCGACCCTGTCGTTGGCGCAAAATATTACTTCAGGTAGGCTGTCTTCCGCTATCTTTTTTGCCGCGAAAAAACCGCTTTTAATGGAAAAATCCCCATTGATTATCCCGGAGTCGTGAAGGTTGAACTCTTTTATCAGTTTTTTATAAATAAAAGTCCGGTCAATAGCGTTCCTGAAACTTTCCCCGCCCCCGGCGAGCATGCAGTTAGATAATCCCTGCTTTTTTATATATTCCATTGCTTCTCGCATTCCAGCCTCTGCGTCTGTGTCCACATACGGATACGGCTTTCCCGGTTCATAATGGTGCACAAAGATGAACGGGATCTTTTCTACGTAGAGTTTTTCAAAACGATTATCGCCGTTTCTGATGCCGAGAAAGATAAGCCCGTCTACGTTATTGGATAACACCTTCAGCGCCAGTTCTTTGGACGAAAGACCGTTATCCGGAATAACGGTTACGGAATAGTTTTTATCCTGCGCAAAGAGCATAAGCCCGTATAAGAATTTTGAAAAATAATCCGAGGGTACCGTGCGGACCCGGTTATCATATTTATACGGGATAACACAGCCGAGACGGAAACTTTTCTTCTGAAAGTAGCTCTTCCCGAGAGCGGAGGGGATATAACCCAGCTCCTCCGATATCTTTCTGATTTTTGCCGCCGTGCTTTCCGGAATTCCGGGATGACCGGAAAGCGCCCTGGAAACAGTAGAAGGGGAAACCCCGGCTTTTTTTGCTACGAGTTCTCTTGTAACCTTGATTTTCAGCATGGTTTAGAAATTCTTCGCTGTACTTTTGTACAGGTCAGAGGTCAGCCCTTCTTTCAAGGCAATATCTTTTCCTTCGGCAGCATAAAGAAGCCCTCGTTTCATCATTTCAAGCGCCTGTGGTATTTCAAAAACATCGTTATGGTGTCCGAGCGAAGTGTAAAATACCCTGCCGACGCCCCATTTCTTTGTCCACGTCACCGGCATATCCACGGCTTTGTTTGAGGAGTGGTACCATTTAACCATGGGAAAACGTGTTGTAGCAAGTACTTCTACTGCGGGGTCGACATGCAGATAATACTGTTCTGATTTAAGTTTAAAATCAGAAATACCGGAAACAAGCGGGCTTGTACTGTTCTTTATTTCCACCGTATATTCAACGCCGTCCCCGCCCGGATGGGAAACCCAGTTACCTCCGGTCATAAACTGCCAGTCAACACTCTCCCTGAAGGAGTCGCACATGCCGCCGTGACACCCGGCAATGCCTGTTCCGTTAGCTACGGCTTCGATTACCGGAGCGCACTGTTCTTTTGTTATCTTGCCCATCGTCCAGACCGGAACAATAAGGTGAAGCTGCTTTACCTTTTCCGCGTCGAGAAAAGAATCCAGCGTTTTAGAAACTTCTACTTCAAATCCTTCGGAAAGAAGAAGCTTGTTGAATCTTTCCGCGACCTTCTCCGGTTCGTGTCCGTCCCAGCCGCCCCAAACAATAAGTGCTTTCCGTTTCATAAAAACCCCCTCCAAGAGATAAGTACTAAGTACAAATGACTAATGACTATTTAATGAGGATAATAATACCTTAAAGCTAAATTTGCTTGTATCAGTGGAATCCCGTAGCTTTGCAATCAGTGGAATCAAGCCCGAAATCCCTTGTGAATCTTTAGTTTATATATGTCAAAATGTTACGTTTTCTGCTCGACTTTCGGGCGCTAATCGAGAGTGCCTTTTTTCATTTTTAACGGGAAAGGCGCGGGTTTTGCGCAGCTGTTTTTGATGGCGATGTGCTTTCCTGTTTTATATGATTTTTCGAATGAGAGCATTGTTTCCAGAACGTGAAGCGCCAGCTCTCCGGAAGCGCGGTGCTTTCTTTTTGAAATTATTGCTTGCGCCATATCCGCAAGACCCAAGCTTCTCGAGTTTTCCGCGTAATTAAAAGGCAGAGGCATTTCTTTCCAGTCGTTTGTTTTTTTATTGAATAATTTTACCGGCCCGCCAAAAGTGTTGGGGTCCGGAACTAAAATACTTCCTTCCGTGCCGTGAATCTCGATTCGGGGAAGGACGGATTTTTTAATATCAAAACTCATTATGAGCGTTGCGACGGCGCCTTCTTCAAATTCTACCGCGCCGGTAATGTGAGTGGGAGTTTCCACTTTCACATGCTTGCCGAATTTGGGTTTGCTTGTTATTATTCTTTCTTTAAAAGATTTTACCGCTATGCCGGAGGTAAGTTTTGCCGGACCGAGTAGATTTACCAGAGCGGTGAGGTAATACGGACCCATGTCAAGCATCGGGCCGCCGCCTTTTTCATAATAAAACTCGGGGGACGGATGCCAGGATTCGTGGCCGGGGCAAACCATGAACGCTTCTGCGGCGATGGGCCTGCCTATCAGTCCGTCGTCTATTATTTTTCTGCACGTTTGTATTCCGGCTCCGAGAAAAGTGTCCGGCGCGGAACCAACACGTAGTTTCATTTTCTTTGCGAGTTCAATGACTTTTTTTCCCTGAGCCAGGTCTATGCCGAGCGGTTTTTCCGCATAAACATGTTTTCCGCTTTTTAAGGCCTTAAAATCCACTTCAATATGCGCTTTGGGTACCGTGAGGTTCAAGACGATATCAATTGATTTATCCGCGTAAAGCTCATCCAAAGTCATGGCACAAATACCGTGCAGCTTTGCTTTTTCACGCGCTCTTTCATTATCAAGGTCAGCGCAAGCCATAAG
>MFGS01000094.1:8277-8577 GCA_001778355.1 Candidatus Firestonebacteria bacterium RIFOXYA2_FULL_40_8
GAATTGGATGCAGGACAATAAAATATGAGTTGACATATGGACCTAAAAAAGCTAAAATAACAAAGTAAAGAAACGGGTGAAAGAAAGTTAATAATTGAAAGAATTGCTGAAATTGCTGTTAATTTATAAAAAGGGTAAAGAAAGGATATGATAGGGAAATCACCAAAAATAATGAATCTTGTTGCGGGAATATTTATATTTTCCCTTCTTGTCTTGCCTATGCATGCTGAACTCTCAGAAAACCAGCAATTCCTGCACGGAATGGTTTCCGTTGTAAAAAGTTTGGACACCTATCTTAAG
>MFGS01000095.1:0-8530 GCA_001778355.1 Candidatus Firestonebacteria bacterium RIFOXYA2_FULL_40_8
GCTCTATCATTTTTTAAAAATATCTGCTTGCCGGTTTTTCCGTCATAGACATACAAAGCGATCTTAAATTGAGAACCATCCTGTTCTATAAAATAAGATATTATTTTGTCGGCCTTCAGCAGTTCCGCTGCTTTACCGATGCTTTCGGCATTGTTCTCTTCGATATTTAAATTAAGAGCTTCTATCGTTTTTTGAGGAACAATGGAGATAGCTTTTATGTTCCTGAGCGACTCATAGAGAGTTTCGGTTAAAATAATAATTCTTGTTGCTTGAACCGATCTTGATCGGATGCTTGCCAAAGCAACTACAGGTTTTTCGGCCTTTTTTTCCGGTGCTTTTGGGGCGCTCCAGCTTAAAACCGGAAGCAGCGCAAAACAAAGAACAATCGCAAGTTTTTTCATTAGTTTGGTCTCCTTTGATAAGATCTAATATAATTATACGCTAAAAAAGATGTTTAATGTTGTCGAAAAAAAGGAAAATGGATAGTATTGCTTTGAATTAATGTTCTGTTCTTATAGTAGGGTTTCCACATAATTTCGAGTAAAAATCATAAATAGCATACAAACTACGGTATAACGAATTTTTCACAAGTGGAGTTTTCCTGTTTTCTGTGACTTGAGAGCAACGCACAGAAATTTATTGGAATGTTCGGAAAAAAGGCTGAATTGTTCGAGCAAAGCGAGTTGAGCAAAGTCTAAATATCGGACCTTAAGTCTTTGTGAAATCCACCTGGGTGGATAGCGGAATATGTAATTATACTGAATATTTAATACGAACCGGAACAGAAAATAGGGAAACTCCACTGGGTTATACCCTTTACATTGACCACTACCTGAAGTATAATATTTAATATTTCAAGATATATGATAACGGAGCAAAAATAATGAAACTTATGATAAATGGGGAAGAGAAAAGTTATTCCGCGCCGCTAACCGTTATGGGACTTGTAGGAAAACATGGACTTAAAAAAGAAGGTGTGGCCGTGGAATTGAATAAAAAAATAGTAAAAAAGGTGGATTATGAAAATACGCTCCTTAAAGACGGCGATAAAGTAGAGTTAGTGCATTTTGTAGGAGGCGGGTAGAAGCCGAAGGCTTCTAGAGAATGAAAAATCGAGAATAGAAAATAGGTTAGTGGAGATGGTTGATTGAAGCGCGGAAGGTCACCCGACAATTATATTAGGCGGATCTTAAGAAGAGATGTGCGGAGGCGCAGCAAAAAAACAATTGAAAACTTTTGCCGAGCATCTGCGCATCTAAGCATCCAAGCATCTGATTCACTGGAGGTTTTATGTCAGACAAACTTATTGTAGCAGGCAAGGAATTTACTTCCCGGCTTTGGGTCGGGACCGGGAAATACTCTACTTTTCAAGTTATGAAAGCGGCTCATGAAGCCAGCGGGACCGAGATGATAACGGTAGCGGTAAGAAGGGTTAATCTGAACCCTAAAAAGGGCGAGGAATCACTCTTCGACTTTATTGATCAGAAAAAATGTTTTCTTCTCCCGAATACCGCGGCCTGTTTTAATGTGGAAGATGCGGTCAGGACGGCGCATCTCGGGGCTGAAGCGGGACTTTCAAAATGGGTGAAACTTGAAGTGATTGGTGACGAGAAAACCCTCTTTCCTGATGTTATCGGACTTTTAGAAGCGACAAGAATTTTGGTGAAAGACGGCTTTACGGTACTTCCATATACTAATGACGATGTTGTGATAGCAAAAAAACTCGAAGACGCGGGCGCGGCGGCGGTAATGCCTCTTGCGGCTCCGATAGGTTCAGGACAGGGAGTAACGAATCCGTTGAATATCAGACTTATTAAAGAAGCTGTTAAGGTTCCTGTTATAGTTGACGCAGGTGTAGGTACTGCTTCGGACGCGGCGGTAGCTATGGAGCTCGGTGCTGACGGAGTATTAATGAATACCGCTATCGCTCTTGCAAAAGATCCCGTAAAAATGGCGCTTGCAATGAAACTTGGAGTGGAAGCCGGACGTCTGGCTTTTCTTGCCGGCAGAATGCAGGCGAAACGTTACGCCTCTGCCTCCAGTCCCTTAGACGGCATTTCAAAATGACGGCAGTTGTTCCCGCTATAGGCGTTGATGAATCAGGAAAAGGGGATTATTTCGGGCCGCTTGTAATTGCGGGTGTCTATGACGGAGAAGGTCTTGCCGAAAAACTGAAAGATCTGAATATCCGTGACAGCAAGCTCATCTCGGATAACAGGATACTTACTCTTGCCTCGGAGATAAAAAAACACGCAAAATATTCCGTAGTGGTTATTGGTCCGAAAAAATACAATGAACTTTACGCTAAATTTAAAAATCTTAATAAGCTCCTTGCCTGGGGTCATGCCCGGGTGATAGAAAATATTCTTGAAAGTACACCTGCAAAAAAAGTAATCTCGGATAAATTCGGCGATGATAAATTCATACGTGCCGCTCTCATGGAAAAAGGGAAGCAGGTAGAAGTTGTTTTTGAAACGAAAGCGGAACGCCATTTTTGTGTGGCCGCTGCGTCAATTCTGGCCCGGGCGGAGTTTTTATCCCAGCTTCAAGAGCTGTCAAAAACCATAGGCTTTGACCTTCCCAAGGGTGCTTCAAAAGAAGCCGAAGCAGGGGTTGTAAAACTAAGGGATTTACAAGGTTACGCTGTGTTTAAGGAAGTAGCAAAACTCCATTTTAAAACAACAGCAAAGTTTCTGGTTCAAAAAGACCTTTTTTAATACTTGCCGCAAACCGCTTTAAAAATAATGATATCTAAAGGTATTTTTGGCTGAATAATAATGAACTTTTACTAGATAACTGCTACTAAGCTTATAGGATGAGGGTAAAAAGTGGATTTAAAAGAGTTGAAAAACAAGAAGGAGACGGAAAATATGGCTGACCTCGCGCTGGTACATAGATTTAATCTGGGCGAAGAACAGGCATTTTTTGAACTTGTAAATAAATATAAATCCCAGGTGGCCGGTATCGTGTACAAATTTATCGGAGATAAAAACGAGACGGAAGATGTTTCCCAGGAGGTCTTTCTTCAAATATATAAATCGCTTTCTACATTTAAAGGCAATTCCAGGTTCTTTACCTGGCTTTACCGGGTAGTATTCAATGTTTGCCTGTACTACAAGAGAGGAAAAGCTTCAAGAAAACCTTCGGTTTCTTTTGAAAAGGCAGAGTCCGTACTTTGCCTTCCCGAACTGCATTCGTCGCCGGAAAAATTGTTTGAGGGTAAAAATACCATGGAAATCATCAATGCAGCATTGGAAAAACTTCCGGAAGAGCTAAAGACGGCGTTTGTACTCCGGGAAATGGAAGATCTTTCTTATGAGGAAATCGCAGCTGTAACGGGTGTTTCTGAAGGGACGGTTAAATCAAGAATTCATACTTCAAGGGCTTACTTGGCTAAAGAATTAACCAAACAAGGAGAGTTATAATATGTTTTGCAAATTTGTTAAGAAGAATTTAAGCGCATATTTCGATAAGGAAACCGGCAGAGTTGCCTCGTATTTAATTTCCAAACACCTGGCCTCTTGCAGTTCCTGTAAAGGAAAACTGGAACTTCTTTCCTTGCTTTCAAAAGCAGTAAAGCAGAAAGAAGATATTAATTTGTCTGCGGATTTTGTGCAAGCACTCAAAGCGAAAATTTCTCTGGAAAAGGCAAAGCAGCAAACAACGCAGGCGCCGGTGTTTCGTGGAATCCCTGTTGCTTTAAAAATTAGTTTAAGCGCAATTTGCCTTCTTATAGCTTTTGTCGGAATGATTATGATTATGCCGAAACAGCATGAGAAAGAGATTAACACCTATGCGACAGTTGCCTTCCAAACCAGAGCAGAGGTCGTGGATACCGGCTCAGGTTTAGAATATGCCACATTTACAAATCAAACGAGGAGATAAAGATGACGAATACTCTTAAAAAAATAAACAAGGTCTTTAAACCGGTTATCTTGTCTGCTTTGCTGCTTTCTGCTTTCGGTCTGGGGCAAAGCTTTGCGGAAACCATGGAAGAAGACCGGTGCGAGTATCCCGTGTGGTCGGTAAAAACCCAGGATACCGGAGTAGAGAGGATCGCTTATGCCCTGGTCAGCAAAATATATGGGACGCAGATCTGGACAATAAACACAGAGAACGCCAGGAATAAAATAATGCTTACGAGTGTGAATTGGAACCGGCATCCGTTCTGGAGCTGGGACGGCAAACGGCTTGCTTTTGCCGGCGGTGATGAAAAACAGGTTCAGCAGATATTTGTAATGACCGAAGACGGGACGGAACAGACGAAATTAACAAGCGGCCCGGAGGATAAACTTTATCCGGTATTTTCTCCGAAAGGCGACAAGGTTATTTATATCTCCGTGGATAAAGAGGATGCTTCTTTGTATGAGATCCCTGTTTCGGGCAAAGGTTCCCCTGTTTTAATAACGAAGTGCGGAAAAATCGGGAAAGATACTGTTTTAAATCCGGCGGCTTACTCACCGGACGGCGCAAGTATTGCTTATGTAAAACTTGATACGGAGTTTAAAAATCAGAATATCTATATATATCGTACGGGAACCAAGCAGGAAAAACAGTTGACCACCGAAGGATTTATCGGTTCGGGACTTTCCTGGTCTCCTGACGGGAGCAAGCTTTCTTTCATCTCTCCGGGAAAAGGTAAAGGGTTTAGTATCTATGTTCGGGATATTTCAAGCGGTGCGACAACGGAAATAATTACTTCTGTTACCCCTCTAGGGCTGTCGTGGGCGCCTGACTCAAAACGGCTGACCTTCCTTCGTAATTATCAGGTCTGGGTCTCGGACGCTGACGGGAAGAACCAGAAACAGCTTACCACACAGGAGATTGTCGCTGATGTGAAGAGCTGGCAGGACAGGAAAAAGCAGAATATGGTGGAACTAATGAAGCTCAAAGAGTACATAGGACGTACCGTCTGGCTTAAAAAAACTATCATGACGGATAGAGGGGAAAAGCTCGAGAAACTTTCTGAGGCGAAAATACTTAACGTAAGGAATAAACTTCTCCTTCCCGATAAGTACAGGGTCATGGATGATTCCAGGTTTGGTATAGAAATTGAGCTCAGGATAAATAATAAGAAATTTTACATAGTATATCTTTATGAATCCAGCCAGTATACTGAGGATTTTTCAAAGTTTTTCTTCATGACGAATCCATACCTGTCGTTCGGGTGGTCTAATGAGGTCTGGGAAGCCATAAAAGCAAAAAAAGTAATGGCGGGGATGAGCAAAACCCAGGTGATACTGGCGCTGGGAGAGCCCTCGGATGTTATCAGAACGGCCGGGTCGGCTTCCGAACTCTGGAACTACAAATTTCTGGGTACGGTGACCTTTATCGAGGAAAAAGTGAAAGAGTTTAAACCGGCAGGTAAAGATCCGGGGAAGGGAGGATCTAAATGAAAAATAACTCAGGACAAAAAGTCCGTAGAAACAAATTAATAGTTTTGCAGAAAAAGGAGGGCCTTATGATAAAAAGAATGCTGACTGGAATGTTGGTAATGCTGCTGGGAAGCTTTGCGCTTGCTGCTGACGTAAAGTTTGTGGAAGCCCCTATTGACTTCCCGAACACACCGGTTAAAGTAGCCTTAGAAACGGTGTTTTTGAAATCAGGGGTGCCGTACTCAATTGAAGTTCCGGATCTTTCAACTTTTGGTAATGTAACACTTACCATAACGGAAAGACAGGAACTCGATACCGTACTTGCGCTCATACTTGAACCTAAGAATTTAGAATGCAAGGTAGATGCGGGCGGTATCTATCATGTTAAGAAAAAAGTACCGGATGATAACAAGCTGCCGAGAGTCACCAAGCTGTATGCTTTGACTTACGCGACGGCAGGTGAACTTGTAAGGCAGATGAAATCTGTGCTTACAAAAGACGGTGTTGTATCTGTGGATGTAGGGACCAACGCGCTTATCATCACCGATGTAGCTGAAGTATTTGAAGGTATTGAAAGCTTACTGAAGGAGTTGGACAATCCTGACAGAAAAGCAAAGTTAATCTCCATAAAGACGAAATTGCTTGAAACAGTTAAGAAAACCGACACCACGCTTGGCGTAGACCTGCAGTATACCAATACCACTGCGATGACTATCGGCGGTGCAACCCTGGCTTCCACGGCAGGCAGATGGTTCGGAACCATGTACAAGAGTACCAACTATCTTGGCACGGCTACCGGCGTGAGCGGGGCGTTCTTTGGCCCGTTCAGCTATCAACCCGCGGACTTATCGTTCACGGCGGAAGGTGAAATGTGGGCGACCCAGCAGACTACGCAGGTGGACATGGTCGCAGATCCTGATGTTATAGTGGAAGACGGCACTGAAGCAAGAGTTCAGATAGGTTCCAGAGAACCGATAGTTTCGAAAACCTCCAGCACCGCAGGAGACACGTTCTCTTATACTTATCAGGATGTTAACATCATACTGCAGGTAACCCCGCAGTCACAGAGAGACGGCACGATCAGCGTGCAGATAAACCCTCAGCTTAACCAGATAGCGGGTTATGTCGTGACCTCCGACGGAATGAGAGTACCGATAATTGATAACAGGGAAATCAGGACGAAGTTGTTTGTAAACAACGGCGGAACGATCAGACTCGGCGGTATGTTGAAAGAAAGAACTACGATTTCGGAAACAAAAGTACCTTTCCTCGGAGATATTCCTTTGATCGGTTTGTTATTTAAAATGTCAAACCCTGTTGTGGAAAAATCCGATGTAAGCTTGTTTGTGAGCCCGCATATAGTGGATTATGCTCCGCCCAGATGCCAGAATACACCTTGGATCAGCCAGTATGAAGTAAAAGTACCGGGCGAAACGGATGTACTCCTGGACTGGAAACTTGACCTGCCGTTTGGTGCAAACGGGATTTACAGCTACAACATCTATAGAGATGTACAGCCGATAACGGACCTGACAGACAGGAGACCGTATGCTGCAGGAGTAAACGGAGACAGTACGAGCTGGATGGACTTGAGCAGAAAGAGAAGAGGCCAGACGTATTACTACGTGGTAACTGCGGTCAATCCTTCAGGGATGGAACAGGCAATAGACCCGTCGGGAAAGAGCAATGCAGTAATCACTATTCCTGACAGATAAAAGAAAACAGGATAAGTAAATAAAATAAACAATAGTGTCCCCCGCTTTCTAAGGCGGGGGATACTAATTTTCAGGGTGATAATAAGAAGGAGGATAAATGGCTAGCAAAATTAAAAAAATAATTGGCAGGGAAATAGTCGATTCGAGAGGAAACCCTACCGTTGAAGTTGATGTAATACTTGGTTCAGGAGTAGTTGGCCGGGCTGCAGTACCGTCAGGGGCGTCTACCGGTATTAATGAAGCGCTTGAGCTTCGCGATGGGGACAAAAAGAGATACGGCGGAAAAGGAGTGCTTAAAGCAGTAAACAATGTAAATAAAATCCTGGCAAAAGAAATAACCGGGATGGATCCTTTAAAACAGCGCGAAATAGACGACAAAATGCTCTGCATAGACGGGACTGATACAAAATCAAACATGGGCGCAAATGCCATACTTGGAATTTCCCTTGCTGTCGCGAAAGCAGCGGCTCAGGAAGTGAAAAAACCGCTTTATGAGTATCTTGGCGGAAAAAATGCCAGAATACTGCCGGTACCGATGATGAATATATTGAATGGCGGCAAACACGCGGATAATAATGTTGATATTCAGGAATTTATGATCATGCCGGTGGGCGCGAAAAGTTTTAAAGAAGCTCTCCGTATGGGCGCTGAAACATTCCACTCTCTTAAAAAAATACTTTCAAAAGCGGGACTCAGCACCAGTGTCGGAGACGAAGGCGGTTTTGCCCCGAATTTGAAATCCAATGAAGAAGCTTTGAAATCTATGATGCAGGCTATTGAAACTGCAGGCTATAAACCGGGCAAAGATATTGTGTTTTGCTTGGATCCGGCGGCCGCTTCTTTCTTTGAAGAAGGAAAATATGTTTTAAAAGCCGAAAAGAAGAAAAGCAACACTTCTGATGATATGATCAAGTTCTACGGAAATCTCATCAGAAAATACCCTATCAAATCCATTGAAGACGGTCTTGACGAAAATGACTGGTCCGGCTGGAAAAAGTTCACCGAGATCTGGGGTAAAAAACTCCAGCTTGTCGGGGATGATCTTTTTGTAACGAACGTAAAGCTGCTGCAGAAAGGTATTGACAGGGATACGGCAAATTCAATTCTTATCAAAGTAAACCAGATCGGTTCGCTTTCCGAGACGCTGGATACCATTGCGCTTGCCAAAGCAAACGGCTATTCGACGGTTATGTCCCATAGATCTGGAGAGACCGAAGATGCGACGATTGCCGACCTGGCAGTTGCGGTAAGTTCCGGTCAGATAAAAACCGGTTCTGTCTGCAGGTCTGACAGGGTTGCCAAGTATAATCAGCTTCTTAGAATAGAAGAGCAGCTTGGTAAACGGGCTGTTTATCCGGGAGCTTCAATATTTAAGAGGTAAAAAGATTGTTTTTTCAACAAATTGTAAATGGAATTACGCTGGGTAGTGTTTACGCGCTG
>MFGS01000095.1:8619-14701 GCA_001778355.1 Candidatus Firestonebacteria bacterium RIFOXYA2_FULL_40_8
TACTTGAGTTTATTAACTTCGCGCACGGCGAAATTTACATGGTAGGTGCTTACTGGGCGCTGTTTACGCTGGGGCTGTTTAATGTATCAACATTGCACGGCCCCGGCCTTTTTTTTGCGCTTTGCGTAGTTTTTCTTTCTTCGATATTGTTTTGTTCGTTTCTCGGGATAGTAATCGAGAAAGTTGCGTATAAACCGCTTCGAAATTCTCCTAGAATTGCCCCGCTTATTACATCGCTTGGCGTTTCTATTGTTCTTCAAAATGCCGTAATGCTTATTGCAGGCGCCGAAAACAAAAAATTTGATGTTAACTTCCCTGCTGCCGGCATGAGCATTGGAGAGGTTCATATATCGTATATAAATGTTTTTATAATAATTGTATCTGTTCTTCTGATGTTCCTGCTTAATTATTTTGTTAAGAAAACGAAGCTGGGTAAGGCCATGCGGGCGGTGGCTGAAGATAAAAAAACAGCAAGTTTGATGGGAATAAATGTGGATAGAATAATATCTCTGACTTTCCTTATAGGTTCGGCCCTGGCCGCGGTTGCGGGAGTAATGATAAGCATTTCCTATGGTATGATTAATTTCTCTATGGGCTACATTGTAGGGCTTAAAGCATTTACTGCCGCAGTGCTTGGCGGGATCGGCAGTATTCCGGGCGCCATGTTCGGGGGACTGCTTCTCGGCCTTATTGAAAGCCTTGGCGCCGGTTATATTTCTTCTACTTACAAGGATGTTATTTCCTTTGTTATTCTAATAGCCGTTTTGATCTTCAGACCGAGCGGTCTTTTTGGCACAAAACAGTCGAAATAATTAAAATGTAAATTAATTGACAGTGTAAAATAATATGGAAATATAGTATAATCTAATATATTTATCAGCGTAATCTGAAGTTTAATCAGCGAAATCACCTGCATGAAAAAGTGAACAAAGTGGGTAAAGTCAAAAAAGTGGCAAAAAAATAGGTTAAGAGAATAAAGGGAGGTCATAATGCGAAAAAGTATATTAAGTGTAGTTCTACTGGCGGTATCTTCGTTATATCTGTCTGCCATGGATCAGAATGTGGCAATAGATGATGCGTTGTCCAGGGTCTTTTCTTCGGCCTCCAAGATAAAAAACGCGAAAGTTATTTCTGTGGTGCCTTTTGAGTATGGAGCAGGTGTTACTTTTAAATCTGTTGAGGACAAAATAGTTTTAAAACTTGCCAAGACCGGAAGTTTTAAAGTTATGGACAAAAAATCCCTGGAATCAATAATAAACGAACAGAAACTGTCTTTAACCGGCTTGACCGAGCAGACAAATATGGCAAAAATAGGCCAGCTTTTAAACGCCGATTGTTTGCTCTTTGGTAAGGTTATCTTATCAGGGGAAACAATTGTCATAAATGTTAATTTAAAGGATGTCGCCACCGGCGCGGTGGTCTGGGCCGATGAATTTGTGGGTGAAGACCTGAACAAGATTACTTTCGGACCCGGTATCAGAAGCGGGTTCTTCAACGGCAGTGTAAACTATCTGCTTAATGACGGCGCTGCCGGTACGGCGCAGGTTAATGGCGGTTCTGCAGAGAATCAGTTCTTTTTTGCTTTTACAGGAAGCTTTGAACAGCGGTTACAGGGTATGAAAGCTGTTTCCTTTAGTTTGGATGGAATATTCTATCGTGGTTTCTTGCAGCTGGACCCTGTTACCGAAACAACGACTATAGGCGGAAATTCATATCTCTTTACATCCTATTGTAACTATACCGATTTAAAACTTCAGCTTTGTGCTCTTGTCAAGCTGCATCCGGGTTATATTTTTGACTGGGGAAATGACGTGCTTGTCATCTATTTTGGTCCCGGACTTGATGCGAATTATATGCTGGCTGATGCGACTTACAGTCTTACAAAAGCAGGGGATACTAAAACAAATATAACTTATAAAAAGTCTATAGGAGAAATACTTGCATTTGGCGGTATGACATTCAGGGTCGGAGTTGAGCTTAAACTTTCAACAAATTTCTCCGTATTTCTGGAAGCTTTCTATATCCCTGAAGTTACAGCGAATATGATTGAAGTTGAAGGAGCGAGAATACTTCCGAAAGTCACAATCGGACAGGGCAATTCAACATATGGTCTCGGAATAAGATATAATATATTCTAAGGATGGAAAAAAGGGGGCCGGTAAAAACGGCCCCCAAAAACATGTTCAGCTTAATCGCTAAAATACTTGCCAAAATCAGAAATCTGTTTAAAAATCCATCGGATGATTTTCTCTGTGACACCTGCGCCTATGACTACCCGTCCGCATGCAATAATTCAAAGAGACCGAATGCAAAGGAGTGCGCCGATTACAAACGTAGATTGTAATCGGAAATTCGAAATCCGAAGCTCGAAATTCGAAAAAACCATAAACAATAGGGATCAAACAAGTACAGGATATGTTTTTTGTACCTTTTTTAGAATTTGCTGTTTTTCAGTTTTGTTTAGAGCTTCGAGTTTGCGGCGTGTTTATTTAATTAGAATCAAGACCAAAAAGAAAAAAATCATAAGCGAAAGACCTACGGGTATGCCGAACATTGCCCACTCTTTACTCTTAATTCCCAGTTTGTTGGCGGCGATTATATTCGGTATATTCCCGGGTATTAGCATTCCACCTGCGATAAGAAGTCCAAGTAAAGCGGATTTTATCTGATAAAGAGACATGCTGGGCGCAATTTCAGCCGCAGCCAGAGTGGCATTATCAAGTACGGCAGAAAGGATATTTATCCAATAAAGTATTTCAGGAGAGATTGCAGTAATATAATTATCTATAAGCGGTTTAAACCCGGTACCCAGGAAAACAAGGGCCATTACAAAAAGATATATCTTTCCGGTTCGGAGTAGTATGTCTTTAAATGTTTCTCTGGATTGTGCCGATAAGCCCGGATTTTTTGAGAGGCGAGTTCCTGAAATGTAAGCCGCAATACCTCCGAGAATAAATAAAGAAGAAAGAACGTATATCCATAAATGGGCGGCTAAAAACCAGAAACCGGCAAAATAAGGCGCGCCTTTTAATTTTGCTATTGCAATTGTGGACAGGGGTTCTCCTATAGGTGTAAGCGCCGCTCCGAGACCTATAGAAAAGCAGGAGAGGATTACCAGTTTAGTTTCGTGCTTTTTATCAAGTTTTAAGTGAGTGATGGCCTCAACCAATACCAGAGCGGCAATTATTGCGGTTATAGCGCTGGATATCAACCCTAAAAAGAATACCAATAGGAAAGAAAATAATCTGAGTCCTGTTGTTTTGACTGTAAGATTTAAATATTTCTGAATAAAACCTTTTAGTTCGCGGAACAATAATCCCGCAATAAGTACGGCGGCGGTGATTTTTATCGGTTCAACCAAAGCTTCTTCAATAAGGGTTAAAGACCACTGTGAAGTTACGGAAACGGCCAGAACACCCATTATGAAAAGGAAAAGTTCCAGATCTTCCTCGACTTTTTTCACAGTAAAAGGAAGTATTAGAACCGCAAACAATATGATTAACAAAGCAACGATAGTCATTTCCCGTAAAGCTCCTTTAAATTCTTTCTACAAAAGATATTTTAGCAGAAAATAATGTTGAATGACACGTTTTTGTAATACTTTTACCCAAAAGTCGCTTGACCTGACCTGAATGTGCATGGTAAAATCATTAATTAGCTGAAAAATCAGTAGTAATATGAGTTTTTCACATATTCTCTTAAATGGAGGAAATATGAAAGCAGCGGTTTATCTTGGACCCGGGAAAATGGAGATACAGGAGCTACCTATACCTGTTCCAAAAGCGGGTGAAGTTCTTATTAAAGTACACGCTTGCGCGGTTTGCGGGACGGACGGAAGGATTTATTATCATGGGCAGAAGAATGTTGTTCCTCCGGCAGTTATCGGGCATGAGATAGCCGGTGAGATCTGGGAGATAGGAAAAGACGTAAAGGGTTTTAAAAAAGGTGAAAGAGTTACATCCGTCACTTCTGTCGGCTGTCAGAAATGTCCTTACTGTAAAAAAGGTATTTTTAATTTATGCGACACTCCGAGGTATCTCGGGTATTTTTATCCAGGCGCTTTTGCCGAATACATTTTAATCCCCGCTGAGGCGGTTGAAGGTAATAATATATTGAAAGTTCCCGCTAATATGGATTATCCCGCGGTTTCGCTTATCGAACCGCTTTCTTGCGTCATAAACGGCCAGGATTTTTTAAAAGTGGAAAAAGGTGATACGGTTGTGGTTATCGGGGCCGGACCTATCGGCTGTATGCACGCCGAGGTTGCGAGAGCCTCCGGGGCAGCAAAAGTTATCCTTTTTGACGTATCAGAAACCAGACTTGAGCTTGCAAAAAGATTTAAAGGACTTACTATTATAAACAGCGGGAAGAACGATCCGGTAAAAACCGTGAAGGAATTGACCAAAGGTGTAGGCGCGGATGTTGTGGTGGTTGCCTGTGGAGTTAACGCCGCGCAGGAACAGGCGCTTTCCATGGCGGCAAAAAGAGGCCGCGTGAGTTTCTTTGCAGGACTGCCTAAAGATAATCCTTTTATCAAATTTGATTCTAACCTGGTGCATTACAACGAGATCTCTGTTTACGGCGCGTTTGCGTCCTACCGTTTGCAGTTCGAAAAAGCAATGGAACTTCTTTCCTCGGGCAAAATTGATGCAGGTAAGTTCATCACTCATACTTTCCCTCTTGAAAAAATAGTCGAAGGTATTGAAACGGCGAAGAAGGGCGAAGGGTTAAAAGTTGTTATTAAGATAGCTTAATTTACGAGGTAAAGGAAAATAAATATGTCTTCAAGTATAAAAGGTAAAATAGCGCTTGTTTTCGGTGCCAGTCAGGGACTCGGTGAAGCGATTGCCCACAGGTTCGGGTTTGAGGGCTGTCCCGTAGTTGCCTGCGATATAAATAAAGAGAACGTGGAGAAAGTGGCAAAGGACGTAAACGCCAAATACAAAGTAGAAACGCTGGCTTTTAAGGTGGATGTGACGAATGAAGAAGAGGTAAAAACGGCCGTTTCGGAAGTCGTTAAGAAGTTCGGCCGGCTGGATATAATGGTCTCAAACGCCGGTATTTTAATAGCCGAAGATATCGCTGATTTTTCCGTTGAAAAATGGAGAAAAGTTATTGATGTTAACCTTGTGGGGTATTTTATCTGCGCTAAACAGGCCGCCCGGGTTATGAAAGAACAAAAAAGCGGTTCAATAGTGCAGATAAATTCCAAGTCAGGAAAAAAAGGAAGCTTCAGGAGCTCAGCTTACGCCGCTTCGAAGTTCGGCGGTATCGGTTTAACCCAGTCGATAGCGCTTGATCTCGCGCCTTTTAATGTAAGGGTAAATTCAGTATGTCCGGGCAACCTCCTTGATTCTCCGCTCTGGATTAACAGCCTTTACGACCAGTATGCGAAAAAATGGGGTATTACAAAGGAACAGGTAAGGCAAAAGTATATTGACCAGGTGCCTCTGAAAAGAGGTTGTACTTATGATGATGTCACTAATGTTGTAGTTTTTCTTGCGAGCGAGGACGCTTCCTATATGACCGGACAGGCGATTAACGTGACCGGCGGACAGGAAATGAGATAATGACGAAGGTAGAACTTGAAGTTAAACTTAACAGCTTTGATAAGATAGAACGGCTTGAAGCCCTGAAGCAGTTAAAAAAAGATTATAAACCGAAACCCGGAAAGAACAAAGGTTTTGTGAATCTGCACTGCCATACGTTCTTCTCTTTTAACGGCGACGGGTACTCTCCGGAAAGAGTCGCGTGGATGGCGTATAACGAAGGACTGGCTGTTGTTGGTTCTGTTGATTTTGATGTGCTTGATGCGGTTACTAAAATGCTGGAAGCCGGACGTATCCTCGACCTCCGGACAGTTGCGGGTATCGAGACCAGAGTATTTGTGAAGGATATGGCTTCGAAAGTTATCAACTCCCCGGGAGAGCCGGGGGTGTTTTATTTTATGGGGACAGGTTTTCATAAAGAACCCCTTGAAGGTTCAAAATCAGCACTGCTCCTTAAAAAGTTTGCGGGGATTGCAAGAGAACGTAATATTAAAAGACTTGCGGGAGTAAACCTGGATTTAAAAGAGATAGCG
>MFGS01000096.1:0-593 GCA_001778355.1 Candidatus Firestonebacteria bacterium RIFOXYA2_FULL_40_8
AAGCAAAGAATGCCAAAAGCAGAATACCCGCTATAACAAAAAAAGACAAAAGTAACCTGGCTCTAACATTCAGACTCCCGCCCATATTTCCGCCGGACATAAATATTCTTCTCATTTTTTTGTTTCCAGCTCTTTTACCGAGAATTCCTTAAAATAGGCGTTGGAACCATTAAAAAAATCGCCAAACAAACGAAAACCGACAAAGCCGGAAGAAATATTACCATCCTCCACGGACAGGGAAAATTTATCATTAATATAAATATCAATTTTTTTACCTTCGCAGATAACTTTCATTTTCACCTGTTCTTTTACACGAAAATACTGCTCACAGCCCGCGAAGTAGGTCTCTTTGCCTTTTATGCGCCGTATCAAAAGAATACTGCCCTGAGCTTCGTCACTGGTTTTAGGATTCAATACAAGGATATAAAGATTGTTTTTATCAATAACTCTAAATGCCAGGCTTCCTTCACGGTTTTCCACCCGAACTTTGCATTCCATAACAAAATTGGTAAAAGCACGCCCTTTATATAAAATTATTCCGTCGCCCCCCCCGGAAGCCCCCTGTACTTCTCCGTTCACATTTTTCCAACTCC
>MFGS01000096.1:640-1667 GCA_001778355.1 Candidatus Firestonebacteria bacterium RIFOXYA2_FULL_40_8
CTTTATACTGCAAATTCTAAAAAAAGCAAAAGAGAAAAGCTTCTTTTTTTCACTTTTTCTATTTGTCTTTATTGTTTCGGATTTCGAATTTAGTGCTTCGAGTTTTCCGCTGCGATACGTTGGTGAATCCCGCAAAGTTCAAGACATTTGGTTACAACTAATCCTCAAAAACTAAGGAGAACGAATCCTTCACTCTTTTACCCTGTTCTTCCGGATTAAACTCCGGTTTCTTTTCAATCATGTGTATTATACTACTTTTAAGATTTTTTTTGAACGTATTTTTGTTCAGGTCCAAACAGGGCATATCATGCGATTCACAGAAATATTTAATTTTCGTATCCACATTGATGCCGATGAACGGTTTACGTAAGGCATGGGCCAAGAGCAAACTATGGTATCTTGCGCCTACGACCAAATCCAGATTTGCAAACTCCCTGAGGAGGTCTTCCAGTTTCGCTTTGATCCTTATTTCCCCCCCGATAATGTTATCCTCCGGCAGATGAAAAGGATAAAAGGTAAATCCGATATTTTCATTATTTTTTAATTGATCCCTTACTTCCTGGATTTCTTCGACAAAATATCCGTAGTCATGAAATCTTCTAAGCACCATACCGACTTTACTTGAGTTAGTTTTTTCCTTTCTAAAGGCGGTAAAGTCCAGAGCAAAAACAGCATCAGCCGTAATGATCGAATCTTGCTTAAGTCCGAGTTTTTTCAGTTCCAGGTAAGAACCCCTGTCCCTAACCGTAATAACATCAGCAAGATTCAGTATGACCCGAGAAAAATACCTGGGCCACTTATCGTGAATAGGACCAATCCCCTGGGAAAGAAGCACCACCCGTTTAAATAATATTTTTGCCAGAAGTATTATTGAAAGATAGTAGTACAAACTCCGCGTGCTGGTTTTGTTCTGAAACAACCCGCCTCCGCCCCCGACAACAGATTTGGCGCGGAAAATATGCCAGATAACACTGAAAGGATTCCATCTGTTCGCGGCTTTTACGGATAATTCTTTTGCGGTTGACTC
>MFGS01000096.1:1679-5156 GCA_001778355.1 Candidatus Firestonebacteria bacterium RIFOXYA2_FULL_40_8
GCTGTTTCCCTGAGGTTATTCACCAGAGAAAGAAGAATAAGGTCATCCCCCCGGTTCTTAAAACCAAAGTACCCGAATATTAGTATTTTTTTACGAGTTTGAGGCATAGTATTAGTATTCCTCCTATTGTTATTCCTATTAAAAGACCGTACGTTGTCCGGAGTACGGAGAGTATAAAATCCGCCTGCGGATGGCAGAAGGTATTAATAATTGATGTTTGTCCGAGTATTCCGAGTGCAATTAAAAATATAGCTGCAATTTTTTCCCAGGAAACCTTAGTCCGAACATACAGATAGAGTCCAAGCAGCATCGCCGGATGTCCGGTTAAGAACTCTTTAAGCCGTGGCCTGGCAATAATTACATTTTCAAACCATTCGCGGAGTCCTTTTTCAAAAGGGAGAAGAGGCATGCTGTAATTTCCCGACCTGGCGATGACCGCGATAATAATAAGACCCAGCACAAACAGAGAAATAATACCCGCGGCCTTTTTATCAAAAAGCGCAATATTTTCATACGCCAGTATAAAAAATACGATCAAAGGCGGCAAAAGCAGGGCTACTTTTGCGCCCGAGAACATATTCAGTTTAATCATAAAATCTGTTTCTGAAAGCGCACCAGCAATGATTAAGGCAGTAAGCAACGTTACCAAAGTAAGAACAGTAAACCTCGAAAAAACGCCGTTAAAAAAACGCATCAAAAAAAAACCGAACAGAGGGAAAACAATCGCAATGAACAGTGTGTAACTTTTCTTGTAAATAATCCTTCTGATGCTTACTTTTTCACCCATCACTTCAGGATTACGGTCAAATCTTGTGATTTTATAACCCCGTCCGGACAGAGCTTGTTTTAGTTTTCCGGCTGTCTCGAGGTCAGGAACAACCAGCACTTTGATATTCCTCTCAATCGCAGCCCGGATAAAACGTTTTAATATATCTTCTTTTGACAGCTTAACATTTTCTTCTTTTTTAAGTATATGCATAGTAAGAATTCTTTTTCTGTCAAGTTTCTGATAATTCAAAGGCGCAATGAGTTCATTAACTAAAACCACACTTGTCTCACCGGCATTTATTAAATCTTCCGGGATAGAATTATTCTCAAAACAATATCTAAATCCGTTTTTTATCTGTATTCTTTTTCCTGAATTAATATAGGTTATTTTATTAGGATTTTCGTTACCCCGGTTTGTAAAGACCGTAAATTCCCCGCTGCCGGCTTCCTCTGACTTATCTCCGGTAAAGTCCACCGCTATTTCCACAGATTTAGAGGCTTCGAGCTTAAGACGTTCTGAAATTTTACTCCAGGAAAGTATTACAAGCATTATCGAGAGCAGAAAGAAGACCGCCGCTAACAGGGTCATTTTCTTCATTCTACTTTTTCGCTCCTTTTTTCTTTTTCTCGAATTCAATACCTCTGTATACGGCAATTACCAGAAAAGCGCATAAGGCCCCAAAAATATAGCCGTTTAAGACATCAAGAGGATAATGCACTCCGACATAAACCCTGGAAAAACCTTCAATTAGAGCAATAACGAAGATTATCCAGGCGTATTTTTTATAGAAAAACGCGGTAATGACCGCGAGCGCCATCATATTTGCGGCATGATTTGAAGGGAAAGAAAATCTTCCAGCACCAGAAAGGATATGTACATTTGGAAGTACATCGCAGGGCCGAAGCCGCCCAAAGAACGGCTTTATAATCCGGTAGGCGACCGCATCCGCAAGCAGGACGGCAATGATCATACAAAGAAGGGAAATCCTGGTCTTCCGGCTCCCTTTTATCATAAAGTAAATAGCTGCGGCTATTACGGGAATTAAAATAAATTTTTCATCTGTTATAATCGGCATAACAAAATCAAGAACAGGATTCGCAAGATCCCTGTTCAAGAAATAAAACACCCGAACATCAAGGTCAAGGAGCCATTTAATAAACTCTTGCATTATTTTCTCACTTTCCAAAAAGACCCTTAAACATATCGGTGGCCTTTTTCTTTATTGCGCCTTCGTTCTTCTTTAATTCTTCCATCCCTTTTCTTTTTACATTATTTATAGACCTTTCCATGTTAGGCAGAGAAAACGAAGGATTTGCAATCGTTCCGCCGACATCTTCATCAACGGGGAACCATCCCTTTTCATCAGAACCGAATTTTCCGGCATCACCCAACCCGCCTGATATACTAGGTGATAAATCATTCCGGATAGGTAAAAACATCTGACTATCCATATTTTTGTCAAAATTTACGTAACCCGTAGAAGCAACCGTGTATCTGGCGTCATCACAGATAATTCTAAACTCATCAAAAGTAACTTTCTGATTTCCAATTTTATGCTTCCCCGTAAATTCCCTAAAATTTATTTCATCCGTTCTATTAATCTTGACAGCTGCCAGTGCATCTCCAAGGATCTTCCAGTTACGCAGTTTCCCGTTCACAAGTTTATAATCCAATGAACCGTTTATATTCTTCTTAACATCCCTCATGTTCGCGCCCGCTCCCTTAAGTGAAAGCTTTGCAACCGCAGCCCCCGATATTTTTTCCTTCATATGTACGGCAAATTCCGGCTTAAAGAAAGAATCGATAAAGGCATTAATCAAATCGCCGGACTGTACACCGTTTATATCAGCGGTAACCGAATACCCGAGACCGGGAACGTTCATATCAACTTGCATAGTATTTAAAATAGTACCGCTGTACCCGCTGATAGTACTATTTAGATTAGTTATTTTATTGGCGAGTTTAATCAACGTTATCATGTTGGTAAATCTAACTTTTTTGTAAACCATCTCCGAAAGCTCAACTTTGCCGTCAACTTTAAGCCCAGGATTAACATAAACAAGGTATTCGTTTATCTCTTCATTACTAAAACCTATTTTCGCATCTGCGTCCGGTCCTGCAACTCCTTTAGCTCCCGAAGCCGAAGCAGGCACATTTGCGGTTGCCTTTTTTTCCGGTATAGCATCCATTATTTCGTCTATAAGGAACTTCTGACATTTAAGGTCGAGTTTAACGTCCCCCGTGAATTTCGTTTTCCATTCTGTCATCGTTTCCAGGTTGAAGTTAGCAGCCGAAATATAACCGTTAAAAGCGGAGGTTCCGGACAACAAGGTCAAATTCTTCAGCTCTAGTATCTTTTCAGTCAGGATCAAATCAGCATTTAATTTGGAAACACCGTAATTGAATTTTGAGTATTTCGTACCAAAGTCGGCTATTTTTCCTTTAATATCGATTACGATACCTTTATAATCCACAGAATAATCTTTCTTTACGGGTACTCTCATACTGCCTGTGAGCTTGGCTTTCCCTGAGGACGAAAAACCTTCCATTAAAGGGATAAGCGAGTACACTTCCGCTACCCCGACTTCCCCGTCCAGATTTACGTTTATTTTGGGCGCTTCAAAACCGGACAGGTTCACCACCGCTTTTATCGCTGAATCCTTAAGTTTTAAGTCGGCATCAAGCGTAACCTTTTCCCCGGCCAGGTC
>MFGS01000097.1:0-6681 GCA_001778355.1 Candidatus Firestonebacteria bacterium RIFOXYA2_FULL_40_8
CTAAATTATTTTTGCTCCTTGAATCTAAAGAAAAGTGGAATCTGGAAATAAACGGAGTGAAAGTTTCCACTAAAACTTCTGCCTGGCAGTTTGACAAGTGTATTGCAAAAGTAGATATTCTAAAATATGTTAAGGCCGGCACCAATACCGTAAGAATTACCGGAGTATATGATTATGACATCGCAGTTGAAGAGCTGTATCTCAGCGGTGAGTTTGGGGTAAGAAGTCTCACCGGAAATAAATATGCAATAACCGGAGAGCCTAAAACACTGGCTGACGGGGATTGGGGCTATCAGGGCTATCCCTTCTATGCCGGCAGTATGATTTACGAGAAAGATGTGGTAATCTCCAATGGTAAAAACAACAAAGTTGCTCTTGAACTAAATAACCCGAAAGGTACGATATTTTTTGTGCATGTTAACGGTAAAAAACTGCCTTTGGTTTCTGAACCCTGGAAAGTTGATATTACCGGTGCCGTAAAAGAAGGGAAGAACAATATAAAAATTGAAGTTGTCGGCTCCGTCAGAAATACTTTCGGTCCTCTTCATCACAAACTGGGTGATGAGTCCGGCTGGGTAGGTCCGTACCAGTTCGTGGACGACGCAAGTCAGAAATTGGAGTACGTTTTCACCCCCTACGGCCTTCTTGAAGGCGCCAGTATTGTGGTGAGTGAAGTAGGCAAATAACAAGATAAAATAAAATATCCTGGTACAGTGTCATGATCTGTATCAGGATGTTTTTTTAAGCGATATTCTTTACTATGCAATCAGCGATTCTTTTTCCTATAAGTCTATAATCATCCTGCGTTAATACCTTGTCTCTTGAAATTGAATAAGGGGTTTCCATGGATAAACAGGTCAGGTTGAAATCGTCTTTGCAGAATTGAACGAAGTTTGGGGTTTCCCATCTGGATTTGTAAGTTGCAGATCTGCTGTATTCTTTTGAGATGTATTCCGGACCTATGTTTTTTGCTATTTGGTCCGTCCATTTCTTGGCTTTTTTATATTCTGCCGGATATTTATTTTGATTTATAAGGAAAAAGTAGGTGCCGTCTTTTTCGCAGGCTCCGGGAGAATGAAAATCCATTCCTAAAACAGGTTTGCATCTGTCGTTCCACCTGTGTGTATCATTTTGTAAAACAAGTGTCTCATGCCGCATAGGGGGCTTTCCCCAGGCTCTGTTCAGGTCATAAGGGAAATTGTCTTTACCGTAATCTCCTTTCGCAACACCGTCAATGTTAGATAGTGGTACTGTCCAAACAATCAGATCGTGAACTTTTAGTGCGGCTATCTCCCTAAGAAACCCGTCAAGAACCCAGGAGCCGGACATCTCTCCGGAATGCTGTCTAGCTATCAGGTACAGACCTTTTTTGCTTCTTTTTAAATCTCCGTAAAGATTGCTGAGCCTGATCAGGGGTCTGTCTTTCTGGCTTAATCCAATCGTGTCCTGTTTCCAGTATCCGCGGGTCTCTTTAATTAAGTTATTTAAATCTTCTGTTCCGTAAGGATAACAGAGGGCAAAATCGAAATGTTTTCTTGCGGGATCTATAAGCCAGCTTGCAGAAGTGCGTCCGTCTTGAAGAATGGTTTTTTGCGGTGCGCCAAGACGCTGCCATTTTCCGTTGATATGTCTAATGACGGGACGAATATTTTCGGGTTTGCTGCCGCCAAGGAGATTTTGAACATTCTTCAAGATTATTTTTACTTGTTTGGAGCTATTGCCCGTCAGTACACGAAAGCAAAACCATAACACTTCCGGTCCTCTGTAAAACTGACAGTAGGAATACCGTTTTCTTCTTTGATCTCGATATCTGCGGCATTGCCGTACGGAATATCTGTGCTTACTTTTATTGAATATCTCATTTATAAGGTGATTATACATTAATCGGCAATTATTGTACATGAAATTACTATTAGTCAGTACCTCTCTAAAAATAGCGTAATATTACAACTAATGATTAGATATTACAATTGATTATTGCTTTGCTTTAATGACAATATCTGAGTTAAATTGTATTATTATCTTAACAATACTGCAGTAAAATTCAGGATAAAGAGGAAAAAATGAAAAAAACCGCAGAAAAAATCCTTCTAGGTCTTACAATAGCTCTGCTTTCTTCTTATACTTTTGCGGCTCCTCAGGGGCTTGACGAGCTTTATGCCCGGGCAGTAAGAGGGGCAACGAAACCATTAGACTCGCTTCTTCGAGGTGATGGAACGTATCAGCCTGAAATTGTATATTTTAATGACGCGGTTACAGGTTTGCAGGTTATGAGAATGACAAATGGAAATGATAAGAATTGGCATCATGAAAGATGGCCGGTATTTAACAGCGACGAAACTAAATTAACTTTTCACACGAACAGGGAAAAGTCACTCGGTTATAACACTAATTGGATAATGAATGCGGATGGGTCAGGGCTTAAAAAAGCTTCAACTTCAAATAATTTTATGATTCTGCCTGCATGGGATAGAACGGATCCGGATATAATGTATTCAAGTTATAACGACCTTGTTAAAATTAATGTTAAAACCGGAGTCGTGACAAAAATTACAACAATATCAGACGGGAACGTTTGGGGAATATTTTGTCCGCTATCACCTAATGGTTATATTATATTGGTAAAAACACTTACCGGTGATCCTAGTTCGATGAGCAGTACAATAAAAATAATTAAAGCTTCCGACGGAAGCGTTAAAGGTACATTTGTACTTGAAGATTACGTGACGGACCCTTCCCACGATGCTTCTTTCAACGGGGAATTGCATAGTATACAATTTACTAACAAGTCCGATGACAGTTTCGTTTTTGGTTTCGGTCCAACAAATGCCGTAGGTGAATTTAGAAATTATAAAGGCAATATTAATGGTACTATTCCTTTTGCCTGTTCCGGACCTGACCCGCTTCTTCCCGCAGCTCTTGGTATATCACACAGTGCGGTGAATTACAACGGGACCAAAATAGCTTGCTATGCTACTTTAAACGGCAGTCCGGATACGACCGGGTTTGATATTATTGATGTGACCTCGGATAGCAGTCATACTTATCAAGTAATCTGGCCGATAGCTCTATACGGGGACGGGCATTGCACCTGGTGGAATACTCAAAATACCGAATGGATAACTATTACTCCGGGTCCGACTGTAACGGCGCCGAATGGAAGGCAGGTAATGAGAATTAAATCCGACGGGAGTGTTCGGCAGGTCCTCTGTAATGCTTTTACCAGGGAAGATGTATGGGGTTCGACGGATTATCAGACTTATGCCAGAGCTGTAACCAATAAGGATGCTACAAAAATAATATTTTCTTCGGATATGCTTGCGGGTAAGGATAAAATAGATGTCTATATGGTTAACGCAAACGCTGTAACCGAAAATAAGGCAGATGCGGTCATTAACTCCACGGTGAAAATAACCGAGGGACAATACAAAATTACCTGGAGTCCTGTGGCCACTCCCGACTTGCACCATTACAATATTTATTACAGCAGTACGGTTTCCGATGTTCCTGCCGATCAGGCGCATATAATAGCTTCGATGCCAAAAGCAGAGTCAAGTTATCTGGACTGGGAAGCTCAGACAGGAAAGCCTGCGTATTACAAAGTCGTTGCCGTGTCGCGTTTTAGCGCTCCCACTGTTACTACTGCCGGTGCAACCGCAGTTACACCTTTGACTATTTATCCCAATCCTGTTAGATTTAGCGGCGCGAATTATGTGAAATTTAACAATGTTAAAGCCGGTACTGATGTTTCTATTTACAATGCAAGCGGAGAAGTTGTACGCACGCTTAAAAACGGTACGTTCGAAAATCCCGGATCTGACACGGCGGTATGGAATGGTAAGAACGATTATAATGAATTGGTTTCAAGGGGGATTTATTATATTTTTGCCGGCGGCAAAGGCAGATTGGCAATATTAAAATAAAGGTAAGCTGGCTGTCAAAATCTCATAAAGGAAGTATAATAATGTCCGTAAAAGCTAAAAAAAGTTTTTACGGACTTTTCATATAGAAATAGCCCTGCCTAACGGGTATAATACGTCATGACGCATTCAAGGAGCAAATAGCATGAAAAAAAGCCGTAATACTGCTATTATTTCTTGCCTTTATTCTTGCCTTTTTCTTGAGGAGGACAATCGAGGATTCCTACACTCTGAAAAAGACGGATGTGGATTACAAGATACTTGCCAGCAGCACCGTCAGTTTTTCTGACCCGTATGAGATGACGGCAAAGACAGAAGTGGATGCAAAAAGTGTACCGGTTTCGCAGGGTCAGCAGATAAAGAAAGGCTCGTTGCTTGTTCAAACCGATAATTTTAAGGAAAAACAGAACTTGATGATAGCCGTTAATAATTACGAAAATACAAAATTATAATTAACCAATTCAAAAGAAGAAGTATACTTGAGATTGAAAGAACAGTTTAATGACGACACCTCTGTTTTAGCGGATGCGAAAAATCAGATGAGCAGGATGAAAATCCTGTTTGACGGCGGAGCGGTTACCAAAGCCGAGTTTGAAAATGCAAAAATACAATATGAGACGGCGCAGGCAAGATTTAATCAGGCCAAGCTCCAGCTGGATTACTATTCGAAAAGCGGGGCAGTGATGTTTGAACTTATGGCGGAATTAAACCACGAAAGCAATAGTACTCTCGTAATGGTGACGAATGACCGGGAAGTTGCCTTACGGGCGGACTATATATATGAGCTCGTTGACGGCAAGATCTGCAAATTCCTGGATTTGAAAAAAACAGGGAAAACAGGTGCCGAAAAAGCTATTGAAGATCAAAGTTGTAGTTTGTAAAAGTTAAGGAGGAAGTATGCTTACGGTTGATACAAAAAACATGGAAGTTATGTTTGGGAAGATGAAAGAAGCGGAGCTGTCAATAGCCGGATATTACACCGCTTGTTTTGAGAAGGATTCTTTAGAAAATAAGAGTTTCTGGAGAGCTCTTTCAGAGGCTGAGGTCAGACACGCCGGAAATATGGATAAAATGCTTGCCTTAATAAAGAAAACCCCGTATCATTATTATTGCGGACTGGATTTTGATCCTGTTAATATCAAGGAACTGGTGGACGAAGCTAAGACCTCTGTTTTGAAAGTTGTAAATTTGCAGCTTTTGGGTAAAAGTATGCTTTTGACCGCAAGGAATCTCGAAGACCGGCTTCTTGAAAAAAAGTATTTTGAAACGGTTAAAAGTGAAGAAAAGGAATTTGTAGAAATGCTGAATATCATGAAGGAAGAAACAAAACAGCACCGGGAAATGCTTTTGAAAAAGCTGGAAGCCGTAAAATAAGTATGTTGTTATTGCCTGAAAAGCGGGATAATATCAATAATATATGTTTTTGATAAATTAAAATAGGATGGTGACCGGATGGTTCCACAGAGAAAAGACAAAGTAAATCCGGTAATACTATTTGTTATTTTCGCGCTCCTTTGTTTTATTATTTCCCTTGTCGGACACTTCTTCTACGGGTATGAACACAAAAGGATAATAAATCAGAGGGAAACTGAATTATTTGCAATTTCAAAGTTGAAATCCGATCAGATTGTGCAGTGGCGGAATGAAAAACTTTCCTATGCGAAGATTCTTATGGCGGGAACGCCTAATACCGAATTTGTCAGAAGCTTTTTGTCCGACAGATCAAATTCGGCTCTTAAGAACAAGGTTATTGCACGGCTTGAATCCTACCGCTCCGTCGGCAACTTCAGAGGTGCCCTGCTTTTAACTCCGGACGGCGTTCAAATACTGGAGGCCGGTGAAGTTGAAGGAGAACTTGACCCTGAAGTTACCGGCAAAATAAAAGCATGCTCTAAATTTAAGAAGATAGAAATAATTGATATTCATGAAAGCGGGAAAGAAAGGGCACACCGTATGGATATTCTGGTGCCTCTCAAACTCAAAGAAGCGGGCAAGGATATAATTGTTGCTGTAGTTCTTCTTTGTGTTGACCCTGCTGATTTTCTCTTTCCTTTGATACAGGCCTGGCCGACGGCGAGCCCTTCTTCCGAGACACTTCTAGTCAGGAGAGATGGAAATGAAATTGTTTATTTGAATGAATTAAGGCACAAAAAAGACACTGCGTTAAAATTAAGAGTTTCTCTGAAAAGAACAGACGTACCGGCTGTCCGCGCCGTCTTAGGTTTTGAAGGTGTTCTTGACGGGGTGGATTATAGGAGTGTAAAGGTTATTTCGGCGGTAAGAAAGGTCCCCGATTCTCCCTGGTTTTTAGTCGCAAAAACAGATTTGATAGAAATGGAAGAACCTCTCAAAGAGCGCTTATTTATTATCATAGTCATAATAATTGCCGTTATTATTATGTTCGGTTCCGGATTGTCCTATTACTGGGTAACTCAAAAAAATGGATGGCTGAAACAAATGTATGAGTATGAAGTTGAACAAAAGGCTCTGTCAAAAAGCTATGAATACATCACTAAATATGCCAACGATATTATATTTTTGGCTGATAAAAACTACAAGCTGGTCTTTGCCAATGAGAAAGCTTCGGAAGTATACGGTTACACGCATGCCGAGTTAATGAATATGAGTATAAAGGATTTGCGTGCTCCCGAGGTTAAGGACAAAGTCGCTGCAGATATGACAGAAGCAGAGAAACAAGGCGGCATAGTTATGGAAACACTTCATCAAAAGAAGGATGGCACGGTTTTTCCTATAGAAAGCA
>MFGS01000097.1:6689-8860 GCA_001778355.1 Candidatus Firestonebacteria bacterium RIFOXYA2_FULL_40_8
GCTGAAAAACTATTTGGGTGGAGTAAGAATGAACTCATTGGTATGAACCGGATGCAGCTGCATCCTAAAGATAAAACTGCGCATTACCGTGAGCAATTTCAGAGGCATGTGATAAGCGGGTCTTTTTATGAAGAAGCGATAGTAGTAAAAAAAGACGGTACCCCGGTAAGTGTAGAGATAAACCCTTCTGTCATTGAAATTAACGGAAAAAAAGTAATTCAGGGGATATTCAGGGATCTGACCGAAAGAAAACAGATTGAACAGGAAAGAGCAGGGATTCAAGCACAGCTTATGCGGAACGAAAAGATGGCTGCGGTAGGTCAGATTGCCGCCGGAGTGGCTCATGAGATAAATAATCCCATGACTGCTATACTGGGTTTTACGCAGATTCTATTACAGATGCATAAAGAAGGTGACGAGGACTTTCAAAAGCTTAAAAGCATAGAGATGTCTTCAAAGAGATGCAGAGATATAGTTCAACAGCTGCTTCTTTACTCGAGGACCAAACAGACCGGCGCTGCGCCTGTGGATATCCATGAAATGCTTAATCGGGTTCTTTCTCTGGTGGAAAAACAGTTTCAAACATCGGGTATTTCTTTAGTTAAAGACTATAAAGAAAAATTGCCTCTGGCGTTCGTATCGCATGAGTTGGAGCAGGCATTCGCGAATCTGATATCTAATGCGAAAGATGCTATGCCTGCCGGAGGTCGTCTTATTGTAAAAACGGATATAGAAAACGGAAAAATTACCGTGAAGTTCAGCGACACGGGGGATGGAATCTCCAGAGAAACACTGGAAAAGATATTTACTCCTTTTTATACTACAAAAAAAGCGGGTCAGGGTACAGGTCTTGGACTATCGATAGTAAAAACTTTGCTGTCAGATATAGACGGAGAGATAACAGTTGAAAGCGAACTTAATAAAGGGGCAGCCTTTACCGTCTTTTTACCGTTAAAAAGTGATAAGTAAAAATCAAAATACGTTAAGTGTAGGTTAATATATATTAAATACTACTTGACAGATGGTGATAAATACTATATAATAACTATATGATGAATGTCGTAGGAATAAACATAAGAAGGCTCCGGGAAGGAAAGAGGATTAAACTTCGGGAATTCGCGAGAAGTTTAAATTTGAGTGCGAGTTTTATTTCCCAGGTGGAAATGGGGAAAGCATCGCCGTCTCTTTCAACTCTAAAAGATATAGCTGATAAGCTGTCAACTACGGTTGGTGAGCTTATAGGTGAAGGTCAGAAGATATCCGATATGCCGATCACAAGAGAAAAAGACAGAAAAAATATTAAGGACCTCGAAAAAGGCGTTAGCATGTTTCTCCTCACCTCGCCTGATAATAATAAAATGATGGAACCCCTGTTATTTAAAATGAACAAAAACGCGACTTCCGGCGGGGCGAATTATACGCATTTCGGACAGGAGTTTGTCCTGGTCTTAAAAGGGGAGATTGAAATCAAATTGAACGATAGCAATTATAATTTAAAAAAAGGCGACAGTATATATTTTAATTCGAAAACACCGCACTCTTTTAAAAATTCCGGCAGCGGGGAAGCAGAAGCAGTCTGGGTAATAACGCCGCCGTCGTTTTAATTTTTTTTGACATGAATGTTAGGTGTAGCTTAATAATGTTAACATATATAAAACAGGAGGGGATATGAAAGACATACTGAAGAGCAGGTTGGGCGGTCTTAAAAGCGGGCTGGAGCAATTTTGGGATAAGCTCGGAGAGTTTGAGTATGGGAATACGGATGTAGCACAGTTTGGAAAATATATTTCAGGCGAGATGAAAAATAACGGTTATGATATAGTATCTGCCGATAAAGCGGAAAATGTTGTAGGATTAATAAAGGGCAGCCGTGATGAAGGAGATGTTGTTATTATTTCGCATTTTGATTTGCCGGAAAAAACCGGAGGAAGATCGGGGTTTAAGAACGGTATAACTTCAGGTTTATTCGCAGGGGCTTTGCTTAAAAGCTCACTCGCTCCTCTTAAGGGTAATGTAATCTTTTGCTGTATCCCGAATATTAATGACAGCGAGGCGAGAGTGGAATACTTATTTAATGAAACGCTTAAACACAGAAGAAGCAAAATAAAAAGTGTTCTTCTTTGTGAACCGACCGGATTGAATATTTATCTCGGTCATAAAGGCCGGATGGA
>MFGS01000097.1:8918-9378 GCA_001778355.1 Candidatus Firestonebacteria bacterium RIFOXYA2_FULL_40_8
TAATATCCTGAAAAGGGCAAAGTCCATTGCCGAAGAAGTATATTCGAAAAATGAAAAATACTCCGTCAGTACTGCTGTTGCGGTTGAAAAAGTACATGTCGGGAGCGGTCTGGATCTTAAAGTCCAGAAAAAATATGATCCATGGCTTATGGACAGCTCTGATGCTTTTGTCAGAAAATCGATGGACGCGCTTAGTGAAGTTGATATAAAATCTAAAACCGGCTACTGGCAGAACTCCTTTACTTTTGGTTCTTACACCTGCGGTAAACTTAAGCTGCCTACCCTGGGCTTCGGGGCCGGAAGTGAAGAAACTTCCAAAGGTGAAGATAAAGCGGCGCATTTAAAAGGTGTTGAAGCGGCGGTATTGGGAACGGCCTGGATTGCTTACAGAAATATCGGCATACCTTCTTTCGGATGGAGCTCGGATGAAATCTGACGGAAAAATGAACATCCTGGTTTT
>MFGS01000097.1:9408-21774 GCA_001778355.1 Candidatus Firestonebacteria bacterium RIFOXYA2_FULL_40_8
ATTAATATCCATGCCGGGGGAAAAAGATCTTATTACAGGCGAAGCGGAAAGAGTGGGCATTAAGACACAGGGCGCTTCTTTCATTACACATATCGTTTTGGGTGTAAAAAGGATAATAAATATAGATATGCCGGATCACAGCACCGCTTTTAAAAGTATTATGAAAGTAATTACCGAAGATGGTGTAATGAATAATGAGCTTAAGATAACGGCATTCGCGCACCGGTTCGTTCACCCCGGGAATCTTTACGCCAAGACAGCAAGGGTGGAAGAGCATGATCTAAAAAAACTTAAAACCACGTTTGACCTTGCGCCGATACATAACCCGGTTTCCCATTCGTTTATGGAAATGTGCCGGGATTTTTCACGGGAGATACCGCAATACGCTGTTTTTGACACTGCGTTCCACTCTCAAATCCCCCCGGAAAATTATACGTATGCTCTTCCTGCAAAACTTGCAAAGGAATACGGTATAAGGCGGGTCGGATTTCACGGTATCTCGCATAAATTTGTCACCACCGAAGCTGCGTGGTTCTTAAAAAGGGATTTTGATCTCCAAAAGATCATAAGCTGTCATCTCGGTACCGGAGGAGCAAGTATCTGCGCGGTAAAAGACGGACATTCTATACACAATACTATGGGTTTGACACCGCTTGAAGGGCTTATTATGAATACAAGAAGCGGAGATATTGACACCGGTGTCTTATTCAGGTTAATAGCAAACGAAGAGCTCACCGTTAAGCAGGCGGATGAAATGTTGAATAAAAAAAGCGGGGTACTCGGTATTTTTGGTACTTCGTCGGACTTGCGCGACGCAGTGAAGATCATGAGGAAAGACAAAAATGCTGCCTTTGCTTTTAATATGTTCATAAGAAGGGTCAAGAAATATATCGGCTATTACTCTCTTTTGCTGAAAAAACCGGATATTCTGATATTTACGGATTCTCTCGGTGTATCGGTTCCTCTTATACGGGAGAAGGTCTGTGAAGCTATGGAAGTTTTCGGAATAAAACTTGATAAGAAAAAGAATAACGGATATGAATCGGGGATAAAGGACATTTCTTCGGAAAAATCGACAGCCAGGATACTGGTAGTACCGACCAATGAAGAAATAATGATCGCCAGGGAAGCCTATGGAGCGCACAAATGAAAGTAGTAGGAGAGATAGGAGCAAATAATATAAAGGTCACGGTTTTCGGGAGAACAAGAGGTATAGAAGAGTTTACGTTACTTCTTGGCAATGAAGAAGTTTTGTCCAAGGAAAAAAGCTTCTTTGAGGTTTTAGCCGTGAAAGGGCTCGAGACGGCTGTTATTTCCGCTATTTCTTTAATTCTTCCTTTTGGTCCTGAAAAAGCAAAAAATCCGGAGCTTATGAAAGAAAAAATAATAGGAGAATTGGAGGAACTGTCGGATGTGTATCCTTCATATATCCCTTTTGCAGTAAAGTTTTTGAAAAAGCTGTTAAAGGAAAATAAAAAAATCCCGGTTTCCTTGTATTTTGACACTTCTTTTTTTCAGAAACTTCCTCCTGAAGAATTATACTATGCCCTGCCAAAGAGCAGCTCAAAAAAGAGTAAACTGAAAAAACTCGGTTATCACGGGATCTATCACAGCTATGCCGCGGAACAATCCGGGAGAAATAAAAAAGTAATTTCTGTTGTTCTGGACAAGAAAACAACTGTTTGCGGTATTGAGAATAATCTGCCGGTTACCGTAAGTTTAGGCAGCACCCCTCTTGAAGGCATAATGTCGTTAACGTCGTGCGGGGATCTTGACCCGGGTGCGGTATTTTATATAATGAAAAAAACAGGTTATTCTATATATAAAATGGATGAGTTGCTGAAAAAAGAGAGCGGTTTTTTCGGTGTTACTGATTATCGCGTACAGGTAAAAGACCTTGCTGAAATGTACGGAAACGATGAAAAGGTTAAGCTGGCTTTTGATATATATCGTAATCAGATACTCAAGTATCTTGGAGGATCTCTGGCTGTCCTGTCAGGAGTGGATACGATAGTTTTTTCCGGAGTTGAAGTAAATTCTCTGGAAGGGATGGTTTATGAACTGTTAAAACAAATAAATTTCCTCGGTATTCATTTAAAAGAATCCCCCTGGGAGAAAGATAAAGCGTTTTCTGAGATAAGCCTGCCGGATTCAAAGGTAAAAGTTTTTATTAATCATAAAAAAACAACAGAAATTGTTAACGAGAAAATGAAAGCTAAGTAGAATAGACGCCGCGCGGAAAATGACGCGGAAGCTTACTTAAGCCGGTATTTTTGAAGTATTAAATTATCCCTCACTTACTCCTGCCTGAAATACGCAATATTACCTTTCGGATTAATAAATATTCGGTAGAAAAAGGTCAACTAAAAGAGTAGCCGGGTAATTATCTTTAAATATTTGATGTGGTAACATACATATTAAATACGAGGACTAAAAAATGAATGATATTCAAGGTTTGACAAATTCAGCCAATAAAGCCTTATCGCTGATAGTCGGATGTAACAAAATATTGATCCGCTCTACAGATGAACTAAGCTTAATTCGGGATATTTGCCATACACTTGTTATGATTGGAGAGTATGATCTGACCTGGGTCGGTTATGTTGAGCATGATGATAAAAAGACCATAACCCCTGTCGCGCATGCCGGAAACAATAATGATTACCTTGTCAAACAGAATCTCACCTGGTCGGATACCGGTGAGAATGGAAGTTGTCCGGCTAATATATCTATCAGGACCGGAAAGTCTGTGTCCTCGAAAGAACTTCTATTGGATCCTGATGCTGATTCCCGGAGGCTTTTTGCAAGCAATTGCGGATGCGGGTATGTTTCTTTACTGTCTGTCCCCTTGATTACAAACGGAAATATTATAGGAACATTGAACATTCATTCTGCAAAACCTATTATATTTAATCAGGAAGAGAAGGATCTTCTGGCGGGTCTGGCAGATGACCTGGCTTACGGCATTATGTCGATCCGTAACCTTGCGGAACAAAAAAAATCGGAAAGTTTGCACAGGAAAGAAAAAGAGAATGCGAATATGTACCTTGATATCGCAAGAGTTGTGATAATGTCCCTGGATATCAATCAGGTTGTCACGCTTATCAATAAAGAAGGATGCTCGGTCCTGGAGTTTGAAGAAAAAGATATTATAGGAAAAAAATGGTTTGATAATTTTGTGCCAAAAAAGATCAAGAACGATTCAAAGATAGGATTTGCAATGTTAATGAAGGGCGAACTTGAACCGGAAGAATATTTTGAAAGTTCAGTTCTAACCAAAAGCGGTATTGAAAAGATCATCGGCTGGTATAATAGAGTGCTTAAAAATAAAGAAGGCAGTATAACAGGCTTGCTTTGCTCGGGCACGGATATTACCGAGCAAATAAAAATGAAGCAAGCTCTGGCGGAATATAATGCCCGTCTTGAAGATCTGGTAAAAGAAAGGACGGAAAAATTAAATAAAACAAACGACCAGCTCGTTTTGCTGTTTGAAGAGGCAAAACAGGCTTCCATAGTAAAGTCGGAATTCATTGCAAATATGAACCATGAATTAAAAACGCCTTTGAACTCTATTACAGGCTTTGCGCAAATTCTTAATAAGGATGATGATAATCTTTTGAACGAAAGATATAAAGGCTATATTAAGTATATCCTTTCGGGAAGCGGATACTTACTGGATTTGATCAAAGATATTCTTGACATATCGAAAATTGAAGCCAACATTATGGAGTTGAAACCGGTAAAGGTGGATGTCCGGGAGATAATTAATAATGCTAGGATGTCGTTTGATGAGAAGGCAGTATCTTCGTCAATAAAATTCGAAATGAATATTTCTCCGGAAATCCCACGTGAGATAATTGCAGACGAACTAAGAATAAAACAGGTGCTGTTTAATCTGCTTTCTAATGCATTTAAGTATACGCCCGGAGGCGGCAAAGTTGTTATTAAAGCCGGATTATCCTTGGGGAGAGAAATTGAAATATCGGTAATTGACAACGGCATAGGCGTGAAAAAAGAAGATCAAGATAAATTATTCCGTCCTTTTTCCCGTATAGAAACTTCAATACAGGGTACAGGATTGGGTTTGTCATTATCGAAAAAAATAGTGAATTTGTGGAAGGGTAGAATCGGCATGATATCACCGCCTGGATCCGGAGAAAACGGAAGCAAATTCTATTTTACGATACCCATTTAAAACAGCAAAAACGAATAAAAGTGATATTAAAATGGATAAAAAACCGCAAAAAAATAAAATATTGGTTGTTGATGATGAGGTTCAAAACAGGATACTGCTTAGAGTTTTCTGCGAAAGTCTGGGGTATGAGATTATTGAAGCAGTCAACGGCAGGGAAGGCGTAGAAAGCGCGCATGAGTATGTGCAGGATATCGATATCATACTTATGGATGTAATGATGCCGGTTATGAATGGTTTTGAAGCAACCGAGATACTTAAAAATGATAAACACACCGGACATATACCTGTGATTATATTAACTGCTTTAACTTCAAGAGCCGATATGCTCACAGGGATTGCAAAGGGAGCCGATGACTTTTTAAATAAACCGCTGGATTTACAGGAGTTTACTCTTAGAGTTACAAATCATGTTAAAATAAAACAATACCATGATTTTCTTAATGACCATAACCGGCTGCTTGAAGAAGAGGTTGAAAGCAAGACTAAGAAGCTAAGAGCATTATTAACACGTCTGGATGAATCATTAAATGAAGTAAAAGAAAGTCAGATAGAAACTATTCGGAAATTATCTGCTGCCGCTGAATTCAGGGATGAAGATACGGGTTCTCATATCCACAGGGTATGTCTATATTCCAGTTTGATTGCCAGAGAAGTATATCGGGACAGTCGATTTACGGATATAGTTTATCATGCTTCAGCGATGCATGATGTCGGAAAAATCGGTATACCCGATAAAATTTTACTTAAACCGGACCGGTTTACGGAAGAGGAATATAATGTAATTAAAAACCACACGGTGTTTGGCAGTAAAATATTGATTAACTCCAAAGCGGAACTGCTGATAATTGGATCAAAGATAGCATTAACTCATCATGAAAGGTGGGATGGCGGCGGTTATCCTTCAGGATTAAAAGGAGAGGAAATACCGGTTTACGGGCGAATAGTAAATATTGCGGATCAGTATGACGCTTTGCGCAGTAAAAGACCGTACAAAACGGTTATGGCTCATGATAATACAGTTGAAATAATTACTAAGGGTGATGGTCGTACCATGCCTGAACATTTTGATCCTTTAATACTTGAAGTATTTAAAGTAAACAATAAAAAATTTGAAGAAATTTCAGAAATTTATAAATAGACGGTGAGTGAGTAATATGCGGAATAATAATACATTTGGACAGGCCTTAAATATCGGTTTTGTGGAAAAAATCCCCATGAGACTGGTAAAATATTTTTCCAGTAAATCTATTTATTTTGTAATTTGCTTTAGTTTCGTTTCTCTCTTGATAGTCAGTATGTTGGATTATGTAACAGGTTATGAGACTACTTTAATCTTATTCTACCTGGTTCCTGTTATTTCTGCTTCTTTACTTCTAAATAAAAATTGGGCGATAGCATTTTCAATTTTAGGGACACTTCTGGTTGTAATCGTAGAACTGCTTTCCCAAAACATATATTCAAGCGTGTTTATTGCATTCTGGAACGGCTTGGCGGTTTTTGGTGTTTTTCTAACCGTAAGCGGAATCCTGATAGTTTTAAGAAACTCCCTGCTGAAAGAGCAGAAATTAGCAAGATTAGATATGGTCACAGGGATTTCAAACAGCAGGCATTTTTATGAGCTTGCCAGTATCGAGATGTCCCGGGCCAGGCGCTATAAAAGAGCGTTTACGGTTGTTTATGTGGATGTTGATAATTTTAAAAAAGTTAATGATGACATGGGGCATGATAAAGGAGATGATCTTTTGCGTCTTATTGCGGCTACTATTAAAAAAAATATCCGTGTAAATGATATCGTCTCGAGAGTCGGCGGGGATGAGTTCATACTTCTTTTTCCTGAAACGGATAAAGGTAAAGCAAAAAGTACTATTGAAACTGTTTTTAAAAAATTAAAAATCGTAATGTTTAATAAAAAATGGAAAGTAACTTTTAGCGCCGGAGTGATAACCTGCCTTACCGCGCATTGTGACATCCAAAAAATAATAAAAGCTGCGGATGCCCAGATGTATTATGCTAAAAAGCATGGTAAAAATAAGATAAAATACTGTGTATTGTAAGTAAAATGTGATTTCCGTAAGGTGGAATGAAGTCAAAATAATGAAGAACTCTCATTATGAGGTGCTGAAGTATGGCTGAGAAAATAAAGGAGAACTTGTGGTAAGGATAAAGAAAAAGATTAAAATCTGTAAAAAGAAATCAAAAGCAAAAATAAACCGCAGAGAGAAGGGTTATTGCCTGTGTTTGCTGTTTTTATATGCTTTGCAGCATCGACTTTAAAATAATAACCGGTCGGTGGAGTACGGACAAATAACATTGTCATGTTGAGCCGTCTTTTTTCTGGCGAAACATCTCTGTTTTTCAGGTGATTTATTAAGGCAGCGATCCTTCGTCAAAAAACCGACTCAGGATGACAAAATTCCGTATTTCACTGACCCGTTACTTAAAATAATATTTCAAGTTGGAAATAAGTCAATAAAAAGTGTAATATAGTCAGGCGGGAAAATATATCAAAAAGGTATAATACTGACTATGAAAAATATAAGGCCAAAGAAGGTTTCAAATACAATACTTCTGGTAGATGACGATAATATTTTAAGAAGCGAGTTTATTGACTGTTTTGAAGAATATAATATTATTGAGGCTGTAAACGGCGAATCAGCTCTTTCAATCCTGAAAAAACCCAATCAAATAGATCTTGTAATACTTGATGTGAGAATGCCGGGCAGAAGCGGACTGGAAATATTAAAATGCATAAGGGAGATGGATAAAGACGTAAAAATAATTATTTTTACGGGGTATGGTTCAAAAGATACAGTACTGTCTGCATTCCGGGATAAAGCTGATGATTTTATTGAAAAACCGCTGGATGTTGACTCGACCAGGGAAGTTATTGAAAAAGTATTAAGTACAAAAAAGGGTTTACCTGAAAGCGACGGTATGGATTTGAAAGACAAAATGGAAAAGGTAAAGGTGTTTATTGAACGTAATTATTTAAAGAAAGTCACGCTTAAAGACGCTTCAAATGTTGTAGGGCTCAGTCCTAAATATTTAAGCAGAATGTTCCGTGAAAAAATAAATATGGGTTTTAATGATTATAAATTAAGGCTGAAGATTAATAAGTCTAAGGAGTTCCTGAAAAAGACCGGTTATAATGTTGATCAAATAGCTTATAAGCTCGGTTATGAAAATTCAGAGTCGTTTATAAGACAATTTAAGAAAATAACCGGTTTTACCCCCACGGAGTACCGGAAAAGAGTCAAAAAATGAAATGGGATAAAAACTATTATAAAGTAATATTCTGGATTGCTGCTTCTTTGGCGGTTCTTGCCGGTTTGTTTATACTCAAAAACAACAATTATCTGCTGTTTCATTCAACCATTGAAATATTCACAGTTATTGTTTCCTTTTCTATTTTTATTATCGTATGGAACTCTCGTAAATATTTTGATTGCGATTATTTTCTCTTTCTTGGTATCGGTTATTTTTTTACGACTATAATAGATATTTTGCATGCTTTATCATATAAAGGCATGGGTATCTTTCTTGGATTCGAAACAAACCCTGCGACACAATTTTGGATCTCTGCCAGATATTATCAGAGTATTATTTTCCTTGTTGCTGCATTTATAATAGGAAAAAGAATTAAAATAAATTATGTTTTATCCGGATTTGTTGGTTCAACAATAATATTGATTTTAAGTATCTTATATTGGAAGAATTTTCCGGTTTGCTACATAGAAGGGGTCGGGCTAACTGATTTTAAAGTGGTCAGTGAATATATCATTTCTATTATATTTTTATTATCGGTTTACATTCTGTATAAACGAAGGGAGCACTTTAGCCGGACGGTTTTCGGCTTATTGAGCGGAGCAACAATAATAACCGTATTATCTGAAATATCGTTTACACTTTATTCGGATCCATACGGCTACTATAATCTTGCCGGACATTATTTAAAATTAGTCGCTTTTTATCTGATTTATAAAGCAGTATTAGAAACAGGTTTAAAAAAACCGTTGGAGCTTTTATTCAGGGGACTAAAACAGAGCGAAGAAAAATATCGCGGGATGGTGCAGGATCAGACAGAATTGATCTGCAGCTGGATGGCAGGCGGTGCCATAATATTTGTAAATGAAGCTTTTTGCCGTTATTTCGGTAAAAAATGCGAAGATTTAATCGGAAGCGGCTTTTTACCTTTGATTTATAATGAAAATAGAAAAACAATTCAAGAATATCTGGGTAAGTTAAACAGAAATAATCCGGTTGAAAGTCATGAACAAAGAATTGTATTTCCTGACGGTGAGATAAAATGGCAAAAATGGACGGACCGGGCTATATTCGACGATAAAGGAAATATAATAGAAGTACAGTCTGTGGGTAATGATATCACAGAACAAAAACGGGTTGAAGAACTGTTGAAAAAAAATGAAGAACTGTTTAGATTAGTGTTAAATAACTCCCCGATTTCCGTATCAATTCAGGATAAACAGCTGCGTTATACATGGCAGTATAATTACAAATCGGGATATGCGGTAAAAGACATTATTGGTAAAACCGACAGGGACCTGATTCCTATCGGGAATACTGAAAAAACGACATATATTAAAAATACGGTACTGAAGACCGGAAGAGGAACACGGGAAGTGTTTGAAGTATTAGCTCCGTCCGGGAAACAATATTTCGACACAATCATTGAACCTTTAAAAGATGATAATAATTTAACAATAGGAGTGACAACTGTTGCGATAGATATTACGGAGAACAGAAAAATAGAGTCTGAAATGGAAAGATTGGCAACATTTCCGACGCTAAACCCTAATCCTGTTGTCGAGGTTGATTTTGGCGGTAAAGTTACATATATGAATCCAAGTGCAAAAAAAATATTCCCGGGAGGGAAAATATTAATAAAGAAAGATGGATTCTTGCAGGACTGGGATGATGTAGTTGAAAATTTAGAAAAAAAAGGTAAAAATAATTACGGCAGAGAAGTAATGGTTGGAAATAGCTGGTATTTTCAGACAATACAATATCTGCCTGTTACTAACAGTATACGTATTTATGCTATGGATATTTCGGTTAGAAAAAAATACGAGGAATTGTTAGAAGTTGCCTACAGAGGGATGGAACAAAAAGTTGCTGAACGTACGGTTGAACTGGAAAAAACGAATAAGACCTTAAATGATGAGATATCCGAAAGAAAGAACAAGGAAAAACAGATTCTTTATCGAAATATACTGCAGGGGTCAATAATAAAGCTTGCCTCCAGAAAAGAGTTTTTGAAGAAAGTAATAGATGTAGTTTTGGAAATAGGCGGCTGTAAATGCGCGGGAATAAGGATACTCGATGAAAAAGGGAATATTCCATATGCCGTGAATAAAGGGTATAGTGAGAAATTTTGGGAATCCGAAAATAAACTTTCTGTTAATACGGAACAATGTGTCTGTATACGGGTAATTACCGGGAAAGTTATCGCCTCGGATAAAAAAGCAATGTCAAAGCACGGGTCTTTTTACTGCAATAATAACTTTGATTTTGTTAAAGAATTAAATGAGAATGAGAAGAAGAATTTTAGAAGTGTCTGTGTGAAATCAGGATATGCCTCTGTCGCGGTGATTCCGATAAAAGATGACGATAAAATAATCGGTGCGTTACATATTGCCGATGAAAATGAGAATAAATTCCCGCTGGGCGTTATTGAGTCAATAGAATCTTTAGGCTCGGTTATAACAGGCGGTATCAAAAAATATGAATTACTTGACAAAATAAAAGATGCGTCCTTGTATTCCCGCACGCTTATTGAAACAAGCCTGGATCCACTGGTGACCATAGACAGGGAAGGTAAGATCATGGACGTAAGTAAGGCAACAGAACTTGTAACCGGAGTTTCGAGGGAAAAGCTTGTCGGAACAAAATTCCCGGATTATTTTACTGTACCGGATAAAGCAAAAGAAGGTTATGACCTGGTATTTACGGAAGGATTTGTTAAGGATTATCCCCTTACGATAAAACATATCTCGGGGAGGCTGACGGATGTACTTTATAATGCTGCAGTTTACAGAAATGAGGCAGGTGAAATAGCCGGAGTATTTGCCGCTGCCCGTGATATTACTGAATACAAAAAAATGGAAAAGAAATTAGCAGCTACTCAGCAGGAATTGAACGATTCAAAGAGGCTTTCAGATATAGGTACCTTGGCGGCAACGGTGGCACACGAACTCCGAAATCCTCTGGCAGCTATCAGGATAGCGATCTATAACGTTAAACGGAAAGCAAATAACCGGGACTTAGACAGGCATGTAGAAAATATTGAGAAAAAGATAGAGGAAAGTAATCACATAATAAACAACCTTTTATTTTACTCCAGAATAAAGCTGCCCCAGCTGGAAGAAATAAAAGTGGTCAATGTTCTGGACGAATGTATTGAAATGGCAAAAAAACGGTTCTATAAAAAAAAGGTAAAATTGTTGTTGAATAATAAAGGGATAAAGCGCCTTCAAATTTACGCGGATACTTATCAGATGAACGAGCTTTTTAGTAATATTTTGAATAATGCCTTCGATGCCCTGCCGGATAAAAATGGTGAAATAACGGTTGAATCCAAAATAGCTGATAATAGATTTGTCAAAATCAGCATTAAAGATAATGGAAACGGTATCGAGAAAGAAAATCTTGAAAAGATATTTGATCCGTTTTTTACGACCAAAGCAAGAGGCACAGGGCTCGGACTCAGTGTATGTAATCAAATAACATATCTGCACGGAGGAAAAATAGAAGTTAAAAGTGAAGTTAAAAAAGGAACAACATTAAATATAATTCTACCGATAGAAAGGATTAAAAGTTGAAAAAAACAATTCTCATAGTAGACGATGATGTGGAATTAAATCAGGAAATAGCGGAAATACTGAAAGATGAAGGATATGATGTTACCCCGGCATATGACGGTATCGAAGGGTTGAAGTTGATCAATGAAAATATATATGATATTATTTTGCTTGATTTTAAAATGCCCGGAAGTATGGATGGAATAGGTGTAATAAAAACAATTAAAGAAAAAAAAGTTAAATCAGCGGTGTTTTTAATAAGCGGAAAACCTCATATAGAGAAGTTATTAGAAGCTGAGAATCTGGAATCGAGTGTTGTTAAAGTGTTTTGCAAACCTTTTAATGCTGAAGAACTTCTAAAAGAGATAAAAAAAGTCAAATAAATATAATCCGCGATATAACTCATTTCTCTCAGGTGGAAAAAAGTCAATAGAAAACAGAATCAGCCAATTTGCTCATTAAAAAAACAGTTTTATAATGTATGAAAGAATAACTTATATAGTATTTAAACAAGGAGCGAAAAATGGATAAACAAAAGAGCTTGAGAGCTTGTGAGATGTTCAGAACACTTGATAATTTTGAGATTGGGAAAATAAGCAGCGAAGCTGTTGAGAGAGGATTCGTAAAGGGAAATGTCATTTTTACTGAAGGAGAAAAGGGAGACTATGTTTATATAGTTACAGAAGGCTTGGTGAAAACATCTAAATACAGCTTGAACGGAAAAGAGGGTATATTGGATATATTCATTAAAGGGGATTTGCTTGAACCTACCTATGTGTTTTGCGGGGATTCTTATCCGTATTCCGCGACAGCGTTAAGTAAAGTGAAAGTATTGCTTGTTAGGAAAGAAAAAATTGTAACATTAATGGAAAAATATCCGGGTGTCGCGTTGCAGATCATGCAAAATGTATCAAAAAGGCTGTTGTCCGCGTATTGCAAACTTCAGGAAAAAAACACTGAAAAAGTGGAGCAAAGGATCGCAAAGATCCTTCTGGTACTATTCAAAAAAGTCGGCAATGAACTTAGTATTACCAGGGAAGAAATTGCAAATATGGTTGGTACTACTTTTGAAACCGTGATAAGGTTTACGAGCAGTATTAAGAAGGAAAAGATACTTGAAACCGGAAAAAGAAAGATAAAGATAATTAATGAGCAAAAACTGAGGTTAATTGCGGAAGGCTTCCGTAAGTCCTCCTTCAGTCCTCAACTTAATGACTCGCGGGAGAAAAAGTTATTAGCATGCAATGCTTAATAGTGAAAGGAAATATCAATGAAAAAAGTGCTGATTATTGATGACGACAAGGAATTTCTGGAAGAACTGGGAGTAATGCTCGGCTTGGGAGGGTATGAAAC
>MFGS01000098.1 GCA_001778355.1 Candidatus Firestonebacteria bacterium RIFOXYA2_FULL_40_8
AGCGATGTTATCGTCGGCACGCTCGTGCTTACACCAAAATACGCGCCCGTAGCATTTACTCCGTTTGTCGTCGTCACCTTCACCCAGTATGAACCCGGACTTAAACCTCCGGGAACCGCCGCGGTTTGTATAGTAGAATCATTTACCGCAGTATACCCCGTTATCGCTGCTGCTTCAGTCGCTGTATCCATTAATTTTATACTTGTCACTTCTGCCGATCCTGTCGGCCAGTAACCGCTTCCGGTTATTGTTATCGTTGATATTCCGATATTTGACCCGCTTAAAGGATTAAGTCCTGTTACTTTCGGGCCTACTTTTACATTGAATTTTACAGTACTTGTAGTATTCGATCCGCCTGAAGCCGTTACCATTACATTATATGTCCCGGCTGTCAGTCCGGAAGGAATTATGGCTCCCGCGATAAGAGTATCATTTACTACGCTGTAACCGGCAGCCAGTGTCGTTACGGTCGGAGAGGTATCCAGTCTTATTGCAGTTACCGTATTACTTCCTATTCCGCCGAAGTAGCCGCCTCCAAATATCGAAAGTGTGGTCAGCGTTTCATTCGCTCCTTCAGTCGGGGAGATATTTGTCACCGTAACGGCAGGCGCTGTCACAACAAATTTTACCGTCGAGGTTACGTTCGTTCCTCCCGCATTTGTTACCTGCACATTGTAACTTCCGACACTAAGACCTGCGGGGATTTCAACATTAACAATGGTGGTGGCGCTGGCAACCGAGTAAGAGGTAACTGATGTCGGCGTGCCGGTATCAAGAGTAATCGCCGTAACATTACCGGACGTCAAGGCTCCGAAGAAGTTTGTTCCGGTTATTGTAATTGTTGTAATACCGGAGTTTATGCCGGTAGCCGCATTTAAATTAGTCACCTTCGGAGGTAACACTATTTTTGAGTATCTCATGGTGCAGGGATCTGCGATACCACAGGACCAGATTACCGGCACATAAGAAAAACTTGAATTATACCTGCGGGCAATACCGGGGTACCCGTTGCTTAAATTATCCGTTGTAATAGCTGTTTCACTTGCATCCCAGGTCCCGCCGCTGTATTTCTTGTAGACAATATTAGACTGGTTGGCTGCAAAATATTTAACATAAAAGCAGTAAATGTCCGTACCGTCCGTTGTTAAAACAGGATACCCATCTAAAGCCGTACTGGAGATAGTAACTTCAGATCCCCAGGTGCCCGCACTGTCACACTGCTTGTAGAAAGCCCTTCCGGAGGAGAGAGTGTAAGCCAGATGTATTTTATTATCATCGGTAACCACCGGACTAAAGAAAGTACACCCGGTACCTACTATGGTTGTAATTCCGGACCAGGAACCGGGAGACCCCTCCGTCCACGTTCGCACATACACCCCGCCGCTGCTGCTGGTTCTATATACATAGGTAGGCTTATTATTCCACATAAACAAAACATCTCCGGAATCCGCCCGGAAAAAATCAGGTGGCCCGCTAACTACCGTAGTCCAGGTTGCCCCTGCATTAGTTGAAGATTGCGCATATGTACCCTGTTGAGTTTTCCAGAGTTTGTTTGGAGATATCGTTTCATCAACACAAATAGAAACATAACCGGAAGCAGCTCCACCATTCCAGACATCTACAAGGCCGCCTATTTGAGTCCAGACTATCGGATCACCTGAATGCGTTAGCTTACGAAACCTAACAGCTCCGGGGGCAGTTACCGGTGCTCCAACTTCATTATATTGAGTATAGTAAATTATATAAATATCATCGTTGCTGTCCATCCAGACGCCAAAATGTTTTCCTGTTCCGGCACCGGCTATAATATTGGTCGCACCTGCGCCTCCGGCAAGATTAAACCAGTTTGCACCTTTGTCCCTTGACAACCTGGCTTTTATATCCGAAATATTATCATAGTAAGAATAAAAAGCAACAAGAGTACCATCTGAAGATTGTACAATTCTCCAACCGCTGTTATTATGAGCCGTAGCACTGGCGCCTGTTTGGTAATGAGAAGTAGTTCCAATGATAACCGGCGCGGCATGAGATAAATTTAAAGATATAATAAGTACTCCAAGAGAAAAGAGTACTTTTTTTAAATATGTTTTACAAATACTTCCGATCATATTTTTTCTTTTCCTTATCACCGGCTCAAGGCGAAGCAATTACCCTCTATACCTGCCGCAAAAACCTTTGCTTTTCTTATTCTTTTTCCATAGTATTGCTTCTTCCCGATTTAATCAGCCTTATTCGCTGATTTCTAATTTTTATTATTCTTCCTGTCCTAAACTGATATTTCTTATATATATTTCTCTGACGGCTTTTTCTTTATTCACAAATGTGAAATTTATCTTTTCAACATACACCTTCCAGCCCGGGTCTCTGCTTGCTCCCGTCACATCTATGTCAAAAGTGTTTTTGCCCGGCTTCACCGTTAAATCTTTGTCAAATCTGGGATTTTCATCCTGGAGAGACCAGTCGTCCAGGGCCCTTCTTTCCAGCCTGAATTTTATAATCAAGCTGTTTTTATCGGGATTTTCTATTTCCAGCTTTAATATGTTATACAACAACCACTCGCATTTTGCGAATTTCTTGACCTCAAGTGTCACTATTGTCTCCTCTTTGCCCGCGGGGATAACTATTTTGACACCCTCTTTTTCCTGTATATCTATTTTGACTTTTCCTTCAGCTGTCCAGGCTCCCGGCTTCTTTGTGTCTTTTATAGAAAACAGGACACCGTCTTCGGCAATTACCGGGACAAGCATTCCCAGAATTAACATTATCATAATTAAATTCTTTTTCACGCTTTTTATCCTATTTTGCTAATTTTAATATTTCCTGCCCAATCTGCCATCTGTAATCATCCATTTTTAGATAATCAAAACCGGGGGTATGCTTTCTGTGGCTTTCCGGAATCTGGTCATTTACTTTTTTCATTACACTTTCCGCCGCCGCAGTGTTTTTTCCCGCGGCTTTTGCTTTCTTAACATACTCCGACAAAGTATACATATATTTATAGTCGTCAACGCCTTCTCTGATTCTTTCAAACCTTACAGTCGGATGCTGTTCTTTATCATAGTACATTGACAGGATCGAGACATTTCTTTCACCGTGACCGTACCAGGGACGGATGCCTTTTATGTTATACCTCCACATATAAAAACCGTGACCGAGTCTTTCCAGCCGGTCGTAACTTCCGATAAAACAAATCCATGAAGGTTTCTTTTTAGCAGCTTTTTCCCAATCGGGAGACATTAAGGAGTTAGCGCCAAACTCATCCAGAGTCGGTAAATCCCAGTGCGAGGCCAATTCCTCGGGCCTGTTAAAAGTCGCCATTAACCTGACGCCTTCAACTTCTCTGGCAGTCTTATAGTACTGCTCGGCGGATTTCATGGTTTTATTATAAACCTGTTCGCCCGCAACGGAAAGATATCCGAGTTCAGTTGTCAGATAAAATATATACGGAAGCCATTTATTTTTCACGGCGTTATCCCGCGTTTTTATTATCACGTCCTTGGCTTTATCATAGGTTGCCTGGCAAAACAGCTTGTCGCCGGTCAAACCAAACGGGCCGAAGGTAGACTCCCAGGTGGATTCACCCTGTATATGGAGATTAAATAAAGCAAATTGCCCAGTCATTCCGGTTTTTTTTGCCAGCTCCATAACCTTATTTGCTTTTGTAAAATCATCATTATTCGCGCCTTCCGGAGCCAGATAACCGGTCACCATGCCGGTCATACCGTGTTCTCTTGAAACTATCATTTCTTTTTCCAGCTCTTCAAAGTTCCAGGACCCTGCCATTATTGGAGACCAGGAAACATCCGGCGGCTGGAGAAGTTTAAACGGCAGAACGGTTACGGTCACGGGAATCTCACTTAAGGGCTTTCCGGCCGGTGAAAATGTGATCTTACCTTTATAGCTTCCTTCTTTTGCGTCTTCCGGTATTTTTACATTTATCCAGATGGTTTTCGGTATACCCTGCGCGATTTTTGCAATTTCTCTGGTTTTCTCCAGAACGACCGGTTTAACAATTACGGGATCACTACCCGAGCCCTGAGGGCGAAAGAGCACATCGTTTATCTGAAATGCGCCCGGGGCAAGCTTTTCCCCTTTCTCATTTACAAATTCCGAGAGCATAATTTTGCAGCCCGTTAGATTCGTAAAAGGATATACTGAAAACACTATCGGTTCAAACTCCCCGAGCGCCGCAAATACTTTTAATTCTTTTTGCGCTATTTCCTCTTTTAAAGGATTTGAATAGGGGTTTACATCATACAAATAATTCCTAAAAAACACCAGGTAACCTTTCTTGCTATCCTCTGAAGAAGGAACAGGCTCTTTTGCAGGAGGAAGAGATTTGTCCTCTTCTTGAAGATAATTCTTCCCGACATTTATCTGGATTTCCAGAGTATCAAGAAGGTCTTCTGCGTATTTATCCGCTCTTAACGCCTTCATGGATTTTGTATCTGTAGCGTCAACTTTTGCATAGACAAGAGAACTCATTAGGGCAAGCGCTGCTATTAATGCATACTTTTTCATATTATCATCCTGTCTTTCTAATTTTGACAACTCTTGCGCAATTTGACCGGCTAAAACCCTAAAGTCCCAGCCGGTCAGCACCAACATTTCTAGTAATTTTTATTCTTTTTCTACGTATAACTCCTGAAAATATATTGTATACTCCTCGCCCTTAGCTTTGCCTATTCCGAAAGTTCTCATATTTCCTAAATCCAAAGCTCTGCCGCCGTTACTTACCAGAGATGACAAGTCTATACTCATGGTGTTTTCTCCCGGCTGAAATATTAAATTCCTTGAGACATAACTGCTGTATTTCCAGTTTTCCCAATTTTGACCAAAAGATTCCTGATCTGCTATTATCGCGCTGGCTGAAAGGGGTTTATCTCCATCAAGAAAATACTTTATTACAAGGCAGTCATATTCTTTCCAATCTCCTCTTTTACCTTTTAACAAAGCCCCGTCGTGGGTTATTATAGAACACGATTCACCGTCTTTTAACATTACTACTTTACCGCAATACATCTTTCCCTTGGCCGCGTGTTCTTTTGACAAGCTTGAGGTAAAGGACTTCGAATTATCCCCTGAGGCCCCGTTGGCAATTATTTCACCTTTGTCAAATTTTATCAATTCCTTACGGTCGCCTTTTTTTAACGTCGCCCCGCCTTCCTCTTTTGCAGGTTCTTTTTTAGCACCTTTTTCCGCCGCATACAACACACTACCCGTCACCAGCATTATTCCTGCTACCGCCACTGCTCCCAACAATTTCTTCATATTTCCTCCTGTTTTATTTATTAATTTTATGATGTTATTCCAAAGAAAACCCCGAGCCTCCTATATATTAAACACCATCGAGTAGGAGGTGTCTGATATTTTCGATATTTCCACTTCACTGTCAAATTTACCCGTGTTTTAACTATATTTTATAAGGCATTTTTGGAGCAAATACGGAAAAAATAAACTTTTAAGAGAATATTCGATATTTTCACTGATATTATATGAACCTCTCCGAGCTCATCCTCCTAAAAGATTGTCGGACAGGCTGCTCAGGTTTTTTTTGGAATAACGTTATAAATTTCTGGGATTATTCTGTAAAGAATTCAAAGTCAGTAAAATACAAAACTGCAGGTTCGCTGACGAGATCGTAGGCGTAAATATGCCACTCAAGCATTTTCTTCAAATTGATATAAGTTTTTGCGTCGTTTACGGATAATATCGTGAAATCTATCTCTATTTCATTCCAGCCGGGACCTATGCTCCTGAAAGCATCGCTTCTAAAACCCCAGTCGTTGCCGCCGGGGGGTCCGTATCCCAGGTCCCGGTCCCTCACAACAAAACTTATTTTTACGCTGTAACTTTGAGGATTATATACTTTAAATTTTAATCCATCCCATTTGCTCCAGTCAGAAATCCTAGGGAACGCGGCTCCGAATTTTTCTTTTTTCTTTGTTAAAGCGGCCTTTAATAATTTACCGCCTTCTTTGGCATTTTCGGAGGTGAGTTCAAAAGCGCAAACATGTTTATCAGAAAGACTTAGATCGTATTTTTCTATTAACTTCGCACCGGGCAGTTCGCCGGCCGAAAAATTCAGAGCGTATTCTTTTTTTTCCGCGGACCAGGCGGACACTGAAAAACAAAACAGGAACAGTACCGCCGGCATCAATTCGAATATCTCTTTCATGTGTTTTCCTGACTCGTGGTTAGTATTAAATTTACGAACTCCAAAATGTAAACCTTTCTTCACTTGATCACTCCGACTTTCCCGGTTTTCTTCTGCCCGTCGGCTGTTTTGATAACATATACATACATACCCTGTCCCACGGTTTCGCCGATTTCATTCTTTCCGTCCCACTCTATCCATCCGGCATTTGACACTGACTGGCTTGCTTCGCTTAACTCTCTTATCTTTTCACCCGCAATATTATATACCGTCATTGTGCAGTCTACCGGTAGGTTTCTTACTTTGAACTTCCCGCCTACCGCCGTGCTTATATTAAACGGGCTCGGATATCCTATTACATCGTCCAGATTACTTGCAAGATACGTCCCGATTATCCTGTACGCTGTGAATCTAGTAACGCTTGCCGTAACCTTACCCCCGCTTATGGTTTGAACTCCGGGAACGATCTCATACTTTCCTTTTATGCCGTCATAATAGAAGATACGCAGTGTTTTCTCGTCCAAACCTGTCACATCCGCGCTTTCGTACGGTATGGTTATCGTCACCGCTTTTTTGAACGTTATATCATTTAACTCCCACGGAGACAAAATTAATTTTCCGTAATCCCTGCACACGGGACTTACTGTTTTTTTCAATTTATAATCGGTCCCCACTTCAGGAGGATTGTCGGTGACACTAAAACCTAAATACGTGTCCGCCTCCAACGCGCCGGCAGGAATATACATACTTGTTCCGTCTATGCTCGTAAATAATCCCCCCGTCGCGGCGTTGATTAATTTTGCGTCAAATACTTTCACGCTCACGCTTCCCGTTATTGTCGGGATTACACTGTCCACTACGGTTATCGTCTGCCTTCCTATTGTTTTAAATACATTATTGTTAGATATATTTCTGGTTCCGGTTCCGGTAAAGGTATAACTTCCGAGAGGTATGCCGTTTAGGTCCGTATTGTTATAAACTATTGAGTTGTAATAATTAGTAGACATGGTCGAATCCGTTAAACATGCCGTTACTTTTATAGTTACCATATCCCCGCTAATTACTTTATCCGGTGTTGCTTCTACTTTCAGGTACTGTACCAGGCATAAGGCTATAGTATCGGTTGCGTTTACTCCCGACGCATTACCGAGCGCGTCAATATATTTTACATACACCGTCTTTACCCCCTCGCCTGCCGGAATACTCCAAACTTTTGCTGCTGCATACGCATACGTTGTCCAGCTGACGCCGTCATTACTTATCTGCATGCTGACAACACCGCTTCCCGTATCTGTTCCTGAAAGTGTAAGCGACACGGTTGTCAGCATCGTAGAAACCTGTCCGCCGTTTATTACAACGCTTCCTGTTGGCCCTGTCGTATCCAGAACTATCGTGTCGGTTATTCCTGCCGACCAATTACCCACACTATCCTTATACTTCACATACACGGTCTTAGTTCCGTCTCCCGCTGTAATCGTCCAGGTTTTGCTTATTCCATACGCTTCTGCCATGCTGTAAGTTATGTTATCGTTGCTGAACTGCATCTGCGATAAGCTGTTCGCGTCTGCTGCTGAAAGGGTCAGTGTGACCGTGGTGCTGCTTGTACTGCTTGTCCCGCTGTTTATAATCACGGTCCCTGTCGGGGCTGTCGTATCAAGTGTTATCGTATCCGTTATATTAGCGCTTGACCAGTTACCCGCCGCGTCTTTATACCTTACATATACCGTCTTCACCCCGTCTCCCGCGCTTAATGTCCACACTTTTGTTGTCCCGTAACTTTCCGGCGCAGACCAGGTGCTTCCGTCATTACTGAATCTCATCTCCGAGGAGGCCAGGCTCATGCCCGAACCGCCGTCCGCGGCTGAGAGAGCCAGCGTAACATTTACACTTCCTGTTATACTTGCTCCCGCGTTTATTACATTCGTCCCGGCCGGTGCTGTAATATCAATCGGTCCGTTCAAGACATTACTCCCGTCGTTTATTATCGCATTACCCGCCAGATCTTCAACATTTACGACTCTTACCGTGACATTGGTAGTTAAAACCGGAAGTCCGCTTAACTTTGTTATTCTATTTGAATATGTTAAGGTTGCCCCCGCAAGGTTTATAAATACGCCGTTAGAAACCACTGTAAAGTTAGAAGGATTTGTAGCCATAGCTATATCCATATCGCTGTCATATAAAATATCTATCTCGTTTGTGCTCGCCACAATAGTCAATATCTTCGGAGCCAGTACACTTGTCTTTG
>MFGS01000099.1:0-540 GCA_001778355.1 Candidatus Firestonebacteria bacterium RIFOXYA2_FULL_40_8
TACAATGGCTATTACAAAAGCCATCTTATTGAGGAAATAAAATCAAGTATACATGAAAAATTAAACTCTGAAATAAACATCCCGAGTTCATGGGAATGTATTGAAACAGATTATCGTCAGCCATTAAACTCAGAAAGATGCAATGTCTGGTATTTTACAAAGGATTCAGAAGAATACAAGTTGCTCAAGGAAGCAGAATGCGGTGGTTACTGCAAATTGATTCTGGAAGAAAAATCACAATACACTGCCGAGGATTTAGCAAGCGTTGCAGCATACGCAATCACTCAAGGCAATGAAAAAATAATCGCATACTTTCATACTGTTCCTGAAAAGCAAAACTGGTATGATAACGAAAATGATATTTCTGAGAATGTAAAAAGAGATGTCAAATCACGGCTTTACGATACACTTGAGCAAAAAAGAAATGCTCTCAGGACAAAACTTGAGGCAGACTTGGCAGCTAAATACTCTCAGAAATATGGGAAAACATTTTCTCGAATAGACGAAATCAGCTTATATCTCGCAGAGAAAACTTCTGAT
>MFGS01000099.1:785-8335 GCA_001778355.1 Candidatus Firestonebacteria bacterium RIFOXYA2_FULL_40_8
GTCTGTTTCGGAGTCCATCTCGAAGTATCCAGAACCAGGTCCGCAGCAGCTTTATAAAGAGGCAGCCTTACGTTGAGCAAAGACTTCAGATTCTTCAAACTCTCTTTGTTACTTCCGGCATCCAGTAAAGGCCTTTTGTCTTTTTGAGTCGAAACCCGTCTTAAAATTGCGCGTTCATTTGAAACCAGCGCAATCAAATATCCGTTCTTTCTCAACCGTTTGATGTTAAGAGGGTCTTTTACAGCCCCGCCCCCGGTGGAGATTACAACTATTTTCTTACCAGCAGATATCCTTATGGCTTTTTTTTCCAGCCTTCTGAAATATTTCTCGCCATACTTACCAAATATTTCTTTTATCGGTAGTTTTGCTTTCTTTTCAATGAGCTCATCTGTATCCAGAAATCTTCTTTTCATTTTACGTGCCAGAAGTTTACCGGACGAGGTCTTTCCGGTTCCCATAAAACCGATCAACACTATATTCTTTTTCAAATAACTCAACGGCCTTTTATCCTCTTCAAATAGGCCTTTAAAGAGGTTTTCATATCTAAAACAGTATCTCCTCCAAACTTTTCCATGAAACAATTAACTATTTCATACGCGACAATCGCTTCACCTACTACACAAGCTGCAGGAACCGCACAAGTATCCGAGCGTTCTACGGTAGCTTTAACTTTCTTCTTAGAGATAATATCAATGCTGTTTAACGGTTTATAGAGTGTTGCGATAGGTTTCATAGCCGCACGGATAACAATATCGGACCCGTTACTCATACCGCCTTCCAGCCCCCCGCAATTATTTGTTTTTCTAAAATAAGAACCCTTACTATAATAAATCTCATCATGAACCTTTGACCCCGTCCTTTTTGCAGCTTCAAAACCAAGTCCGATCTCAACACCCTTAATGGCCTGCAGACTCATAAGTCCGCCTGCGAGACGTGCATCAAGTCTTTTATCCCATTGTGTATAAGAACCGATCCCGGGAGGAACATTTACGGCCCTTACTTCAAACACACCGCCTAAAGAATCACCTTGCTTTTTTGCTTTTTCTATCGCTCTGATCATTAATTTTTCTGCTTTAGCATCCGTCGTACGTAAAGGAGATCTTTCGACTGCATCTTTATTTTTCGACACAAACGGCTTGGCATAAATACCTGCAATTTGAGTAACATAACCGAATATGTTTATATCAAATTCCTTAAGAAGGGCTTTACAAACAGCACCTGCAGCCACTCTTGCCGCAGTCTCTCTCGCGCTTGCCCTTTCAAGTACGTCCCTTATATCCGACAAACCGTATTTTAGAACTCCCGAAAGATCCGCGTGTCCGGGACGCGGCATAGTAACAGGAGGAACAATTTTATTTTCCCAATTTTTCGCATCAGAATTCGCTATAAGTAAAGTTATCGGCGCGCCCGTGGTTTTCCCGTTCCTTACACCGCTTAATATTTCAACAGTATCATTTTCAATGGCCATCCTGCCTCCGCGGCCATAACCTTCCTGCCGTCTTTTAAGTTCAGGATTAACATTTGAGACCAAAAGAGCTAATCCGGACGGAACTCCGTCCAGTACTGTTACTAAAGCTTTCCCGTGTGATTCCCCTGCTGTTAAAAACCTTATCATATCAGCTCCAAAAAGTTATGCGGGCCTCAAAGGACCCGCATAATATATTGATAAACTTATTTTCTACCTGATTATATGCGGAGTCATAAATACCACTAGATCCCTCTTTGTTTTTCCCACTGTTTTATTCTGGAAAAGAATAGAACCTATAAGAGGAATATCTCCCAACACCGGAACTTTGTGTATGGTAATAACCTCGTCTTCTCTAATAAGTCCGCCTATTACAAAAGTATCTCCGTCTTTTATTAAGACCTGCGTGTTGGCGGTTCTGGTATCTACAATAGGGGGCGGCCCGGCAGATACTATAGAACTTACCATTGGCTTTACCTGCAAGGTTACATAATCATTCCTGTTAATCTGAGGAGTAACTTCAAGTGTAACGCCTGCATCCGTTGAACCGTAAGTTGTAACACCTGTCTGCGCATTAAAACCGCTCACATAGGAATACGCTTGAGATATGTTAATTGTAGCTGTTTTATTATCAACCGTAGTTATTCTCGGATTAGCTATTAGATTGGCATCATTAGTTCTTACCAATGCATCCAGCGCAATCCAGAAAGAGGTATTTCCTGCAATTCCAAACTGAAACTGAGCAGACTTTGCGGAACCCGTGTTAGGAGGAGCAATGCTTGCCTTTAATTGGGTAGTATTCGCGGTACCCGGATAAAGATCTGTCATTAAACCGCTTCCTACTCCTGCAGTAGATCCTGTCTCAATATCCCATCTTATTCCCAGCTTGTCTTCACTTTCAACTTTCAAATCAACCAATTTTGCCTCAATATTCACCTGGGCAGTTTTGGTGTCAAGACTTTCGATTAAATTAGCAAAGGTCTCCATTTTTGTGGTAATGTCTGTTATTATTAAAGTATTTGTTCTTGCATCAGACTGAATTTTCCCGCTTCCGCTTAAGAAAGGGGTAATAGAACCTTGCAGTTCGCCGGCTTTTGCGAAATTAATAGCAAAATATCTGGTCTCAACAATAGCGCTTTCTTCTTCCGCTTTTAGTTCTCCCGGTGTTGCAACTCTGATAATATTACCTTCAAGTTTATACGCAAAACCGTTCTGCTTCAGAACCAAATCAAGTATCTTTTTCAAAGTAACGCTTTTTAGCTGGATGGAAGGAATGCTTCCCGACACACTCCGGCTTGTAACCAGATTAAAACCTGCTTCCGAAATAATAGTGTTTAAAAATGTAGGAAGGTCTGCATTGGTCAGAGAAATAAAAGGCACAATCTGCTCAAGATCACCTTTTTTCATACTACCTTTCTGCATGGCAAACTGATCCGTTTTATCCACCTCTTCCGATTGCACAACTTGCTCTCCGATTTTCTTAGTTGCTTCTTCATTAGAGAGAGCTTTCACCGGTGCTTTACTTTCAACTGCTTCCGGTTCTTTACTCTTCACCAGAGACACCACTATTTTTGTTGAATCCAGTTCTTTTTGAAAATCACATTTACTTGTAAGTGTAAGCACCACCCTGCAGATCTTTTGAGGCTGAGCCGCATATTGAGATACTTTAATAGAAGTCACAACTGAACCGGCAACGGGTTTTTCAGCAGCATCGACAACCAAAGAAGCAGGCATCATATCTATAATCAATTGAAATTTATCGGTTGTTTTGGAATCCGCTATCGGCTCAATATTGATCTTTGCATCTTTCAGGAGCTCACTGCCTTCTTTAATGGGGATAGTAATTACAGCCATCTCCGGAAGAGCATCTATTGAAACCTCTCCGATTGCCGCAAAATTGCCTTTTCCATCCTGCGGGAATGAAAAAGAACATAACAAAACTGCAATAAGAACGGCTATTTTATTCATATTCATAAGCTCCTTTGATTGTAGCTTTCGCTACTCTTACTTCGGGATCTCAAAATATTTCTCTTTCGGACCCACTATATTATCGACCGTATACATAAGTTTAACTTTCTCGCCTTCAACTCGACCTTCGATTCCTTTAACAAGGAGGTTTTCTTTTGTATAGAACTTTTTATCTTTCATTAAAAATGAATTCTTCATGTTATCTTCAAAAACAAACGTAGGATTCCTTCCGAGAGATAAGGCCATTACACCGGTCAACTTTAAACCCATAATATTGATATTCTCTGCCGCTGCTTTTGAATCTTCTATAACAATCGAAGCAAAAGGATCTCTTATAGATCCGGCATACCTGTAAAGCGGGTAAATTGCTCTTTCCTCCGTATCCTCTCCTTTTGAGTAACGGGATTGAATTGCAGTGGTTTGTGTTGATACAAAAGTCCTCAGACTTACAGCCATGTTAACCGAGCCTTTAGCTGTGACAACGTTACCGCCGCCTGAGACGGAGATCTGGACATCAAAGCAATTTAGCAAGCGGACAGAATAACCAAGCCTTGTGATAAATCGTCCAAAATCATGGTAATTTCCGACCAAGCTAAGAGCCATCGGAACCTCATTGTAAAAACTTTTTCCTGGAGTGTTTTTCCCGGGTGTAAAAGCCTGGACAGTAATATTATATTCAGCCGCAGCCCGGCTTATTTCTTTTATACATTCAGATTGATTATCCGTATTAGGCAGCCTGCGCATCGTAAAGAGAAGATCAAGCTCGGCTTTTTTCGCATCTTTTTTCAATTTCTCATAATCCGCTGCTTTTCTCTTTGCTTCTTCATAACTGTCTTTTTTGGTCTGAAGATCTGCCTTAAGTATCCCAACGCTTTTTAGCGTGGGAAGATACAATTCAAATACATAACCGTAAACTGCTGCACCGGCTACGAGAGCTATTAAAGCATATTTCTGTATCTGATCCTTAGACACTCTTGGCTCCTCTGTAAATCACTGAACTTTAAAACTGTTAAATAAAATACTAAATTCTTCTTTATTGTTCCTGAACCCGTCGTCTGAATCGGAACACGTAATAATAAACCCGTTGTTACCTTTTACACAATAAATCTGCCTTTGCATTAAAGTTATCATTTTATTTTTTTCGCTTTTAGATTTAGTCAACCAGCTAAACTCCAAATCAACCGCCTTTTCTCCGTTAATTGTAAATTCTTTTTCGCCGAGTTTTTTATAACCCTGCCACTTTGAGAATTTTGTTTCACTTATTGCTTTAAATTCTTTTAGCGCAAAATCTATTTTTGGTAATTTTTCAACTGCCAAAGTGACCGTCGGAGTGTATTTTGATTTAACATCCCTTTTCTCTTTAACCACCACTGCAAGTATATTGCTTGAAGATTTTGAATCACTCAACTTCCATCCATCCGGTACAAACAAACTGCAATTGTATTCTTTGTTAATATAGTTGCTGCCGTAGACACCTGTTTTTGAGACATCCTGAACCACCATTTGCTTGGGAGGTCTTACTTTAGCATCTTCTATAGCCTGAAAAGACATAGTAAAATTAATAGAGATCCTTCCGTTCACAACAGCTTCAGTCATACTCAATACATACGCATTCTTAAAAAAACCCGTTGATTCATTCAAATTGGTTGCAAAATCTGCTACTGACTCTTTATATAAGCCGACTCCTGTCGCATTAAAAGTCCTGACGCCGCCGGCCTCCACTTTATTATTAAGTGAATTAAGCCAGACATTATGAGGGATTGTTCTATTAATGTTATCCAGAATTAAAGACCAGTAAACCTGTTTATCTTTTAACTCATTAATAACATCCAAATATTCTTTAACAGAAGCATTTGTCTTTTTAATATTCTCCATCTCAATCAAGGTCTGTGTAAATTCCTGCTGTTTAGCTTCAACATCTTTTATCTGAGATTTAAGGGTCTGCACCTGTGCAAGAGTTACAAGGTAAAGCCCGATCATTGAAGCAGCAACTACAATAACAATAAGAATCGCCAAAGCAATCATTTGTTTGAGGCGCTTGGCCTTATAATAACTTTCCGGCAGTAAATTTATTTCTATCAGCATTTTCCCTACTTTATTTTTCTGACAGCCAGCCCGATTGAAACAGGAAGAAACGGACCATACTGTTTAATTTTCTCGTCAAAAGCCGCTACATCGGCTATTTCTATTTTATTAAACGGATTGAGCGGTTCAACAGGTATCTTCAACCTCTCCGAGATGAATTTATCAATATTTTGAAGTTTAGAAGTACCGCCGCAAACAAACACCTTACTTATTGATCTTTTTTTAGAAGAAGATTCGTAGAAATCAAAAGCTCTGCGTATCTCCATCACTAATTTTCCCAGGGTAGTAGATATAGAACTGTAAATCCTGACCCTTTTGTCTTCCTTGCTCGGGATTCTTGTTAAAATCACATTCTCGGATTCTATGATGATCCCGCCCTGCTCTCTTTTTAATTTTTCAGCTTCCGCAAACCCCAGATTAAACTCTTTTGATATATCATTAGTAAGATTTATACCGCCAATCGGTATATCACGGGAAAATCTTGTCACTCCATCTTCGACTATATTCAGATTGGAGTATTTGGCTCCAATGTTTATGATGGCAACCGTCTCGCCTTCTTTTTTCTCATAGTTCACTTCCAGCGCATTATGAAGAGCCATGCCGTCTATATCTATAAGAGCTATATTTAGACCCGCGCCCTGTAAAAGTTGTATGTATTGATTCACAACTTCTTCTTTGATAGCAACAAGAAGAACCTCTATTTTTTTCTGACCTTCTTCCGTTATCTCGCCTAAGATATGAAAATCAAGTACCACCTGATCTATAGAGAAAGGAATATACTGTTCTGCTTCAAATCTTATAACCCCTTTTAATTCTTCTTTGGTCATGTAGGCCAATTTTATATAACGGACAATAATCTGATCTCCGGCAAGTGAAATAGCAACATCTTTGGTCTTCAAATTTGATTCGATAACAAGCTTTTTAACTGTCGCTTGTATCATAGCATTTTTCTGTGCCGGGTCAAGAGTATCTATCGGTTCTTCCCCGATATCAGACACTGCAAAGTTAACAAGCGTAAACCTTCCTCCTCTTTCTTTCAGAAGGCTTACCTTTACAGCGTAACTGCCTATGTCTAAACCTATTGCATATGCCATAATATTCCTTTAGTTATTCCAACCCGGATTCAATAATCCCGTCAACTTTTCACCGGCAAGTATCATAACAAACGTACCCAGAACCAAAAAGGGTCCGAAGGGAACAGGATCTTTTCCGCCTTTCTTTTTTGTAATCAGTAAAAGCAAACCCACTATGCAGCCTAAAGTAAAAGTTACTATTACCATCGCAATCGTACTTTGCCAGCCTAAAAAAGCACCGATGGCTGCAGCCAGCTTTACGTCACCCATACCCATAACTTCAAATTTATATAAAAGCCGGCCGGCGTAAGCTATGGTTAAAAATATTGCTCCTCCGGTAAGAAACCCTACAAGCGAAAGAAGCGGCGACTGCCCACGAACAAAGTAACTAAACAGTAAACCAAGTATTGCAAGAGGAACAACTGTAACGTCATAAATGTATTGCGTTTTAAAATCTATCAAAGCAATCACAATAAGGAAAGAAAATAAAATAGCCGCAGAAAATAATTCCGGGCTGAAGCCAAATTTTAGATACGCAAGTAAAAAAAGCGCGGATGTAAGCAGTTCCACTGTTAAGTATCTCGGTGAGATTTTTGTTTTACAATTGCGGCAGCGCCCGCCAAGTATTAGAAAAGAAACAACAGGAATATTATCGTACCATTTGATTTCATTTTTGCATTTTGGACAATGAGATTTTGGAAGATAAACAACTGAAATATTTTTTGGAATTCTATAAATACAAACATTAAGAAAACTTCCGACTAACAGTCCAAAAACCGAGACAATAGCAGCTTCCATTTATCTCCTTGTCCTGTAAGGACTTAGAATATATCCTAAATTACTACTTTAATTATATATTAAAAGTGTATATTTGTCAATAGTATTTTGGAAGATATTTTCTTGTGGAAAACCGAACACACCTCTTAAACAGCATTACCCCCGCTCACCCCACACGCACG
>MFGS01000100.1:0-5250 GCA_001778355.1 Candidatus Firestonebacteria bacterium RIFOXYA2_FULL_40_8
ACCTAAGAGATGTGCCAGCCAACGCATGAGGCGGGACATACTCGTAAGAAAAATTTTCCTCTGCAACGGCTTCGATTACAGCCCCCTCATTATAACCGCTTCCGGCATACCCCTCGGCGGTGATACTCAACAATTTTTGCCCGCGCTTTACATCCACTGGCGAAGACATCGTCCCAGAGGATTTTTGAAACCGCCAACTGGAGTCAGTACTCTTGCTCGCGTTTTGAAAAATAAGGTTTCCTGCGCCTTCTTCTGACGAGAACAATACAAGCCTGTTCTTAACCTCAAAACCATATGATGGATTTGTTGTCCCAATGCCAAAATAAGGGGCAGTAAAATAATTGGAACCGGTAAAAGTCTGTGTCCCCGCCAAAACCGCGTCGCCGCTCGCCGCCGTAGCTTGTCTTGTGCCGTCAGCCCATGTTACACCACCTGTGCCAGTAAAAACAACGTCAGTGCTTGTTTTAATCCTGTAAGAATACGTGTCCGGCTGATAAATATCGAAACCGTCGCGTGCAAGCGGATTAAATTTTTTCTGGTCTGCCGCGTATGCTGTTGTAGCCAATAAAAGGACGAATAATATTTTTTTCATTGTTTCTACGCTATCGCCGCATAAGTATAACTTGCTCTATTGTCCCATATCTTGTTCATGTCAGTATTCCCATTAGCCCAGCGCACCCCTTCTATAGTACCGCTTTTAGGGAGCTTCTTTATCTTCCAACCCGCCGCACTTATTAGTGTTCCTGGATTGGCATACCCAACATAAACATTGTCGGCGTCAGTATTGTCAATCAATATATCGTATTCACCATTTGCGTCCAACACATAACCGGCAAAACTCCAATATCCCATAATACCGCCTTTAGATAAAAGTTTTCAATCTTTGATGGTGCGTATTGTAACTTATGTCATTTTGTGCTTTCTCTATTTTTGATTGTGTGGAACGGAAAGCCATGAATACATTGGAAAGGAAACTAACAATCAAGGTAGTGTCAATTGATATTTTTTCATACATAAATAATAACCAAATTGATACTAACCACAATATGCATACCGCGTAAACTTTAAACCCGTCAATTTTTTTCATTTCAATAGTCCTTTTTCCCTCAATGATTTAGCTATATCCTTCCCCTGCGCCTCAAACATAGCTTCTCGGTATAATTGCGCCTCGTAATGTAATCGTATAATCTTATTTTTGTCTGCGGTTGTAGCATTAGCTACATCGTATGTATTCGCTTCCTTAACCTTGTTTTCGTATAATTTTCTTAGAGTTTCTATTGCGTCTTTGTCGCCTAAATTCTTTCTCCCAAATTCTATTGCGTCCTCTGTACTGTTCAATTTTGGGATTGAGATTTGTTCCCTACTCTTAATAATTTCCCTTACCCTGTTTTCAAGCTCCTCAGGCAATACCTCGTACCCTTTCTTTTCGCCTAACGCCCTTAACTCTGGGCTTATTTCTGGATGTTCGCGCAATAACTTTTCTACGCCGGCAGAATTGCCGCCGACCTTAGCCAGTGCTTCGCGCTGGTTTTGGATGAATATTTTCAACTTGTCTGCTTGTGGTAACAGTCCGGGAGTTGTGCCGATTGTTTTCAATACATCTTTATCAAACACAACATAATGAGCCGCCCCGCCTTCTTTTGGTACCTCAAAACCCTTTATCCCTGTTTGCGCTACTGCTTGCATATACTTTTCGGGTTGCTGATGGTAAAAAACATCTGCCCAAATATTTATTAACTGGTCATGGGCATTATCTGCGTTCATAATAGCGTCAACAAGCATTTTCCGTGCATTGTTGGGATTTTCGTCAAAATTAGATAATGCTGTAGCCATAGTTTCTTCATCAATATTCCCGAGGATTGATTCTATCTTACTCTTGGACAATATAGGAGTTTTTTTGCTAACGAAATTACCTATATCTATATCCCTTTGTGTTATATTCTGTCCATATGTTTTTGCGTTTTTTAAATCTGTAGTGAAGTATATACCGGGACCTTCCGCAAAAGCTCCACCTAACTCCTTACCTGCTTTTATTCCAGCAGACACATCGTAGTGTTTCATGCTTACAGGTAGTTTGTCTCCACGGAATACTGTTTTTATCTCGGACTTACCAAACAAGCCCGCCATAGCCAATTCTTGCGCAAATTCCGGCTTTCTGCTTCGCGCCATTGTTTCAAGCAAGCCTTTCCCTGTAGCTGCGTTAGTCATAGCCTTACTAATTGGCATACTTAGCGCAAGATTGCCCGCAATCGTGTCTACGCCGCGTACTACCGGCTGTTGCACAAAGCGTTCAGGCCTTTGCATGGGGAGCGTCGCGGCTTCACGTACCGCGCTTGTTGCGGCGGGTATAGATTGATTTATGTTGCCCGCTATAAAGTCGTCAAGGCGCATAGCTTTACGCGCCGATTTTAACATCGGTACTATGTTTCGCGCTGTATTAACTGCTGGGCGTGCGAGAAATTCGTCTAATCTCATATTTTTTAGCCTTAAAATAATTCAAATTTGTACAAATATGATATTTTTGGGCTTAACTTATCGCCTAAACGGCGTAACTGCCGCGTTTATTATTTCTACTAAGGGATGTCCATCCTTATCGTATCCTGTAACTTTAGCCTGTCTGCCATCGCGGGATTTTACTGTCTTTCCTATAGGATAATTATTATTTAACTGCGCCATCGTACCGCGTCCCGCTACAGAGGCAATCGCGGGCGATACTGTATTAAAGGGAAACTGTCCTTCCCCTACATTCTCAACAGATTTTCTTATGAGATAGTCTGAACTATTTAATTTTTTTATTGCTTGAGCGCCACCTATTTGTAATAAACCCGTTAAATCACCACCGGCAGCACGTGTAACCCCAAATAAGGTATGGATTGCTTCTTGTAAGCTAATAGGATTTTGCCTTCCCGCAACATTAACCCTGCCCAATGCCTCGTCCTGTATATTCATCAATGCACCATATTGTTTTTTTAGAGGGGCAATGTCCGTTCCCGTAAGTGCTTGTATCTTATCGTATAAGGATTGTCTTAATATTTTACGCTCTGATAACATCGAAGCAACTTCTTCCTTCATCCCTTTAACATACCCCGAACGATAACTTGATTTGAAATAGCTTGTCAGGTCTGCATTTAAACGCTGCAATCTATCTTCGGCTTCCGCAACCGTAACCCTTGCGTTTTTGTATTTAGCCGCCGACGTCTCAACAGCGTCGGCGATTTCAGGGGATAATTTTTTACTTGCGGCGGGAATGGCTTCTCTCATCTTTTTTGCTATTTCATTTCCGCCTATATAATTTTTTTTCGGTATAGCTTTTGTCATATCGCCAACTTCGTTTATATATTCAGTTTTTGCTTGCGCTTTTGTAATTAAATTCTGAATATTATCCCACACATTCGTTTTAGCTTGCGCCGTAGCGGTAACAAAATCATCAATATTATTCACTTCTACCCCTGCTTTCTTTATAATCGGCAGAGCTATAGCGGCATCGTCGTTAAAGTTTTTATTAAATTTGCCTGGCTTAATACCGCGTCTTAAAGCGTTCACTGCCTCGGGATTGATGTATCCCGCTATTTTTTGGATTACAGCGCCACCAGCCTGTCCCGCCAATCCGGCAGCTGCACCTATCGCTCGTTTTCCGCTAATGGCTGGCTCTATTTGCGAGTCAGATGGATTCATAGCGTATCCAATTGCGGCTGGTATTACCGGTGCTAATTTCCCAGCTTTAGCCATTAAGCCCGCACCCAATGCGCCGGCGGCTGGAAGGGATAGAACATTGCCAACAATATTTTCCTTTATTGTCGGGGATGGAATCTGCCTGCTTGCCTCTTGTCCAACCATTTTGCGTAGTAATGGCATACCGTAACCACCAGTTAAACCCTGTATTGCACCTTGCCCTACACCACGCGATTCTGGCGTTTGCAATACTCTACCTGTTACTGGCGCGGCAATCGCACTTTTAGCCGCACTTACGGGCAATCCTGCCACAATTTCACCAGCGCGTTTTACCGTGCTTGAGACTAGGTTTTTTCCAAAACCTGCAAATGATTTTTTCTCTTGAGGCGTAGCCATAGCCAAAAGCTGTTCCGTGGTAAGCGTTTGGGGAGAATTAGCGGGAGCCGACGCATTGACTTGTGATTTGTTGCGTTCCGCTTTCTCTAACGCGAGTAATTCTTCGGTAGTTATCGCCATTGATTATTACCCATATAAGTATATGTTTTACCACCAATAACTTTCGTTTCGCCCTTACTGTAACCGTAGTTGTCAGGCTTAGCTGTATTGTTTTGCTGCGTCGTTTTATCGGGAGATTTAAGTCGCTCCATAATCTTTTTACTCTTCGGAGAAATTAACTTTCTGTCGCCAATTTTATTATCCATGACATTTTCTTGTTGATATTCCAACGCGTCTAGCCTTGAATTTAGCAATTCCTGTACTTTCGGGATTGCCGCGTAAAATTGAGTCGGTGTTAAATCTTCGGTAAGATATTCCTTCCACTGTGCTATTTCCTGGTCAGTGCCAGCCGTACCCTTAAACACGGTAGCAAGTTCTCCACGTAAGGCATTAAGATTTATGCCTAAAGCTATTACATTAGGATCATTGGTATTCTTGCGCAACCAATTCAACGGCTTATTGATTAAGTTTACATCTGTATTACCCATAGATTCATAAGCTGTCAAGGCGTCATTGGCGTGTCCTAATGCCGTATTTAACGACAAGGCATTAAGACCTAATTTACCCGTAGCCAGATTTGACGCCATCCCTTTTTTTACATCTCCCTCGTAAGACTTAAACGGTATGCTATTCATGGCAGCGTATTCATTGGCAAGTACAGTAATAATTCCCCTATCCCTAAGCCCTAAATCGCTTGTTCTTATATCGCCGCGTATAAGTGCCTGTGCCGCTTTTTGTTGCGTCGGGGTCGCAGTTTCCCATGACACACGGGATGTTTGGTTGGCTAGTCCATTTTCCTTTTGTACGCGCTTAAAATTATAAACATTAGCTGGCGGCAAATCTTTATTTTGCTCGTAATAATCAGTTATAAGTTTAATATCTTCCATCCCAATAGGCGCCTCTACCACATTCCCGTTTGCGTCCTGCGTGTTTTTAGTTATTTCGAAATTTGAGCTTGTTAGCAATTTTTCTATAAAATCACGGCTTTTTTTCTTTTTTTCTTGTGCCTCTAATTGTTTCTGCTGTACGTTGTTATTTAATCCGGTGGTAAAACCGCCAGCGAAAGCACGCGCCGGCGCGAGC
>MFGS01000100.1:5350-8397 GCA_001778355.1 Candidatus Firestonebacteria bacterium RIFOXYA2_FULL_40_8
CGTAACAGTTATTCCATTATTTGTTGTACCTGCAATTGCGGGCTGCTGTTCTTTTTTAGTCGGGGAAAGTAAGCCCGATAACCCTGCGCCTATAGCGCCGCCTACCGGCCCGCCTATTGCCGTACCAACCGCAGTTAGCCCCGCCCCTATAAGGGCATCCCAAGGGCTGGATTCCGCTGGTTTAGTAGACTCATAGAGCTTAAGCATGTCTTCGTAATTCTTCTTAGCAATATCTTCCTGTTTATTGAGCGTATAAGAAGTTTTCATTAAGTCATAACTTTGACTTTGTTTCTGTAGATATTCAGCCCATTTCTGCTGCCACGGCAACAACTTCAATTGCTGTTTCTGCCCGAGAAGCGGGGTCAGTTGCGATATTCCTGTCTCCACGGCTTGATTCTGTGCATTTCTTTCCCCGAATGCTATATTTAGTGCCTGTAACGCACGCTCATTCGTTTTCCCTTCCACCATTGCAGAAATAGCTTGCCTGTTAGCAGAGCTGCCCAAATCGCCTAGCGCGCTGAATTGTTCGTTTATTTTTGTAATATCTGTTTCATCTTGTGTTTTTTGCGTTTTATTGATAAAATCAGTCCACTTTGTAACAGAATCAGGGTTTATCTCGGCGGGATTAGCTATTCGGTCTTCTATAGTTTTGACTAAATTGTCCAATTCAGGTATTGTTTCGGGTTCGGCTGGTTGTCCACTGGAAGAAGTACCGTCAGTCGAGTCTTCAACAAAATTATATTTCTCCTGGAACCATTCACTGTCATCCAGCAAACCAGAGTCTTTTAGCCCTTTAATATATTCAGTATCGACGAGTTTACCATTTTTCACTTCAATATATTTATACTTACCATCTTCACCTTTCTCGGTTAATTTAGAAGTGTCAGCATATAACTCGTTGTCTGAGTTGACGCGGAGTATTCCTTCATTGATATACCCAAATATTTTTTTGGCGTAGCCTTCACCCTTGCCCTTTATACTCATAAACATGTCGTGGTTTAAAGGTACCCCATATGTCTCGTATACTTTATTCTCAATTTCTGCCACGCTCATATTTACATTTTTTAAGCTATTCCCGCCAGAATATACATCTCCCACATTTACAGGCGGGGAATCCATTCTTCCATTCTTGTAATAAGTATTGCCTTCATTATCTTTAATAACCCAATAGTCCTCACCGCCACCCTTACCTGTCCAAACAGGGCGAACAGAAACAACTAGCGGTTGACTATTAACGGCATCGGCACCTTGCCTGTCGTTGGATGGATTAGAGCTAGGCGTAGTTCCATCAGCAAAGGGAACGAAACTCGCTAATATGCCAAGTTCAGTATCGTAAGTGCCTACTATGTTTTGGTTTTCGTCTCTTGCGTATTCTATTGCCATGTTATCACCTCTCTTACTTTAGCCAGCCCGTTACGTTTACATATGCCGACCCAAACGTAGTATTTGTAGCCCAATATTCGATAATCCCGTCGGTACAGGCTACTATTATATGCCCTTCCATGAATATATTAGCAGCTTGTGTTCTTACTAATTGAGTATTCGACGCATTTGTATTCCCGTTTTTCCTGAATTGGATTACCGAGTTAGCTACGTCATCCTGTATGCCAACCTCTAATATAACAGCCTTTGTCCCCAGGGGGACAACCGAGGTTAAATCTAAATCGCGCCACGTGCCATCTGTGGTTAAGTCGGCCAAAACAAAATCATTGGATGAGGAGTCGCCTCTATCATGAAATTCTATTTTGCTTTGCGTTATATCGAATAACGTTTCGTTTAAGGCATTAACATCTTGCGGCGTCTTAACAGATTTTAACTGATACAATGGGACATCGCTTGCCAAGCATATATTTGCAAGCATTATAAATATGAAAATAGGTATACTACTCCAACGGAAATGTGTCATAGATTAGGCTTAATCCTCGCACGTTAAAATGTTGATTAACTGTATTGTTGTTTATGCGCAATTGAATATAATTGGCTTTTGGCTTGTCTGCAAAATTAAGTTTTTTGAAAATGAGGTTGTCGCTGTCAGAAAGGTCTACGGTACCAGTAGTCCAGTCGCCAGTCGAACCATCAAGCCTATAGTCATAATATATGCTCCAGTCTCCGCTATTTTTTGCATTTATCCACCTTGAAAAAAACTGTTTTTGTTGTATCGGCGAACCCAAATCAAGTATTTTTGTGGTTATATACGATTGGTACGCATTCCCGCTATCTGCGTATATACCGGAGACATCAAGCTTATGTATCATGCCCGCATTCTGCCCTGAACCCATCATCAAATCGGAACGGAACAAACAAGCGGAACCCATATTAAGGTTATTGAATATTGTCCATTTCATGTTTTTATCGAATTTTAGAATTACGTTATTTATTGTGCTATTATCGCCAGTGGAAACGGACAGGTAATAAGCGTCCTTGTATGCAATTGCCTGCGGATTGTTACCGTTAGTCTGATAATATGTTATATTGAAGTCATCTAATTTAGGCACAACCGTAGCGTCCGTGCGCGTAAATGACGCTATAACCTGAATATAGTTGCCGGTAGTAGAGTTTATCGCGCCACCATTGGTTACGCTAACTAGCGGCTTGCTTGCGAAGTTATCGCTTGCGGTGGATGTTTTAACGTAGTAGCTTATTGCGCTGCCGGAAGGTACGGTATTGCCAGCGGTAAATGCCCCCCAGCTGCCCCAGCTTGTAGCGGTTAGGATTTGGGAAGTATAACTAGCCGCATTGCATGTAAAGGTTGTTCCATATACATAGAATCCTAAGTCGTCCGTGGCGGATTGAGTCCATGTGCCTGGAAAGCTATAAGTATATGCCGTACCTTTCGCATAAGTACCATCTGAAAATTTATAAATGTAGTCGTTTGCGTCTGTCCCATCTGTTTTTTGCACAATAATTGAATATGTGGTATTGGCTGTTAGTGTGGTAGTGGAAAAAGTGAAGCTTTGGTATCCAACAGCTCCATCGGCGAACGTGCGGGTTTGTGAAGCAATAAATGCGAAATTGCTATTTCCAATACCCACCTTTAGCGTCATCCC
>MFGS01000101.1:0-8116 GCA_001778355.1 Candidatus Firestonebacteria bacterium RIFOXYA2_FULL_40_8
TACCGTACTTACAGCAGGTTCTAACCCAGTTACCGTAAACTTCTGCGTGCTGGTCACATTTATTCCCGCAGGGGTTGTCACTTTCACATTATAGGTTCCTACAAATAAGCCCGCAGGGATTATTCCGGTTATAGTTGTTACATTTACGACCGTCATACTGCCAAGCGCCGTTGTCAAAGGATCATCCAGGTTAACTGTGCTCGCTCCCGTGAAATACTGTCCGGTCACGGTCAGCACCGTCGCTGTTAAGTTCGTACTTGACGTCTGGCTCAAGCTCGTCACCTGAGGACCGTTCGCTATCGTAAACTTCGTACCGCTTACGTTTTCATATACTCCGCAGCTCTGTACTTTTAAATCATAGCTTCCAATAGACAGTCCTGCAGGTATCACTACATTATTTATAAGCGAATTACTTACCACGCTGTAACCCGAGATAGTTGAGGCCGTGGGTGAAGTTTCGAGTCTTACCTGGGTTATTTTATTACTGGTTGTTCCCCCAAAGAACCCGGTTCCGTTTATACTTATCGTAGTCATTCCGGAATCCCCGCCTACTGCCGGGGTTAACGAAGTTATCGTCGGTACGTTCGTGGTCACGCTGAAATACGCACCCGTAGCATTTACTCCGTTTGTCGTCGTCACCTTCACCCAGTATGAACCCGGACTTAAACCTCCAGGAACCGCCGCGGTTTGTATAGTGGAATCATTTACCGCGGTATACCCCGTTATCGCTGCTACTTCAGTCGCTGTATCCATTAATTTTATACTTGTCACTTCTGCCGATCCTGTCGGCCAGTATCCGCTTCCTGTTATTGTTATCGTGGAAATTCCCAGATTTGAACCGGTTAAGGGATTGAGCCCTGTTACTTTCGGGCCTACTTTTACATTGAATTTTACCGTACTTGTGGTATTTGAGCCGCCATCCGTTGTCACCATTACATTATAGCTTCCCGCTGTCAGACCGGACGGAACTATCACTCCGGTGATAAGAGTGTCGCTGGTCACGCTATATCCGGCAGCAATAGTGGTGACAGCCGGCGAAGTGTCCAGGCTCACGGCGGTTACCGTATTACTTCCTACCCCGCCGAAAAAGCCGGCGCCAAAGACGGAAAGCGTGGTCAAAGTTTCATTCGCTCCTTCAGCCGGCGTTATATTTGTCACAGTAACGGAAGGCGCTGTCACAACAAATTTTACCGTTGAGGTTACATTTGTACCTCCGGCATTTGTTACCTGAACATTATAGCTTCCGACACTGAGACCCGCAGGTATTTCAACATTAACAATGGCGGTAGCGCTTGCTACCGAATAAGATGTGATTGGCGTCGGGATAACAGTATCAAGGATAATCGCGCTGACATCTCCCGACATCAATCCCCCGAAAAAATTTGTTCCGGTTATTGTTATTGTCGTGATTCCCGAATTTGAACCGGTTGCTGCGTTTAAATTTGTCACGGTGGGAGGAAGTACTATTTTCGAGTATTTCACATTCCATGGTGTAACTGATCCTTCTGTCCACATCACAGGAACGTAAGACATCCCTGCGTCATATCTGACACAACTTGACGGATATTTATTTTTCAAATGGTCTGTCGTTATATATATCGGATTGGCATCCCAAGCGCCTCCACTATATTTTTTGTAAACAATATCATATTGATTTGCAGCAAAATATTTTGCCCAAAAAACATAAACATCTGTCCCGTCTGTAGTGATTGACGGATTAATGTCATTCTGATCGCTTGAAAGTATCGTATCTGTTGTGTCCCATACTCCCGTACTGCTGCACTGCCTGTATTTTATTCCTTTTACAGCCTGCGAAGTATCCGGAAACACAAGATGAATTTTGTCATCTGTTGTTACACCCGCGGTAAATTCAGAGGGAAAAACTCCGCTTGGAGTATATGTCGCTACTGTTGTTTCCGTGCTCCATTTTGTTCCAGTCCATGTGTTCATGCTTATATTGTATTTTTTCCATATTAATGTCGGGGTGTCCTTCCAATTTAATAACAGACCTCCTGATTGCATAGAGCCATTCTGAGCCATAAGCATATTGCCGATCAGGGTTGATCCATCAACATGACCTACTGCCTGCGTTCCGTCAACACCACGAGTGCATCCTGTTAATAAGGTTGTTCCAGTTTTTCCTTTATACCTTAAATACTCATTTTCTATTCTGATAACTTTACTATATTGCTCGTTGTAGGCTGTGTAAAAAGGAGTATTATCTGCTACCGTTATTGTCGTTGAGGCACTGTCAATATCTCCTGTTATAGTTGTTTCCGCAGATTGCCATGTTACACCTTCATCTATTGAATTCCAGTATCTCGGGTATCCATTCGGACCGCCTGTTGTAACCCATATCTTATTCGGAGATACATTTTCATCTTTGTAAATACGGGGATACGAGCCGGCTTCAGAATTATGAGTAAAAACTCTTACCGGATCTCCTACCGTCCAGTTACCGCCGCTATATGCGAGTTTTCTCATTCTCAATTCAAAGTATAAATTCTGTATTGCTGTTACTCCTGATGTATGCGAAGCTGCGCCTCCTCCCCGCGTGCAATTCAAGAATGTCGCTGCAGTTTTATTAGTATACGGTATAACTTCACTATCAATTTTTACCGCACCGGCAGGCAGGAAATTTGCCGTACTTGTAACAGTTATTGCTGTTGTTGCATTGTCATGATTACCGGCCAGTGTCGTACCTATTGACGCTGTAGGATCTATGTCTAAATTATTATAAAGGTTATTTTGATATACAACGTAAATATCGCTGTTGCTATCCATCCATACACTGAAATCTATATTCCCGCGGGAACTCCCTCCTATTAAAGTCTCACCTGCGGTCCCGTCCAGCTTTGTCCAGGTTCCGGATGCTCCTTTAGCTGTTGATTTCTTTGCTCTTATGCCGATCGTATTCCAGGTTGCATATCCATAGAATGCAATAATTGTGCCATCAGGGGCTTGCAATAAATGACGGGAAGACTGAAATACCGTAGCAGAATTACTTGTTGACGTAGCAATTAATACAGGAGCCGCATGAAAAACAGAGGCATATACACATACAAGCAGTATGATTAATATATATTTTTTCATTTTTTTATGTCTTAGACCCTCCCTGATTTTATTCCGGGAGGGGCTAAATAAGATTCCTATTCTTTTTCTACATATATAGCCTGGAAATATATTGTATAATCTTCTTCTCTTCCATCGCTACTATAAGCAGCAACAGTTCTCATATTAGCCAAATCAAGATTCCGTCCTCCGTTAGTCACTAAAGCTGTAAGATCAATATTCCACGTATTCTCCCCGGGAAGAAATGTATACCTCTTTGAGCAGTAGCTGCTATATTTCCAGTTCTCCCATTTCTCGCCATATGATTCCTGATCCGCAATTATCATACCAGAACTCATAGGCTTATCACCTTCAAGAAAATACTTAACAACAAGAGTATCGTAATCTTTCCAATCACCCCTTTTTCCTTTAATACCTTCAATAATAGGAAAACCTTTTCCGCCTTTTTTCAGAATTGCTTTACAGCTGTACATCGTTCCTTTTTCAGCTTTTTCTTTTGACAAAGAAGTTTCAAAAAATTTATTGGTTTTGCCATCCGCAAGTAACTCTCCTTTATCAAATTTAATAACTTGCATTCTATCGCCCGTTTTCAATGATTTCGCTCCTTCCTCTGCTTTTTCATCAGGTTCTGCTTTCTCGGTTTTCACTTTAGATTTCACTGCCTTTTCCGGTTTGTCTGCCGCATATAAAAAACTGTTCATTACCAGAAAAACACCTGCCAACAGTACGATAACTTTTTTCATTATATTACCCTCCTTTTAATATGTTTAATCATAGTTTAAGCGCAATACTCCTTTTATCCGACAACCTCCTTTACCATTCTAAAATTACACCAACAGCATTATCTCTATTTTCTAAAAGACTTTCGTATAAACTTTCAGTTTCTCCTTGAAGTGAAGATAGTAATATTATTTTTACCTTTCCTTCCGCCTATTCATTCGCACTGCTCTAATCTAACATTTCTTATAAGAATCTCTCTGTTTTTAAGGCTGCTTGCAAATTTAAATATTAATTTCTCAACATTAACCGGCCAGTTCGCGCTCCTGCTTGCACCCGTAACATCTATTTCAAATATATTTTTCCCCGGGTTAACTGTGAGCTCTTTATCAAATCTTGGATTTTCAGGCTGTATTAAACAGTCATCCAAAGCTCTTCTTTCCAACACTATTTTAATTGTCAGGTTATCCTTACTTGTATTTTCAATTTCCAGCTTTAAGAGATTGTACTCCAGCCAATTACATTTATTGATTTTTTTAATATTCAATAAAACACTTATTTCATCTTTGCTTTTTGGTATATCTAATTTAATAAAATCTCTCTCCTTAAAATCAATTCTTGCCTTATCCTCAACAGTCCATACTTCAGCCTTTTTAACATCTTTCATAGAGACAAGAGCGGTATCTTCCGCAATTAACAAGTTTATTGTTAATATGGTAAAAGTAAAAAGCAGATATTTTTTCATAATCTTTTCCTATTTTGCTAATTTTACAATTTCCTGACCGATTTGAAATCTAAGTTCATCCATTTTAAGATAATCAAACCCTTTTGTATGCTTTTTATGGCTATAAGGTATCTGATCTGTTACGGCTTTTATAACCTTTTTGGCAGAAGATGTATTTTTTCCTTCTGCTTCCGCTCTCTTTATATATTCGGACAAAGTAAAGATATATTTATAATCGTCAACACCTTCTCTGATCCTTTCAAACCTCACAGTCGGATGCTGCTCATTATCATAATACATAACTAACGTAGCAGTATCCCCTTTGCCTTTACCCCTGCCGTTCCCCTGCCCAAACCATGGTCGTATACCTCTTATATTATACTTCCACATATAAAAGCCATGTCCTAATCTCTCAAGTCTATCCATATTTCCGATGAAGCAGATCCACGCCGGTTTCTTTTTCGCTGCCCTTTCAAATTCAGGGAACATATCACCATTCATGCCAAATTCATCCAAAGCCGGGATATCCCAATGAGATGTTAACTCTTCATCCCTGTTAAATGTTGCCATTAACCTGACACCTTCAACTTCTCTTGCTGTCTTGTAGTATTGTTCCGCGCATTTCATAGCTTTATTATACGTCTGCTCACCATCAACAGAAAGGTAACCTAATTCCGTAGTAAGGTAAAATATATAAGGAAGCCACTTATTCTTCTTAGCATTATCCCTTGTTTTAATTATAACATCTTTCGCTTTATCATATGTTGATTGACTGAATAGTTTATCCCCTGTCAAACCAAATAACCCAAAAGTAGATTGCCATGTTGACAGACCCTGTATATGAAGATTAAATAGAGCAAATTCTCCGGTTAATCCTGTTTTCTTTGCCAGCGACATAAGCTTATTAGCCTTCGTAAAATCATCGTAATTCTCACCCTCCGGCTCAAGATAATTTGTCACCATACCTGTCATTCCATGTTCCTTTAAAGAAACCATCTGCTTTTCCAGAGATTCAAAATCCCAGGAACCTGCCATAATAGGCGACCATGAAACATCAGAAGGCTGCAAAAGTTTAACCGGTAATACGGTAAAAGTTACCGGAATCTCCGTTGCGGTCCTACCTGAAGGAGCAAATGTTATTTTTCCTTTATAACTTCCTTCTTTTGCATCCTCAGGAACTTTTACAGTTATCCAGACAGTTTTAGGTATTCCTTGTATCATTTTAGGTATTTCCCTGGCTTTTTCTAAAATAGTAGGCCTAATATAAATTGGATCATCCTTTATTCCATGAGGACTATATATAACGTTATTAACCTGAAAAGCACTTAAGGGAAGCTTATTTCCTTTTTCATTAACAAATTCAGAGAGTGTAATTTTACATGAAGTCAAATCCGCAAAAGGATATACAGAAAAGAGTAAAGGCTCATACTCCCCCAGGGCAGCGAATGCCTTAAGTTCTTTCTGATCTATCTCGCTTTTCAAAGGATTTGAATATGGATTTACATCATATAAGTAGTTCCTGAAAAACACTAAATATCCTTTTTTGCTGTCTTCGGAAGAAGGAACAGGCGCCTGTGCAGCAGGAAGAGACTTATCTTCTTCAACAAGAATTTTTTTCCCGACATTAATTTGAATTTCCAATGTATCCAATGCTTCACTGTCAAATTTATCAGCTTTCAATGCCTTCATTGATTTTGTATTCATAGAATCAGATTTAGCGTAAACAAATGAGCTTATAAGAAGCAGTACAATCAATAAAATATATTTCTGCATTACCCCTCCTTAGAATAATCATTTTCATCTTTATTTGTTTTACTTTCTTTACCCCTGCACCATTCGCTACGCTCAGATGCAGGGCCATGACCATAAAATCTTGAATGGTTCATGGTTTGCTCAACTTTCTTCTTTTACTGTACTTACTGTTCTTGCTTCCATTGCTGTTCTATTATTTCAACAATTTGAATTCACTGATATCTATGGTTAAAGGTTCATCTTCCATGTTAACAAAGGAATAACCTGCTATTACGGAGAGATCTAGTGTTGATTTACCATCTAAGCATAATTCTTTTGAAATATTAATGATATGTTCACTTTTCCCTGCCGGAAGTTTTATTTTTACTTCGACAGTGTTCTCAGGGGTATTGACAGGATTTTTCGCACCTTTAACCCTAAAAACTATCTGTTTCTCTTCCTTTTCTTCATTAAAAATGTAAAACGTTACCTTGAAAAACTCATCCCATTTTCTTCTCAGCGGCCCCCATTCTCCAACCCAGATACCTTTTTCAGCGTATTTAATACGGATACCAAGCTTGCCGTCTTTTGTATTATTTTTAGTCAGACTTACCACAGCTTTTGCCTGATTAAAATCACCAAACATTTCCCCTTTTTCGAATTTCATTATATATAAGAAGTCCTTGCCAAAAGAAGAAGCACTAATACCTAATACAAGAAACACAGTTATAATTATATTTTTAATGTTCATTTTATCCTCCTATTGCACAGTATTTTAATTGCTTGACTTCTCAGTTACGCTTAATCTTACATACTTATCTCACAATTACATTATACCCTAATATTGGATATAGTCAATTGCGCGAATTGCTTTTTCTTAGCATATTGTGCTATAATCTGATCGCTATTTGAATTATGCCTCCTAATGCTGCAGAAATACTGTTATTTTGGCATCAAATATCAGAATCTTGAAGATATTTAGATTACAGATTCGCTGATTTTTTCAGAATAATAACACTATACATACAATAATTTGCTCCTCCTGATTTAATATAGTTTTCGGAAAGTATTTTTTCCGGTGAACATCCGTTCAGGCAAACTACACCTTTCTGAAATCTCCTTTTAAATACTGAAAAAATACCTTTAAAATTACAACACGCTGAATCTTGACGAGTAATTTTATATCTTGTAATATCGTACTCTTTAAGCCATTCAGGTAAAACCGGAAATTTATCCGCAAAAAGTACGCAAACATCAGCCGTTTCGCTAATTTCAAATTTAACACACTGATTTTTTTCACTTATTAATTTATCATCGCCGCAAGTCTTTAAATGAATACACTCTTTCAAATCTTCCGGAATATAATTAAATTGATAATAGCGATCCATATATTGATACTCCCCGGTTATCAGCTTATTCAGCTTATATTCTTTCCCGCTTGATGTTTTGATATTGCTTAATTTAATCATATTGTCCATTTTCTTAAGTATTTGTATTAAATTTGACCTCTAGGAATCCAGACATAAAGACCTTTAAATTGCACTTCTATCTAACGTACTTAAACTGAGGAAGCCAATTCTTATTCTTCTTTAACATCTCTTCCACCATATCGTGAATTTCCTCCAAGCTTAAAACTGCAGATGTTAAAGGATCAAATGCAACAGCATGGAATACTTTTCTTGGATCACCGTCAATCGATGCTTCTACCGCCAGCTCCTCGCACCTTGCACTTATATTATTCAATATGGCTAAATGCTCAGGTAATGCACCAACGTGTATAGCCCTCAGACCTTCTTTCGAAGCTATTACGGGAACTTCTACACAGCAGCCATATGGAAGATTGTCGATTAAATTAAAATTTCTTACATTTCC
>MFGS01000101.1:8208-8397 GCA_001778355.1 Candidatus Firestonebacteria bacterium RIFOXYA2_FULL_40_8
TCAGCCATTTCTGTATATCTTTTCTCCAGTTCTTCTTTGCGTTGGAATAACATTTAACAATATACGCATGAGCCCCGGGATTCCAGCTTGTGCCGATACAGTATTTTTTTATTAAGTCCGGTCTTTTCCTGAACCAGGCATTATACTCGGAATTATGACCGCTGGATTCCGTGACATAGAAATCGAGAT
>MFGS01000101.1:8423-10687 GCA_001778355.1 Candidatus Firestonebacteria bacterium RIFOXYA2_FULL_40_8
TAGTTTTTCTTTATTTTCAGAGCCTCTTTGATCGCAGGATACGCATCTTTTCCATTCCTCTCAAATTTAAGATACCAGGCTTGGTGATTTATACCTGCACATAAATACGTTATCTCATCTTCCCTGGCTCCAATTATTTTCCCCAATTCAACGACATTATTCTGCACACTATGGCAAAGACCAGAGATTGTTAACTCCGGAAATTCCGCCTGCATTGATCTGCAAAGCATTGCCATAGGATTTGTATAATTTAGGAAAACCGCCTTTGGACAGTATTTTTTTATATCTTTGCATATGTCAAGCATTACCGGAATTGTTCTTAATGCGCGGAATATTCCCGCGGGACCTCTGGTGTCCCCGACATTAATATCCACCCCGTATTTCTTAGGAATATAAATATCATGCTTCCAGACTTCAACATCACCTGCAAGAATAGTACAAATAACTCCATCTGCTCCTTTTAAAGCTTCTCTCCTGTTTGTCGTTGCCGAAATTTTCGCAGGATAGCTGCCGGCTTCCGCAATCTTTTCACAGGCCTGTTTTATCCAACCAAGACGCTGTCTATCAATATCCATTAAAGCTATTTCCGCATCCGCAAAAGCGGGAAAAGTAAAAATATCTCGGACAAGACCTCTCGTAAATTCAAAACTTCCCGCACCGATAAAAGCTATTTTCTTTGGCATATATTTCTCCTCTATTTTTATGACGTTATGCCAAAGAAAACCCCGAGCGTGAGCTCGTGGGATGTCCGTCAGAGGTTCTGACGAGATCTCGCCTCAGGCGGAAACTTGGCATTAAAAATCTAAAATCTGCTATCGTCGAAACTCCGTGCGTAAGCTCGGAGGGGTTCATTTCATATAATTATATAATTATTCAATAAATTGTCAATCGCCTGACATGCTAATATTTAGCATATTGTGCTGTTTTATGGTATAATACTTAAATGAAAACAATATTAAAAAGTAATTTAGTATTAAAAGATTTTCTAAATATTATTGAAAATGCCACAGGGCTTAAAATCTGCCTGTATGACTTCGAATTTTTCTCAAAAAAAGACGAAAAACTAAATTTAGACAAGGAATCTTTCTGCCATACAAGGACATATTGCATGGCCGTTAAAACATCTAAAAATGCCCACAGTATCTGCATTAAATCAGAACGAAGTATAAAATCCATGTTATTAGAAAAAAACAGACCGGTTTGGAACACCTGTCATGCAGGATTAAGCGAAATAGTTATTCCGGTATTTATAAAAGGAAAGTATGTTTGTTCTATTCACGCAGGTCAGGTCTTTTTAAAAAAAATACAAAATTCAGATATAGATAAAAAAGCCGACTATTTCGAAAAACTGGGTGTTGATAGAAATTTAATAATAAAGACAATTAATGATGTTCCCGTTATCTCAAAGGCACATATAAATCAGTCTCTTAATCTCATAAGTCTTCTTATTAATTTCATAATTGAAACAGGAGAAAAGCTTGACTGGCAAGATGAGTTAAACAGGATAAAAGAATCATACAATAATTCAGATCTGCCGGACTTGGGAAATAAGCTTGATTATTTGATTAAAAGTGTAAAACATATCAGAAATATCAGATATAAAAATATTATAGACCGGATAATGGAGAATCTGACAATCAGGCCCATGGAGAATATAAATCTAACTGAAATCTCCAAAGAAATCGGATTAAGCCGGTTTTATATCAGCAGGATATTTAAATCTGAAACAGGCAAATCATTTCGTGATTATATAGTCGCGTTCAGGATGGAGAAAGCAAAAAGACATATGAAAGATGGCAGTCTCAATTTGTCAGATGTTGCATTTAAATGCGGATATCAGGATCAAAGTTCTTTTACAAGATCTTTTAAAAAAGCTACAGGAGTGAATCCCGGAAAATACAGGATACTGTATTCAAAAAAACAATGAACCTATTATATTTTTTCTTTCCTGCTTCTTTTTTCTTATTTCAATAATGCTATCTTGCCTGTCTTTTTATTTCCAAATACATCCGTTATTGTGTAAATATAAATACCTTGCGGCAGTATGTCTCCACCTGAATTTCTTCCATTCCACTCTATCCATCCCGCATTTGGTACCGATTGTACTGACTCCGTCAGCTCCCTTACTTTTTCTCCGGCTATGTTATATATATTCATTACACAGTCCTGAGGCAGGTTTATTACCTTAAATGTTCCATTTATCGCGGTATTTACTTTAAACGGATTCGGATATCCGACTATATTATCCAGATTACTTGCAAGAT
>MFGS01000102.1:0-155 GCA_001778355.1 Candidatus Firestonebacteria bacterium RIFOXYA2_FULL_40_8
GCTTTATACTCTTCTATATATGTTACTACAAAAACCTGTTCCTTTCCCGAAAGTAGTACTTCAATATCTTCTTTTTTGGCGATATCTCGTTTATCTATTTTTAAAAAAGTATACGCCATGAACGGCTGCTGGAGCGTAAAGTAATCCTCTGTTCT
>MFGS01000102.1:213-27156 GCA_001778355.1 Candidatus Firestonebacteria bacterium RIFOXYA2_FULL_40_8
TTAATATCTTCATCTCTGCCCCAGTTAAGATGAACCGGGGTTGCTACAATAATCAGCGCGACGGCGCCAAAACAGATAAGTGAAAATTTGGCCGTAACTGTCTTGATTATTTCTGTTTTCAGAATATAGTTGTTCAGTACCAGGGAAGTGAGTATGGCGAACGGGATGAAGACCGGAAGAATATATCTAAACTCCCTTTCATGCCCTATGCTCATTATTCCGATTACGGCAAATATCCAAAGCACCAGAAGTAAACCAAACTTATCTTTCTTTCTAAAGAAGTTTACCACCGCCATTATCAGACCAAAAAAAGCAAGCGGAACCCAGGGCCAGTAGAAAAGCCATATATTTTTAACATAAGTAAGATAAGACCAGAAATTCTGCTTGTCGCTGTAATGGACGAACCCTCTTTCAAATATTATCCAGCGGTAATGCACGTCAATGAATTCTTTTCCGTATTTTGCGTAATTGGGGATTATCCAGGCCGCAGGTATGGCCAGCGCTAGTAATATCGAGAGAAAATAAAAAGGGTTAAAAAGAGTTTTAAAATCCCGGGAAAGAAGCAAAAACAGGAATATTCCTATCATGGCAAAAGAACCCAGTATGTTTTTTGTGAGTATTGCCATTCCCGTAGCAACACCTGCAAGCACGAGAAAGAGATTTGCCCTGCCTGAATTCTTTGTCTTTTTCGAAAGAATGAACAGGAATATAGTCAGAGTGGTCCAAAAGGAGAGTGTGATATCAAACATAGCATGCCTGGCGAATTTCATCCATACCAGTGTTGACATTAAAACAAGCGAAGCAAAGAACCCCGTCCAGTTATTATAAATAGCCCGCCCGAGGAAGTAAACCAGCAGAATAGTCAGAAACCCGAAGAAAGCCGAGTAAAACCTTGCCGTATACTCCGAAAACTCGAACACTTTAAATGAAATAGCCATAGACCAGAGACAAAACGGATCATTATGATGAATTGCTTCCCCGCCGTAGTGAGGTGTCAGAAAATCATTGGCCTCAACCATCCCCCGCGCCTGCGCCGCATAGAAAGAGTCATCATAACTGGCCAGCCCCCCTTCCCAAAGCTTGCAAAATAAAAACACAACAGCAATACAAGCAATAAAAAATATCTGAACCCGAGTATCCTTAAGGTTAAACATGTAAGTATTCTAACATATAACATTTCAGTTTTTAAGCACTTTCTGAGAGAATGGAAAAGTATTGTGCATTAAACAAATCTCCTTGTTTTTAACTGTATATTTTGTTATAATTCCACTCTAGTAAATACTTATTAGTTATCAGCAATTAGCTATTAGTAATTGGCGTTTCGGGCCCTTAGCTCAGTTGGTTAGAGCGTCGGACTCATAATGCGAAAATGGGGTTTTTGAGAAAGTAAGATTTACAGGGGAAATCCTTCCGGAGCAAAGAGAATTCGGATTTTTACGCTTCACCAGTCTTGACCAAAATTCACTGATTTAGGATGCTAAAACGTCCTTTTCCCGTCCCGCATGAATCGATTTATTCACTTGACCAAATCGTCCTTCTTGGATTATAATATGACAGTTAAGGGATCCTACTAAAAGGTGGGGTTTAGTAGAAAGTGAGGAGACCAATAAGTGAAGAAAGAATCAAAGGCAAACTATTTCAGGGTACCGCTTACCCTACCGAAGGAGTTGGATGTATTCCTTCAGAAAGTTGGTACGGAAGCAAAAACATCAGGAGGTTTTAAATTGCCAAAGACTCTGATAATTAGGAGTCTGATAAGGGCAATGATGGAGCTGGATGTGGATGTTGGAGGAGTAAAAGAAGAAGAAGAGCTTAAATCTCGTATATTGGAAGCGTTAAAGAAGCGTAAGTAAGCAAGGAGGAAGCTAACGGGAATTCCTCCTATTTTTATGCCCGAAACGATTTATTCAATTGAATATATGAACAAATGCCGTTATAATAGACTTTAGTTGCACAGAAAGACCCGTATTAACAAAGCAGGAGAGCATTATATGCCAAAGGGTAAAGACATAAAGCGAATATCAACCTTTCTAACTCAAGATGAATTGGAATACCTCGATAAGCTGAGCAGTAAAGCAAAGTTTACCGGAGGTTTTAAGTTATCCAGGGCCGAAATTCTAAGATCATTGGTTAAGGCTATGAAAGAACTGAAGGTTGATGTGTCTAAGGTTAAGAGTGAAGATCAGTTAAAGGAAAGGATACTCAAGGCAGTAAAGTAACTATAAGTGACCTTATATGTTACAAGGAGGTGCTTTATGGTTAACATGAAAAAGAAAGACATAAACCTAGCTACATTCCTATCGCTGATTCCAGGTCTTGGATATGTTTATATAGGAAAAATAGGAAAAGGACTTGAGGCTTTCATTGCGATAGTATTTTTTACCATAGTAACTTTAGTTATTGGAACTCAGCCTGGCGCTCCAATGTGGCTGTTTCTAATATTTTCTGCAGTTGTATTGGCGGTATACGTTTGGCAAATCGTTGGGACAAGAAAAGCTTGCACAGTTATAAATGCCTCAACGGAAGAGAAATTTATGGAATCCAATAAGAAGTGTCCTTTCTGTGCCGAAACAATTAAAGCAGAAGCAAAAGTTTGTCGGTATTGTGGGAGAGACATTTCTACGCAGACTCAAGAAGATAAGTAACATTATATGTTACATAGAGGGCTTATGAATTTGAAAACAAAGATATTGATTCTTGCACTATCAATCCTGCCTGTGTTAACCTTTGCCGATCAAAGTCCTATTTCAAAAGATGTAGTTGCTGTTATGCGTTTTGAATCATCAACTGTAAGAAACGATATGCTCGATAGCTTTACAGAATCACTTATTAAGGCATTTGTGAGTGACGGAAGATTTACTGTAGTCGAGAGAGATAAATTAACGGCTATATTAAACGAAATGAAGCTTCAGCTGTCTGGAATCACATCGGATAAAGACATTGTTGAAATTGGTAAAATGGTGAACGCCCACTACATGGTTTGCGGTAACATCGTATATTCGGCTGAATATCATGATCGCAAATACGTTGAACAATATAAGGTGACAGCACGTTTAGTTGACATAGAAAAAGGAACGGTCCTATCTTCCTACTCTACGGATACTGCGAACCTAATGACCTACTCTGAGTCAGTCATGAAAATGATAGTTTCACAGCTGGCTTATTCTTTAAGTCGTAAAATTGAGGGCAGGATTGTTAATGTTTCTGGCAATGAAGTATTTACCGATCTCGGTCAAGAATATCTGAAGGAAGGATTTTTGTTGAAAGTCGAACGAGAAGGGAAGGGAATACTGAATAATAAGGGCGAGACCATATACCAAGAGAAGGATCCTATCGGTAGACTAAAAGTGATCAGTATTCAGTCGAAAGGTTCTAAATGTCTTGTATTAGATTCAACCAGTAAAACTTTTGCAGAGGGTGATAAAGTGTTCTTATCTGTTAAAGATTATGACAAGGGATTCGGAGCTGCATGGCGTTCCGCTGTGCTTCCTGGATGGGGACAGCTTTATAACGACCAGCCGGAAAAGGCATTCATTCCCCCGGTAAGTGTTGCAGGGGGCATTGTTATATACTTAATCTTGGACGATGCATACAGGAAGGGTTTAGTGACAGATGGAAGACCGGCTGCAGAATCCGATAAGTACTGGGGTTTAGCTATTGCCATAGGCGGATACTTGTACGGTGTAATTGATGCCTTGATAACCGGCAGCAGTCTGCATTATTATGAACCTGAAATGGCTGATTATAAATCAAAGAGTCAGCCGGCATTTCACATGGGATGTAATCAGGGACAGGCATTAACAATTGTCTGCAATATTAAGTTTTAGGAGGTCTTTATGAAGAGAGTAATGCTTAATTTGATTGTGTGTCTTTGCATGCTTGGTCTTCTTGGGTGTGGATCAAAGTATGAATCTTTGAAGAAGGATTATGAAAAGAATGTTGCACGGTGGGAAGAACTGATTAGTGTACTTCATTCCAGGGAGTTAACTTCTCAAGAAGCAGAAGAACGCAAACGATTATTACAAAGTCTACCAAAGGATATTGAGGATTTAAAAGAGATTGCATTCAAAGAGAAGCAGCTGGATGAGTATGAGAAGATTTGGGGTCCCAAAATGTTAAAAAGACTTAGTGTTGAAAATAATGAACGTGATTTGTTGAATCATTATAAAGGTGAATTGGCTATGCTCAATTCTGCTCTGCTTATCTATTTTGGGAACAATGAAGGCTTAGGTTATCCGGAAAAGCTAGACGCCTTAATAGAGAAAAAACTGTTGGATAAAATTCCGGTTGAGCCGTTTTCAAATCTAAATAAGGTCAGCTACACTTTTGATGGTACTGGCGGATGGTATTATAACCAGAAAGGTGATAAGAGTGAAACCTTAAGTGTAGTTTTACATGCAAATTTGAAGGGAAGCGTGGCCTGCTACCCTTATAGTAAAATAAGCGCAATAAGAATTGTCGATTAATAATTCGGTTAGAGATTGGTGTTTCTGTTTTGGGTGCACCTTGTGCAGCTTGTGTACCTATTATAGGGGCTGTATATAAGGGGCTATAGACGTGGTAAGAGACAGGAGCCCTTTAATTATTAATAATCAAGGGAGCACGTTCATTGTCTCTGGTTGATATTAAATATCAAGGTCCAAGGTTTTACTCTAATGTACTAACAAGTACCTGTAAAGTATTTAGTAAGTTATAGTTAAGTATACCGCCTACGCTTGTCCAGCCCGTATTATTTCTTTATGCGAGACCTTTTCCAAGACCAGAGCCCTGCACCTTTAGGCTCGTACCATGTCATTTCAGAGAACGAATTGGAATCCTTCATTGCTTCACTGAAAGAAGCCGGTATTATCTCCCTGGATTTAGAGACCACAGGTCTCAATGTTTTCTCAGACCGCATAGTCGGTATTTCCATTTCCATTAAATCCAAGGAAGCCTTTTACCTGCCCCTATCACATGGCATTGGTATTAACCTCGACTCTTCAGAGGTATTGCCCTTGCTCAAACCCGTCTTGGAGGGCAAGAGGATTATCGGCCACAACATTAAATTTGATTACAAATTTCTTCTTAAAGAGGGCATAGACCTCAACGTCTATTCCGATACCATGCTGTTATCTTCCCTTGATGACGTTAACCAGTCTCTATCTCTGAAGGATTTGGCTCTTCGCTATTTCGGAGTATCCATGACCCGCTTCTCCGATCTTTTCTTCAGGAGGAGAAAGAACACCATTCCAAACATAGCTGACCTGTCACCTGATGATGTTTATTTATACGCGTGCGCTGACGCTGATATGTGTCTCCGCCTCTATCGTTGTTTCCTTGAGAGGAACGTATTCATTAAACCTTCTCTGCTCGACAAGATCCGGGATTACTCCTATGCTCTTGCCCCAAAGGACTTTACGCTCCCCGGCCTTTACACCTTAGAGCGTAATCTCATCAAGACTGTAGCGCACATGGAACTCAACGGCATCTCTGTCAACCGTTCTTCCCTAGAGGAGAACATCTCTGAGATAACCGACGAGATCAACTTATTCAAATCCAGTATCTCCGACTTGGCTTCTTCCAGTATAGACCTGAACAGCAACCAGCAAGTAGCAAACCTTCTGTACAATGAATTAAAGCTTCCTTACAAAGGCTCAATAACAAAGAGCAAGATCCCGTCCGTTGCTACACCTTGTCTTAAGAGAATCGAAGACAGTCATCCCGTTGTCAAAGCCCTTATCGAATACCGAACGTTAGTTAAGCAGAAGGGTATGCTCGAGGGATATCTCTCAGCCATAAATCCTACCACCAATGCAATCCATACGTCTTTCCTTCAGTGGCACGTGCCCAGTGGTAGGTTTGCTAGCAGCGGACCGAATCTCCAAAATGTCCCCGATGATCTCCGCCGTCATTTTATATCCCGGGAGAGTTATACCTTTGTTAACTTCGATTACTCCCAGATTGAATACAGGGTTATAGCCAGCCTTGCCAATGAGAAACCACTTATCAAAGCTTTTAACGAGGACAAGGACATCCATCGTCAAACTGCCTCTATGCTTTTCGATGTACCTTATGAGTCTGTCTCCGACGACCAGCGTAAGAGGGGAAAGATGGTGGGATTTGCGCTCCTTTATGGGATGGATTCCTTCGGTCTTTCCGACCGCCTCAAGATGGACCGTGCATCTGCCAAGAAGTTCTTGGAGGATTACTTTAACGCCGTGCCTATGATTAAGAGTTTCATAGACGTTACCCACAAGCAAGTCATCGACCTCGGCTATGTCGAAACCCACTTCGGCCGAAGGCGCTATATCCCCGAAGCCCGCAGCAAAGACCGCAAGCTTCATGGATATGGTCTTAGGTCAGCAGTTTCCCATAGAATTCAAGGCAGTGCTAGTGATATCCTAAAGTTTGCAATGTTAAGAGTGACCAGGGATCTAAACCTAAAGCCAGCTTTTAACAACACAAACCCTATAAAGCTTCTCCTAACCATTCATGATTCCCTGTTGTTCGAAGTCCAGGAAGGCATTTCTTTAGAGGAATTCAAGCAACGCGTCCTAAAGTGCATGCAGATAAACATTTTTGGCTTTTGTAAGCTGTCTGTGTCCTGTACAGCAGGACAGGTTTGGAGTGATATGACAGTTCTATAGGCAACATAAATTAAAAGGAGGATGCTAAATGAAGAAACTTCAAGGCAGAATACTTTCATGCTATAGGAATGGTTCTATTCGCAGAAGAGGGATTTATAACAATGGAAAACTGTTGGCGGAAGAATTATTTCCCTATAATGATTTTCTCGATGAACGAAGGGGTTTGATCCCTGATGGTGAAGTTGTCTATAGAGACAAGCAGGGGCGGATAAGTGAAATCTGTCATTACATGAATAACAAGCTCAATGGTAAGAGTATCCACTATGACAAAGGGTGGCTTTATTCAATTGTCTATTGGAAAGATGATGTTTTACACGGTCCACAGGTGTACTATGACAGAAAAGGATTCAAATATGCTTGGAAGACAAAAAAGCATGGACAGCTTCATGGAAAGTATTACTGGAGGGTTGGCAATTATACTATAGTTAGGACCTACAACAATGGCAAGAGAATCGGGAAAGTCAGAGTATTTTATAAGAACGGCAAGGAATTTCTCATAAATCACGATTTGTCATTTGGAGTGATCTTGCAAATCCTAGTTGTCATCAAACAGGAAGTCCGTAAAGCAGAATTAAGGCTTTGCCGCTCAAACCAATAATGGGTCTATAAGTAACATAAGTAACCACAGACCCTGTTTTGTGCACCTTGTGCAGCTGTGCAGCTAATTATGAGATATTCACTCTTGCATTACTTCCTTCATTGAAACTGCCTTCCTGAACTGATACAATATTAAACAACAGGAGCAGTAAAATGAAAGAAAAGGAAGAGAGTAAAGGAAAAAGCAAGAAGATCCCTGACCCAAGAGCTCTTGAGAAGATGACCTCTGATATTTCCAGAAAGCTTTCTGAACAGAACTTTAACACCATTGAGGAAGCTCGTGAGTATTTAAACTCAGTAGTTAAATCCGGTAAAGTCGAGAAAGTCCCTCCAAAAACCGCTGGCAACTATTCCCAAGATATCATGTATGAAGCCTTTGATACAGAAGACCCGGTTGAAAGGATCAAGCTGGCTGAAGAAGCTCTTTCAATAAACAAAGATTGTGTTGACGCTTATGTACTGCTTGCCGAAGAGAAAGCCAAAGACATTTCCGAGAAACTCTCATATTATAAAATGGGTGTGGAAGCCGGTGAGAAAACTCTTGGAGAGTTCTATTTTAAAGAAAACGCTGGATATTTTTGGGGTTTGATGGAAACCAGGCCTTATATGAGAGCAAAGCTGGGTTTGGCTATGGTCTTATGGAGTGCCGGGCTTTTAAAAGATGCTGAAAAGCACTGCATTGAGATGCTTGTATTAAACGAGGGAGACAACCAAGGTGTCAGGTACACCCTTGTTGATATTTTGGCGGAATCTCAGAAGTTCAAAGAGCTTGAGATACTGTTAGAAGAATACAAAGATGATTGTGGAGCAGAACTCCTGTTTAATGGTGTGCTTTCCTCATTTGTACTTCACGGAAATTGTCAAAAGACAATCGATAGGCTTAAGAAAGCGCAGAAATCAAACCCATATGTACCGGAATATCTTGCCGGTGTAAAATCGATAGGAAGGTTTAAGGGAAGCCAGGAATACTGCACTATGGGTTCAGAGGAAGAAGCAAGATCTTTGGCCGATAGAATGATTAATAGCTGGAAGAAGTTACCTGCGGCTGTTGCATGGCTGAAAAGTGTTTATGGGTACGATAAACCGAAATCAGAAAGGAATGACCCTTGCCTGTGCGGCAGCGGCAAGAAATACAAGAAGTGCTGCGGGATGAATGATTCGTTAAAATAACTGGGGATGTATCAAGATAAAAGATTAGGGTAAAATTATTAGCAACTATAGGTGGCTGGCTTAAAAAGGAAGGTGGTTGGGGTGGATTGGACCATAGTAGGAATAATTGGGCTTATAGCGGCAGTGTTTGCAATTATAGATTATTTGTTGCATTGGGGTGTTTTTTCATGGACAGGAAGACGTATATCGAGTATTTTTAGACGACATGAAATTGATCAAGGGGTATTTAAAGACTGGAAAATAAGCCGTGGGCCTTGGACCTCAGATGGCAAAAGCTTGATGATTGATTGCCCTCATGTTCTTGGCGACGCTTATTATATTTGGAATAGCAAAGGCTTTTCGTCACAAATGGCTATTAGTTTCAGATTGAAATTCCTTAAGAGATATCCTATTGATTTTCGAATAGCTATTTTTGCCAGCAGATTAGGCGAAGGTTATAATAAAGCATCTAAACATCTTATGTTTCTTGCTCCATGGGAAGGAGGCGACTACAGGATAGACGGTATTAATAAAGAGAAAGGGATAGAGCAGTTCTTGCCTCAAATAAAAGATATGGCTCCCGTGCTTATTGATAAAGAATACAAATATGATCTTATAATTTCATCTAACAATGTACAGCTCAAGATAGATGATAAAATTATTCTGGAAAAGACAACCGAGGAGCTTAAGAATTATTTTGTTGAACCTTTTTACTGGGGTTTTTCGTCAGTTGGAGGGAGTCTTGGAGTCAGTGGGTTGGAAATCTTATATGCTTTAAGCATACAGGAAACGGATTATCTAATCAACAATATCGACAAGGAGTCTGCAAAGCAAGTCGCAAACGATTTCCCAAACAAGCATGGTTTTACCGCAGCTCGATGGTGCTTAAAAGAAAACCTTTTTCGATATAAAGATGAAAAGGGTTACAGACTTTGCAGGTATGTTGACATATACGGTTCTAATTGTTTGCCCAAATTTGGAGATATGTTCTTAATGGTAAAACAGAATTAACTAGCACATCTTAGTCGTGGAGAATCTAATGTCAGAGAAGAAGAGAAAAGTATTCTTAATAATTCCCGATAATTCGTATGGATATCGCATACAGAGGGAACGATTAGAAAGAATTGTCCATGCTGCTGGCTGTTTGCCAGTTACACTTGATCGCAGTGTCAGCGCAGAAATTCTCTGGAAACAGCTAGTGGATGGATTGTCAAAGTCACATCTTTTTATAGGAGATATAACTTATCACCGTCCAAATGTTCCTTTAGAAGTAGGCATTGTCTTAGGTCTTTCCGAAAAAGAATCAAATAAAAGAAAGGATATTCTTCTGGTCAATGCCCCTTTTGATGAAGGTAGTATACCCTCGGATTTATTAGGCTTACGAATAGAAAGATATTCGACGATTCTTGAGCTAGAATCACACGTTATTAAATGGTTGTCAGATAGGCTGAATAAAGTTATTGAGTATAAGCAAGAATCAGAATGCGTTTTTGAGGAGCGTTTTTTTAATCACAATAAATTTCACAAGGAATGGTCTGTTCCACGATTTGTAAATGTATCTTTAACCTCTGATGGTTTGCTAATAAATGGTGGGTGGTTGCCAGTTTCAACGAAACACTTGTTATTCTCGAAATACGAAATGAATGTTACTTTCAGGCTTGAGAATAGAAATATAGGTGTTTGTTTTAATGTCCCTCCCGGAAATAGCAGTGTAAAGAGCAGATTCCTTATGTTGAATATGCAGAGAACGGACGATGGTAATAAATGGCAAATCGTGCCACATTTATACGATTTCGGGGACATGCATGATAGAATTATAACAAGTGGCGGCAGCTGGGGTTTTAATGCAGGCTACTGGGTTTATGATCCAAATAATGGACATCAAAACTACATTTTGAGCGAAAATCAAAGATGGACTGAGTTACTATTCAAGGTTAATGGTTCGAAGATTTCTGTTTACGATAAGAATAACAGTAATTCTCTGATTTATGAAATTGATTATGATGTAATATCTGAAGGACAATTTATAATCCCAAAGTCTGGAGGTGTCGGATTTAGATGTTCTGGGTATTCCGAAATTCCTGGCGGAGAAGCAGCAACAATCAGAGGTGTTATTGTAAACCAGCTAGCATAATGTTTTGTTGAAAAGTAATCGTATTTATCTTGTATGATTGATACGATTGTTGTCCAGAATCTAAGAACACAGAAAGACAGAATATTCTACAATTCTGTCCGCCACACCATAGACCATCTGCAAAACTTCCTTGTCAATGAACCTCCAGCTTGTATTTCCAAGGAAAAGATAACCGATTCCCGTTCTGCATATAAGCTATGCAAGAACATGGAATTGTTGGATAAGGAAGAATTCCGCATCCTTATTCTGGATACCCTTAATCAGTTTCAGCGTATTGAAACCATATCTATTGGCACCGTCAATTCCGATTTAGTATCCCCAAGAGAAGTTTACCGGACAGCATTGCTTTATGACGCTGTAAATATTATCGGTGTTCATAACCACCCCAGCGGTTCTGCTGAACCCTCAGAGCCGGACATTAAAATCACAAAAGATTTATGTAAGGCAGGTAAACTTGTTAATATTAAACTGCTCGACCACCTTGTTATTGGCAATCACTGTTACTCAAGCTTTGCAGATTTAGGGTTACTACCCAGAGAATCCAAAAATGATACAGGGGTGATTGGCTGATGAGAACATACAACGAGCTTTTTAAACAATGTGATGAGCTTGGAATCCCTATTGACCCTTCAAATGGGTACACCAAGGAAGGTTTAGAGAATCTCATAAGAAACCACCAGAAAGATCAGTCAAAAGCGAGTTCTGTGAAAGGATGGGAAGTTATTTCGACATACACCATGGAACAAGCATTATCAGACGGCATACTTGTTAAGTGTGGCTGGGCTATATCAGGTAAAGTCAAAGCCCCTGTGGTATTCACCTCAAATCTATTTTATTCCGGTGGCTATACGGATGCAGACAAGAGGTTAAAGCTCATTAAGCTTGGGCTAGAATCGTTGCAGAAGCCCGACAAAGAAGACGACGGCTATAGGAAATTACGAGTCCTTGAACAGAATAAGATTTGGGTTATCGAAGACGGTACCGGCATTACCTTTATGCGCCCTGAGGACTACTAACCAGAAGTATAAGTAACCTAATGTAACCTCATCCGCCGTGTTCATCATGTGCAGCTTGTGCACCTGTTTTAGAATCTTACCTACCTTATTCGATAAAGCTATTATGCAATTCCTGCGTTTACCGTATTATTTATTAGGACATAAAGCAAAAGGAGGTTAAGCCAATGGAAAACAGACCTACAGCGGTAAAGAACAGAATTGCCAAATACCTTGATTATGAGGTCGAGGTGGGGAATGACGAAACCCCGGAGCAGGTCAAAACTAACCTGTCAGAGATTTTCCCTGAGATATCCCATGCTAAATACACCCAACATCCTGATGGGACTATTGAGTTTGAGGTAGTAGCTGGAACTAAGGGGTAAGGACATGGATAATATCTTCAAGGAGTCGGATATTGACTTCCAAAGGAAGATCAACAGGGCGAAGCAGTTCCTTACTATCTTTAATAAAAAGGATCTGGCTATTGATTCTTTAACTTCAAAGAAGATAGGTCGATACACAGCCCTGTTTTGTGAGTTACTATCGTGCAACACTCAGATTGAAACAATTGAAGATTCTTTGCTCTCTTCTAAGAGTGAGTGTATAAGCGAGGGGTATATCTGATTATGGCTAATAATCCGACTGCTTCCGACATAGTTAATGCACTTAACCGCCTGGCGTATGTTTCCTTTATGAAAGACGCCAAAACATTAGGCTATGTTTCTAGTAAGCAGAATGTTCCTGTCAAAGTATCGCCTCAGAGTATCAGCCATAACCTACGGAAACTTTTAAAATCCCTGATAAAAGAAGATGTAAGCATTTCAAAGTTCAGATCTGCATTTCGCTGGCATGTAGAAGTTTTACAGAAGCAGGAATACGGAGACTCCGATTTTAGAGAATACATTTCCAACAATGACATGATGAAAAAGCATTTCCACACTCAAAGCAATAACTTTGACGGATTGTTCCGCTGTTCCTTGGAGCTGTTTTCATTGCAGAGACATTCTGGTCAGCGCTATCTGGAATATAATCAAGGCTTTGTCACAGAGCTTAAGTCTTACATGGACAAGATCACCAAGTTAAAAGAGCTCCTACCATCTTTGTATAACCAATTCGTTGAGAAGGAAGCAAAGTTCAAGAAACAGTTGCAGGAAAGGTATATTGCTATTGCAAATAAGAAGAAAGGCATGAACGATATTAGGAGTGCTTCAGCATGACCACAATCCAATTAGAGACATATGGTGTCCGAGTAGAACTTCAGGACGAGAACAATAAGAAGCAATACCGCTATTTATCTCCGACCCGCTTCAAGGAGATAGTCTTGCGTGAAACTAAGTTTGACAGCGGCTTACTGCCTTCCGGTACTTTATCCTATCAGAGAACAGGATCCGGTGAGAAGATTGCATTGCTTCGCCCTGATCAGATAGTTAAGGTCAAATACCTTAATAATAAAGCTGATGGTGCGCCAGTTGTGTTTGACTTTCAGGTGCCTTTGCCGCCCTTACTGTGGATTTATGAGGTAAACTCCAGCAGGCAGTTATTTTCCACTAAAGTCTTTGCTATAATGAAAGAGGGCGTAATAGATAATACCATGCTTTATAAAGCGCCTTTTTCTAATGTACACCCGAACGGCGAGGTCTGTTGGGGTACTGCCGGTAACCTGATAGACAAGCCGTTTAAATCCCTGTCTGGACTGTCTTCTTTACCAAGGATATTCTTTCTGTGCCCATTTAATGAGGATCTATTCAATGACGGGAACGGAACCCGTATGCTTAATTGGTTTAAAGCGTACGACGGTAAACAGGAATTCCCTTACAGCGAATTAAAACCGTATGGTATTTATAGCGAGGTGTTGAATGGTAAAGTCAATCGTTAGTCAACTGGTGAATCACAGTATTGGGCTTCCAAAGAAACTTAATAGGCCCGTGAACTATATCTTATGTGGTACCGGAGCTAAAGAAATCAGAGAAACTGAGCTGGGTACTTTTGTCGTAACCCCGAAAGAAATAGTCGGCTTAGAGAAGATACAGGAAGGCTTTAAGATGAAACTGCCAAAAATCCCTATTGGCTTGCTGCTGACCTGTCTGAGCTTTTTCAAGAAAGTCTATCTTAAACATCAGACAGAAGCGCTTCTTCAAATCTTCTGGGATTGTAAAAGTAAGTCCTTCTATATACACTGTCCTGCTCAACAGGTAGGCCCTGCTTCTGTTAAGTTTGAACATAATACAGCAATGGAGAAGGAGAACATCCTGGCTTTAGAAATTCACAGTCATGGTAATATGCAGGCTTTCTTTTCCTCTACAGATGACGGGGATGAAAAGGCTACCAGGCTTTATGCTGTAGCAGGGCAGATAACAGAACCATTACCTCAACTTAAGTTACGCGCCTGCTGTGGTACGGCTTCGATTCCAATATCTTTAGAGGATATCTTTGACCTGGCTTCAGAAGTTTCCGATAAATGGTTTAAGGAGCTTAAAACTGTGAAAGACGATGATCAAACAGAACTGGATCTGCTGTTATACGGCAGCAGCATGGAGCGTGATCTCCCTGGCTTTGGCAAGGATCTGAACAAGCTGGGGTTTACTCTTGGTGAGGACATATAGCTTATGAGGATAAATCTACCAAAGACATATTTTGAAAACAGACTCTACAACCACATTAGAATCCTTCAGATAGGAGCTGGTGGGACCGGAAGCGCGCTCGTCCCTTTGCTTGCTCGTTTAATTTCCTCGGAGAGAGAAATAACCTTTGACTATCTGATAGTAGACGGCGACCGGGTTACGGTGTCCAACATTGTCCGGCAGAACTTCATAAAGACGGATATCGGGAAGCCAAAGGCCGAAGTCTTAACTCAAAGATACGGCTCTGCATTCGGAGTAAACCTCTCCTGCATTCCTGAATATTACAACGAAGAAACAGCTGAGAAAGTGAAGCTGACTGCGTTCGATATTGTGATTGGCTGTGTTGATAACAATAAAGCCAGAGCTTTTATCTCCACGCAACTTTCAAAGATCGACAGCTACAATCGCGCTCTGTACATAGACTCAGGCAATGAACTCATCGGAGGACAGACATTTATCCAGGGTCTGTTAAAAGACTCATATCTCGGCACAAATCTGATTGAGGAACACCCCGAGATTGCGAACCTGGACAATAAGGCAGAAAGGAGCTGTACTGCAAACCTTGCCAACGGTACTCAGCGTCTTACAACCAATCAAACAGCTGCTGTCTTTCTTTTCAATGTCATAGACCAGTACATCCACAGGGTTAACATTCCATATTACGAAATCAACTGGACAACCTCTAACTCTGTCAGCAAGAAGCTGTTGGACGATTGGATTAAATCCAAAGGCAAGCCTGCTCAGGTATAAGTAACCTATGTAACGCACCAGGTATTTTCAAAAGAGGACAGAGCCGAAGAATTGCTAATAAAAGAGGCCTGGGACTTCACCCTTGCCTCTGTGACGAGACTTCCTACACTGTTAGATAATTTTTACCTTTTTCCCCCATATAGGGAGTCAGAGACCTTCCAGAAAGCCAGGGAGCAGAGAAACTTTCCTTAGCAATCTGTGTTCCCATGTTTCGTATGTAATTATAAAACTTAGAGGAGCCATATGAACCGAAGAGTGCAATTTATTCAAACCAACAGCAATGTAAGCATTCGTGAATATGTCGGACCCGTTTGTGAAATCCGTAATGGTGTCTGGAAGCTGACCCCGGCTTTAAGGACATTTCTCGAACAGCTCATCGTCGATTCAAAGGGAAGATCAGCCAAAATCCGTATTGAATTCCTGAGAGATAAGGACATAATCGTAAACCTGTCCGACCTGTAAATATACCCGCCTTTAACACCAGCTTGCCGTATTTTATCTTAGAGGACAATTACAATGCCGGAAAAGACAATTATACGCAACGACAGGTACAATCTTGTAGAGCGAGAAGGTTGTCTCTATATCATTCCACAGAAGCCTAAAGGTTATGCCCTTTACAACATGTTCAAAGCAACCTTCATTGGAGCACTGCTTGTCTGTCTGCTCCTATTTCCGCCAGCAGGTATTTTTTCTCTGTTGATCCTGCTTTTACATAATAGCATCAAGAAGGGACTCACCTGATGAAACGACACATCCCTATAGAGATTAGCAAGCCTATACTATTTAAGCATGCCGAGGATTATTTATCGGCCAATATGGCCAAGTTCCTTGGTGTAAGCAGAAACGATATCGTTGTCTTGTTCAGGGATTTTCACCCTATAGCCTTTAGGGTTGTTTCCTTTGCAATATACAAGCTGATTAACGAAAGCTACTGCATTATAAAGACCAACAACGTTGGGAGTGAGGACTTACCTTTCCCTGTCATCTATGACCAATCCGGCAGTAATAAGACCAGCCCGTACTGCGCGGTGTATTTCATCAAGGACAAGGAAGGGAACAAAATGGCTGTCCGAATGAAGCTGTCAAAGGATGATTTCGTAAAGTCGTATTTTCACATCTACCTCCCTGCAAACAAGTTGGATCTGGGTAAGAAGTTCTTTAGTGATTTGGAGAAAACAATCCTGTCTCTGACCGGTTTAAGGCTGAATGGCGCAGGGGAGTTTTTGGAATCGGATCAACAGCTTACAGACAAAGACATTATCCTTCCTGAGGAAATTAAGAAGGCCTTAAAGTCAAACGTAATAGGGTTCATAAACCGTTACAAAGCCTGTGACAGCAGTAAAACTCCGAGTGATTTTAATATAGTCAAGCGAGGCCTTCTGTTGTTCGGAGCACCGGGAACCGGAAAGTCCCTGACCATACGCTGGCTTATGTCGACTCTTAAACTTTGCAGCTTCATCGTTGCCACCGGAAAGCAATTGAAAAGAAGCGAGGATGTTGCTGATGTATTTTCGCTTGCCAGACAAATACGCCCCTGCGTTATTGTTCTTGAAGATTTAGATCTTTACGGCTTGTCAAGGGATGGCGGATATTTTAATGGAAGTGTCTTAAATGAGCTCCTTAGTCAAATGGACGGGTGCTCAAATCAATTATCCGGCATTGTAACAATAGGTACTGCCAATAAGAGAGAAGTTCTTGATAAAGCGCTAACAAAGCGTCCCGGCAGATTTGATGTTATCCTGAATTATGCAAACCCCACCCTGAAAGAAAGAGAAGATCTTTTCAGTCTTAATATTTCCAAAACAATAACAGACAAGACTGTGGATATAAAACAAATTGCTGAAGCTACAGAAGGTTTCAGTCCTGCTCAGATAGTTGAGGTAGTAAAACGTGGATACATTAATGCCGTAGAAAGAGAAAACAGTGCTATATGCCAGAAGGATCTTGTCTCAGCAGTCGCCCAGCTAAAAGAACCGCCTAAAGAAATAGGTTTTAAGACAAAGGAAAGCTAATGAGTGAATTTAATATTACCGAGTACCTATCAAAATATAAACAGTATAACGATATGCAAATAGTCCCGAGAGCCGTGCCTTACTTCTCGTTCTATTCCCTGCGTCTATTGGAGTGTCCTTACAGATATAAACGAATGGTGATCGAACGGGATCCTCGGTCAAAGCTACAGGATTTTCGCAACGCCCTTTCCGGTAGTTGCGTACACGGTCTTGCAGAAATGTTTTTAAAAGGCAGACATAAAGACCTTTCATGGCTTAAGGAGAATGCTTTACCTGTCTTCAATAAGATCATATCAGAAGTGCCTGTACTTAACTGGAGAGGTAGCCCTGATGAAGACAAGGCAGCCGTCCTTGAGTCTGTAAACCAGATGGTCGATTACCTTATACAGTACTTTAAAGAGATAAACTTACTTGAATCAGCTAAGATATTTCCGGAACATACTTTTAAGACCATGATTGCCGGTGAGGTAAAAGTAAATCCCCTCGCAGTATCCGGTAGGGTTGACCTCATAACCGTGTCTAGGGATGGTTTTGTCGATGTGTATGATTTCAAATGTGTGAATGGAATTAGTGAAGAAGGACTGTCTTACTTACAGTTCCTTTTCTATTCAATAGGTGTTCAGAGTATGGATATAGGCAAACTTAGAAGTATGAGTTTTATCCTGCCTGCTTTAAAGATGGATCTTCCAGTATCTTTCTCAAACAAAGACTACGAGAACTTCATTAAGAGAATTAAGCTAGCTCATAAGGAAGTAGCGCAATGCAATAAAACCGGCTTCTTTGCCAAGCCAGGTCGCCAATGCAGCTTTTGCATGTATAAAACCGGTGAGTGCGACAAATACAAATTACTGGATCTGAAACCTTCGTATTTTAATAAGTAGAGGAGATACCATGAATGACTTGAACGCGTTAAGGGAAATAATGGACAGCAATCTGTCTGCCATGAGCACAGTCCAGCTGGCAGAGATTTACATAACAGCCAAGGCCTTTTCTTCCAAGATGTACCAGCTCAAAACCCACATTGAAGGACTTATAATAAAAGAACTTAGAGCGCAGGGTGCCGAAAAGGTTTTAAGCTGTAAGACTAGGACTCCCATAACTTTAGGTAAACATATAGACCGCAAATTCGACATCGAGATACTTGAACAGGAACTCAAACCGCTTGTAGCAGCAGAGCAATGGGATTCCATCATAAAGCTAGAGCCAAAAATACTCTGGGAGAACCTTAAGGATCTTCGAAAAACCAGCTCGGTTATAAGAGATACAATAGACAAAGCAGTCATCGAGCTTCCAAAACCTGAATTAAAGATCGGCACTCCAAGCAAGATTGATAAAATGCTTCTTGCAAGACAAGTAATCCCTATACCTGTAGGTATTACTGTTGGGAAGGAAGCTGTCATAAGTGCTGAGCCGTCGTTTTAATAAGTAACATAATGTAACCAGGGAGGGATTATCATGGTCAAGTTCGAAAAGATTAAAAGCGTGAAGAAACACCTGAAGATTTGTCTTTATGGGGCTCCGGGATCAGGGAAAAGTTTTTATGCCCTAGGATTTAAGAATTGTTTGGTTCTTGATATGGAATCCGGCACGGATCTATATTGCGATCGTTTCCCCGAGGCTCTTATATTTAAAACGAAGAGTTTTAATGAGGTGTGTGAAAGTGTCGATGAACTAGAAAAGAATTTAACAAAATTAAACGTGCAAACGGTAGTCATAGATTCCTGTACTGTGCTATGGAGCCAACTTCTCGACAGTAAACTTGACAGCAAGAAACTTAAGTTACTTAGAAGCAATAGCAAAGCAAACTTGGACTCGGTGGATCTTACATTTAATGATTGGGGTGACATCAAAAGAAGGTATAATTCACTTATCACAAAGCTTTGCAACTTAGATGCAAATATAATTTTGATCGGCCGCGTAAAAGACGAATATGAAATCAAGAATATTGCCGGCCATCAAGAAATATCAAAAGTTGGAGTCAAGTTCTCGGGAGAAAAAGATACACCGTACGCTCTTGATATACTATTTAGGCTAGAGTGTACCAGCGATGGCAAACGTTATGCAATATTTGAAAAAGATCGCTCGGGCACATATCCTGTAGGCTCCCGTCTTGAGAACCCAACTTATAAAGATTTCCAGAGTATCTTGGACAGATACAACAAAGGGGAGTCCGAAGTAAAGCAGAAGATCGAAGCCGAGGAAAGCTCCAAAGATGCCGAGGCCGAACTGAACAAGGAGGCGAAGCTTCGGGAAATGTTCGATTGGTTCAACAATTGCAATACCACCTTAGAGCTTAAGACCATATCGGATGAGATCGAAAAGAACAAGACCATGTTTTCAACTTCAGATTTAGAACTTCTAAGGACGGAATATAAACGCAAATACAAGGAACTCACCACCAATCTTGTCCTGGCAGGTAATAATGGCGGGAGATAAGAACCGGATTGTAAGCCTAAAGGACTATTTCCCTGAGCATTTAGAAAGCCTGAATAAAAAGCATAGCGGCATTCTTACTATGATTCCTTCAGTGGACGAAGTCCTGGAGTGCCTGTTCCCTAATTCCTTGGTTACAATAGGCGGGATTCCTTCATCCGGCAAGACCAGCCTTTGCTTACAGATTTCGAGAAACGTCGCTAAGAGCGGTCATAAGGTGTTTTGGATTGGCGTTGAACATGGGATATCTTTTTATGCCCAGCGTATCATTGAACAAGAAAGCGGTATAAGCGGTAAAGTCATCAGACATATCAAGGAGGTTAATGATGTAGAAGTCCGAAAAGACCTTTTAGATGCCAGTAATCGTATTGCTGAATATGGAAGCAATTTGTTACTGCTAGATGCTAATTCTTCACCTATAACCATCGAGAAGATGAAAGAAAGGATTTCAGAATTCGGTGCCGATAAGCAGATTTTGATAGTAGTAGACAGTATTCAAGCCCTCAGCTTTTATCTTCCAGATAAGTGTTCCGAAAACAGTATCGATGGTGTTGTGCGTTCCGTTTCTCAGCTTGCTGGTTCGCTTAATGCAACGATCATTTGTATATCAAGAAAGTCCAAGAGTGAGGCAAATTCAAATTCTTTGGCTGGACTCAGCTACACCTACGGACTTTCGTTCGATTCCCATGTCGTAATGTTTTTGCAGACCAAGAAAAACTCAGAGTCTGAAGAAGTCGAACTGTTTATCGCTAAAAATCTCCGAGGTCCTGCCAGAATTTCTATTAAACTTAGATTCAATCCAGAAATCGGTGTCTTTGAAGAACCCATCCAATAGTCCTGTCTTTGCTCAGCAATCAATTCCATAAGTAACATATACGTAACCAATAGCTTTGTGTAGCATGTGTAGCTTGTGCAGCTAATTCACTAACAATCATTCCTCCTCGTGATTCATTTTTCAGTTTCTGCTTTATGCTTCAAGTGTTATCTGTTATAATTAGAATAGCTAGAATAATAAATCGTCAAGTTGGTTTCATTATCAAAGAGAGGTGGGTATGGGAAATGAAATAATATGTATTCACGGAAATCAATCTATAAGCGATATGAAGGATCTAAAACGATATATCAGGAAGCTGCTTGAGGTTGATAATTTATGTTTTTTATTAGGTTCGGGTGCTTCTTGTGAAGCTGGTGGCCGAAATATGTCTGAGCTGGGTAAAGAAATTTTACCAGAAATTGAGAAATGTTTTGTTAAGGCTAAGCCATTTTTTGAAGCACTTAAGAAAATGCATGTTTTATCTGATGGGAAGACCGTAGATTTGGAACGATTTATTTCATACTTAGTTAATCTTCAGCATGTATCTACCATGGAAGAGAAAGGTTTTAAGACCAGTTTTTCTAAGAGCAGATCGAAGTATAATATCAAATCTGTACAAATAAGAAGTGCTTTAAATATTTACCGAAAGAAAGTGTTTGAGTTGTGTTCGTTACCGACCGAAGATAAGTTGGATAAGTTGGATGTTCATAAGCTTTTCTTTAAGAAAGTACTGGCGCATAGACGTGTTAATCAATCAAGGTTGGCAGTTTTTACTTCTAATTATGATCTTCTTCCAGAAAAGGCTTGTGATCAATTAGGTATAACATATCTGAATGGTTTTCATGGCGTAACAGAACGTGTCTTTTATCCCGAGGTATTTGATTTGGATTTACATCGAGTTGAAGTTGGGGAAAGGAAAAGGACGCATTTTTATGATAAAGTAGTTCAGCTTTTTAAATTACATGGATCATTAACTTGGATAGGGGCCGATGATTCACATAACCCTTTTTGTATCAAGGAACTAAGCTTTAGTGAAGTTGCTCGACAGATGGATAGTGACGAAATAGCACCTATTATGATTTACCCTACTTGTAATAAGTATGGTGAATCTACAGGTTTCCCTTATTCGGAAATGTTGAGAAGGTTTGGAGCTTTTCTAACAAGAACTCAGACGGCAATTATTACTATAGGCTATGGGTTTAATGATGAACATATCAATTCTATTATTAGGCAGGGATTATCACAACCTAGTTTGACAATGGTTTCTTTCTTGCCTGAATTAAAAAAAGAGGAAGGTAAGTTTAGTCTATCTAACTACCCGAAGGAACATTTTGTTAACAAGCTGATTTCAGCAGAAGATGCAAGAATAATGTTTGTTGGTGGTGAGGATGCTAAATGGCAGAGAACTATAACAGAAGTATTACCAGAAGTTGATGAAGAAGATCCTCTTGAGCAAATTCGTAAGACATTGGATGTTACCGGGAGACAATGATGTTGAAAGGAACAAGCAGGGAATTTGCACGAATATTTAATATTGACGGGGAAAAGGCTACCGCTTACTTATTGGAAGGGAAAGAAGCTCTAGTACAGACCCATTTTAAAGGAATCTTTGAAATTGCAAGAATTGGTTCTTACGTAATTATCCCGGTTGGAGCAGATCGTTTAGTGGGGTTAATTACAACACTTCGTGTTGAAGAGCATGAACACTTAGTAAATCGACAGAAGATAGAATCAATTCTTCCTGAGGCTTGGCGTCTGCTTGATTTTACTTTGGTAGGTACCTTAAAGATTCAAGGTAAAGATAAGAAAGGCCAAACATCGTTAGAGTTTGAAAGAGGTATTAATAATTATCCTACAATTGAATCGCCTGTTTGGTTTATCACTAAGGAAGAGCTCTCTTCTATATTCTCATTCGTTGACTCAGATAGATTTTTAAATATAGCTTCATTAGGAAGTGAAGAGGTGACGCCGGTTTATTTTGATATAAACAAGATGTTCGGGAAGCATTTGGCGATTTTAGGATGTACTGGAGCAGGAAAGAGCTGCACTGTAGCATCCATAATTCACGAAATTCTAGCTAAGAAAAGTAAGGTTTCTGATGCAGATGATTATCTAAATAAAACCGGGTTTTTGATATTAGATATAAATGGCGAATATGCATCTGCATTCAAGGATAATGAGCGTGTAAATGTTCTTTGTGTAAAGAAAAAGGAAGCCGGTGAGAGCAATTGCTTGACTATTCCATATTGGTTGTTTAGCTTTGTTGAAATGTGTCAGCTTTTTACACCCTCAGCCCAAACTCAAAAACCAGTTTTAAGAAATGCTATTAGATATTTGAGATGGAAGCAAGATTATACGAATTCGTGCCCCGATATAGATCCTACGCAAGCTGAACTTAAAACAAGCTATAATGGAATAAGAAGTCTCTATGATGTAGCTAATCGAAGTTCAGTACCAGAAGTCAATGATTTTAGCAAGATTTTTAATGTGCATAGTATTGATAAGTTAGTACTTGATTTTGGGATTAAGTATTCGAACAATTACTATAGGGATGCAAGGCATGCTGAAAACATGTCTACTCTTATTGAAAGAATCAGATCTATTATTGACGAGCCGAGTTATGGAGTTATTTTTCCTAGCACTGATTGTGGAATTACACTTCCAGGTATTCAAGATATTTTGCTTGGGATAGAAAGAGATCAATCAGGAGGAATAACACGAAAGTATGATTTAACCATCCTCGACTTAAGTTTTTTGTCTATGGAGTTGCTCCAGACAGTAACAAGTTTTATTGGAAGGGTAGTTTTTTCTTTCTTTCAACATCTTGTGCCAGATAAGCGTAGAGAGTATCCCTTTATACTTGTTCTTGAGGAAGCCCATAATTATTTACCGCGCATAATTCCTGATGCAGAGAACATAAATATGCCATTTGAGAAGATTGCAAAGGAAGGAAGGAAATATGGGCTAGGTATTGTCATTGCATCACAGAGACCAGGAGAACTTTCTGAAACAGCCCTCTCACAATGCAATACATTAATTGTACATAGACTGGTGAATCCTATAGATAGAGGTATTGTTAGAAGTGCAGTTTCTGTCATAGACGAAGATGCACTAAAATTATTGCCCAGTTTGGGGCCAAGACAGGCTATAGTTATGGGAGAAGCGGTTAATATTCCAGCGCGTATAACTTTCAAAGAATTACCAATAGACAAAAGACCTCATAGCGAGAACCCATTTTTTATTGGTAAACCTGAAAGCACTCCAGACTGGCTTTGAAATCTTACTATAACAAATTAGTTGAGTATTGCCTCACCGTGTTAGAGGCAGGAAAAAGGAGGGAAAATGAGATATTCTTACAGGGAAATTAGGAAGTACTGTTGCCTTACCAAAAGAGAAGTCCTTATGATTCAAAAGCTCGAATATGTTGATGGTATTGGTGGAGACAGTGAGGTAATTCCTGATCCGAGGATTGAATGTCCATTTTATAATGAGTGCTATAATGAAAATCGAGATTGCATTCATGCTATTGGTACAGCACATTCTAAAACAAATCCTTTGTTGGATAATCCGAAGGATTGTAAATAGTTTTATAAAGCTATGGATAAGTTACTTGTATGTTACCTGCGGTCTTGTGTAGCTTCTACGAAGATCAAGGTATTTCCCTTTAATAAATCCTGCCCGAGTGTTATTGCTATGTACTTTCTAATAAACGAGTTCTCTTTGAAGTTCATAATAGCTTGAGCTGAGTTTTATCCCTGCAGATATTTACGAATTCTATATTGCCATTTTCAACGATAAGTTCAGAGAAGCATATGGATTTATACCAGCGACCGTTTTTATTTGCGAAGATTTTCTTCTGGGATATCCTCTGGTAAATTTCTTTTAGCGGAGCTAAGATATTCGTTTTGTCAGATTCCCTATTAAGTAGAGACCTAAATCCACCAACTACGTTGTCAATAAGGTTCATTACCAATAATGTGTCATCTTTCCTCTGCTTAATATGCCTTGAATCAACCTTGAGTTTGTCTGAAATCATGATGTATTTTCTGAAGTCGGTCTTAAAGATTGCATTTATATCAATATCATCTCCATGATGTTCATCCCCGTCAAAATATGCTTTAACGATCTCAATAGGATGATTTTCGTCAAACATCGCATGGCAACATCCTTTAACAAGAAACTTCATTGTTAGCTCAACCTTCTCTTTATATGTCTTAGAACCAAACCCCTTAAAATTATCTTCTATTCGAAGCAATCCAAATCTGCAATCAAAACTATCGGTGAGTTCATGAAAGCATTTAAACTCTCCGGTATGCTTTTCTCGTTCTGTAATATTATACAGGGGCGTGCTCTTACATTTGCTTTGAATGGCATGAGAGAATAAAGCTAGATTGCTCCTAACCATAGGGCCTATCTTTTTCTTGCCAAAGCAACCTGCATACTTAATGTTAATGTCTTTATTCACTTTGTGTGCTGTTCGGATTAGTTTAAGGCATTGAATGATTTTATCTCGTTTGTCTTCAGGGATAAACAAAATTCCATGATGAAAACCGCCTTCTTTGCTTTCGTCATGATAAAGCTCATATTTTCTTGTAGGCACCATAAGTACAATTTTACAGATTTATAACTTGAATTTCAAGCAAAAGCCGATGCAGTTAAGTAACTATATGTTACATAGGAATTTTATGTGCACCTTGTGCATCATGTGCAGCTATCTTGCACAAACTAAGACATAGGAGCGTTTTCGTTTGAATTTCCCAGTTAAGAGTGCTAAAATTGTATTGATCTTTTGAAGATAATCATGGGGGAGTCAAATGCCCGATTCATTAATAAACGAGTTGCCTGAAATAGTTGCAGAAGGGAAGAAGGAAGTAGAACAAATAATGGAAAGACTGTCCAGTAATGAACGGATAGTCTTACAAACTAATGAACATGTTTTACCCTCCAAGGAAACCTCAGGACTATACAAAGGTTCGGTAAAGCAGGATATTAAATCTGACTGGAATAACAGGCTGATTTATGGCGATAACCTCTTGGTTATGGAGGCACTACTAGCAGGGAATGAATTTCAAGGTCTGGCATCAATGAGAGGGAAGATCGATTTAATTTATATTGACCCACCATTTGATTCTAAAGCTGATTATAGAACAAAGATAAAGTTACCTTTTGGTAATGTTGAGCAGAAACCGACTGTTATTGAGCAATTTGCCTATTCTGATACTTGGAAGGATGGAACAATTTCATATTTGAAAATGATTTATCCTCGTTTGGTTCTGATGAAAGAATTGTTGTCAAGCAAAGGTTCGATTTACGTGCACTTAGATTGGCATGTCGGCCACTATGTTAAGGTCATACTTGATGACATATTTGGAAAAGACAATTTTCAGAATGAGTTGATTTGGAAGAGAACATATACTTCAAAGGCTCAAGCATTGTCATTCGGTAAGATTCATGAAAGTATTTTGTTCTACAGTAAAACCCAAGAGCCAATCTGGAATCAGCAGTATCTCAAAGCCGATGATAATTATATCGAGAAGTATTATGATAAAGTTGATGAGAAAGGTCGGAAATTCCAGTCTTTAAGTCTAACCCAACAAGGACAAGGACCTGCTCGAAAATTTGGGGATAAGATTATACCACCCCCAGATGGGATGCATTGGATTTGGAGCCAGGAGAGAATAGATAAGGCTTTCAAGGAAGAGAGAATTACATTTACAAAGAATGGATTTCCTCGGTTGAAGAAATACCTGGATGAGTGGGACGGAAAAGGCAAACCGATCCATGATATATGGGATGATGAAGAAGTTGGTCCATTAAATTCCTGGCATGGCGAGTCTCTTGATTATGCCACACAAAAGCCTGCAGGTTTATTAAAGCGGATTATTACCTCATCCTCAGATAAAGAATCAATAATAGCAGATTTTTTTGCTGGTTCTGGAACAACCGGTGCAGTTTCCGAAGAGCTTGAGCGGAAATGGATAATGTCAGATTTAGGTAAACCAGCATGTATGATAATGCGAAAACGCCTTATTGATCAAGATTCTAAGCCCTTCCTTTATCAATCCATAGGTGATTATCAAAAGGAGCAGTTCGAGAAAAGCGAGTTTAGAAGAATCAGTGATTTGGCACACGTAGTCCTAAACCTCTATGGAGCAATTCCTTTTAATCTTTCAGATGTTCCGCAAGGTAATATTGGCTACATCAAACAGAGCAGAACAATAGTGTTTGTTGATTCTCCATCAAAACTTACCGGCTTAAATACTTTGAAGAAAGCGCAATCGTTAAGGGGCAGTTTTATGGGTGGATGGGAAAAGGTGATTGTTTTGGGATGGAATTTTGTCACAGATATTGGACAGGTTATTATGAGCTTGAACGATCCCAAGCTTGAAGTTTTGGTAATACCTCCTGATTTATTAGATCGATTAAAGACAAAGTCATCTTATGATAAGCTTGTAAAAAGTGGCAAGATAAAGTTTTCATCCTTGCAGTATTTGACTATTAAGCCTTTGAAAAGTAAAGAATCAAGCAAAGATGAAGAGGAAATCCATGTTGAGCTTGATAATTATGTTTTGCTTTCACCCGATGCATTACCTTTGGTTGAAGAAGATAGGGTAAAGGTTCAACAGGTCCTAGAGAAAGATCCGTTATCTTTAATAGAGTATTGGAGTATTGATCCTGATTATGATGGCCAGATATTTAGGAGTAAGTGGCAAGACTATCGTGAAAATGTTGAGAGTGATAGTGATCCTTTAAAAGTAGTCAGAAAAGCTATACTGACTGTACCTAAAAAGACTAGAAGAAAAGTGTGCATT
>MFGS01000102.1:27179-43652 GCA_001778355.1 Candidatus Firestonebacteria bacterium RIFOXYA2_FULL_40_8
CGAAAGTGCAGTAATAGCTGAGGTAAAGTAACATGCCTACACCTATAAATATTGGAACTAGAGATATTCCATTGGTATTTGCTAAAGTCCTTTCTGAGAAAGTCAAATCAGAGTTTGAATCCGGTAGTTTTCAAGACAAGCTAACCCCTATAACCAGAGACTTGTTAAGGTTTTGGTTTGAAGATATATTTTGTGAGAACCGCAATTTCAATTTTCATTTAGGGCAGAAACAAGCTATTTTAAATGCTATTTATGTCCATGAGATTCTGAAAACCTCCACCGTGTTTGATACCTACATGGCTGTTAAAGAGGAGCTATTAGCCCAAATGGATTTGCTTGACTTGAAAAAGAGCAAGTATCAACATCCTAAGTATGCAATTAAAATGGCTACTGGTACAGGAAAGACCTGGGTAATTGAAGCCCTACTTATTTGGCAATACCTTAATGCTAAGCATGAACAGTCAGACTCGGGCAGATTTTCAAAGAATTTTTTATTGGTTGCTCCCGGTTTAATAATCTACGAGAGGCTTTTGAATGCTTTTCTGGGGAAAGAGGATAAAGAGGGAAAACGAGATTTCGGCAGATCAGACTTTAAGGAGTACGAATCGTTGTTTATCCCACCAATTTACCAGGACGAGGTATTTGGATTTATTCAAGGGAACGTTTGTAATAAAGAAGAAATTGGCAGAAAGGTTACCGGTGATGGTTTTATCGCTATAACTAATTGGCATCTATTGTCTGGTGTGGAAGAGGTAGATGAAAAGCAGTATTCTGCTCTAGAAAATCCTACGCAGGCTGTTGCTGAGATACTCCCTATAACACCTGGGACGACAGCCGGACATTCCCTTAACACCTTAGATAATCAGTATTTTCGTGGCAATGAAATAGAATTCTTGAGAAAGCAAAAGAATCTGGTTGTCATCAATGATGAAGCTCATCATATTCATGAGAATAAAACCTATGGAGAGATAAAGGAAGTCGAGTGGCAGAAAAGTCTTAAATACATAGCTGAAACGAAAGGGAGCAGTTTCATACAAATTGATTTTTCAGCGACACCCTATGATGTAACTGGGAGTGGTCAAAAGAGAACCAAGCACTATTTTCCGCACATCATCGTAGATTTTGATTTAAGAACAGCAATACATCAAGGATTAGTAAAAGCTATAGCTTTAGACCGCAGAAAAGAGATTGCGACTTTGCCTCTTGATTTTAAGGCTGAAAGAAACGGCAGAGAGGTAGTTGGTTTATCCGCTGGCCAGAAAGTTATGTTAAGAGCTGGTTTAGCTAAGTTAAGAAAACTCGAAGAGCATTTTGTGGCATTGACTAAAGATAAAGAAGGCATCTCGAATAAATACCCTAAAATGTTTGTTATCTGCGAGGATACAAAGGTGTCACCAAAGGTCATTGAATATCTTGTGCAGAATGAAGGATTAAATGCTGATGATGTTGTTCAGATCGATTCGGATAAGAAGGGCTCTATACCGCCAGATGAATGGCAGGTTTTAAAGCAGAAGCTTTTTGACATGGATAAACATTCAACACCAAAAGTTATTGTTTCGGTGTTAATGCTAAGGGAAGGTTTTGATGTAAACAACATTTGTGTGATAGTACCTCTTCGCTCATCTCAAGCCCCAATTCTTCTTGAACAGACAGTTGGCAGGGGGCTTCGATTGATGTGGCGTGAACCGGAATATAAAGAGATAAAGGACGAGAACAGAGAGCTATTGCTTAAGAAGAAGAAAGAGCCTAAGACCTACATGGATATTTTGAGTATCATTGAACACCCTGCCTTCTTGGAATTTTATGATGACCTGATTAAAGATGTCATTATTGAAGAAGAAGGGCCTGAAAGCAAGGTCGATGTTTTGGGCGATATCATCAATGTTGGGCTAAAATCCAACTATCAGGAATATGATTTGTTCTTTCCTGTAATCCTTATGGATAGAGAGGAAACACTTGTTCCTGTAGCAATATCAATAGATAAGATGAAAGCGTTTGATTTCAGTTTGGAGCAGTTAAAGAAGATGACGCCGAGCGGCGGAGATAAGTTTTACTCCGAAGAAATTACAGTCAAAACCAGGTTCGGAGACTATGAAGTCCGTTCAGATGTTTTTAACTCCAAGAGCTATAATGAATTTCTCGGCAAGTTGGTTGAGTCTGCTTCTTCGGTTATAGCAAAAGTAAGTGCAAGAAAGCAGAAAGAGTTTCCTGTTATGCAGATCAATCAAGTTGAAATAGCTAGAGCCTTGGACAATTTTATTCGCACAAAGCTTTTCAACCAAGAATTTAACCCTTTTGCAGATAACAATTGGCGAATCTTGCTTCTTACCCAAAGCGGTATCGTTGACCACATTATCAAAGAGATCAGCAAGGCAATTTACGAGCTCCAAAACAACATTGATATTTCGGAAGCCGTCGTAGTAAAGAACTATTTCTCCAGAGTGTCTGTTCTCAAGATGAGAGAGAATTACTGTCTCAATATCACTAAGACTATATACGAGAAGCAAGCCTATCCTTCGAATAAGGGATTGCTGGAGAAAAGCTTTATGGAATTCTGCGATTCTGACTCATTGGTAGAAGCTTTTGTTAAGGTCAACGAGAACTACCATGATTTTGCCAGGATAAGTTATGTTAGGACCGACAGTATGTTGGGATCATATTCACCAGATTTTGTAGTTAAGACTAAAGACAAACTGTTCATTGTTGAAACTAAGGCAGAAACCAATATGAGTCAGCAGAATGTTAAACTCAAACAGATAGCTACGCTGGATTGGGTGAACCGAATAAATCAGTTGAAGCCAGAGGATAGGATGGGTCGAGCTTGGGAATACGTTCTTTTGGGAGAGAATACTTTTTATGAGCTGCGAGATAAAGGCGCTTCAATTATTGAGATCTTTAACTATGTCCGACTTACCAAAGACAGAGTGGAAGGCACCTTATTTTAAGTGTTGGAGGCACAGAGAAAAGATATGAATCATTTTGAATACTGGATTGGGGAAGGAATAAACTCGGAAAGAATTTGGGATAATTATGACAAGGGACAAGCCTATATTGAGAAATTTAAAAGTACTGAAACGTATATGCTTTGCCTTAAGTTTAACGCCTCGTCAAACTTGCCATTATTTAACCACGAAGCCGTTTATAAGACCATTAAGTCTTTATTTCATGACTTGAAGAAGGAATGCCTCCCTGATTCCGAGTATAATAAACTTGGACCGATTTATTTATACGAGATCAAGCGGGGTTCTGCCGAATGGAAGTTTGTGGCAGAGCTTAAACCTTTGATATTGCTCTCTTTGATTCTCTTACCAAAAGTTGCCAAATGGATCCAGGATTACAAGAATACGTGTCTTGATAATGAGAATAAGAGCCTTGATAATCTTGAAAAGAGGCTGTCTATAATAAAACGGCATTTCCCTCGAGCAGGGAACATCGATACTAAGCAATTTATTAAAGCGCGAACAGACACCGATCGGACTAATATTATTAACAAGCTTTTGGATCAGGGATTGGTAGGCATAGAAATTTCAAAGACACCTATTGGAAGTGTTGAGCCGCCGAAGGATTTCATCGATATAAAAGAAATCACTGAGGACTGATGTATTCAGTAAAAGGTTGACGAGTGAAGCAGAGGATTGTTTTAATAGGTTTTTCATTGAAGTGGAAATTATGGGGTTCGGAGCCTGACGGACAAGATGGTCAACTATAAGTTACTGTATGTTATATAGGAGCGTCGTGCAGCTTGTGTAACTAGAACAACACTTAATATTCCCATTTATTTTATCTCCTCAGTGTGCTAATATTTATACAGCTTTAAATTTCAATATGGGAGGTGGAATATGAGATATCCAGAGGTTGATGAGGCTTTGTACAAGATTGTCGGAAAGAAGACCATGAATTCAGGTGACATAATAGATGCATTCCAGCATAAGTATCCTAATTTATGGAGAAAGTTAAAGCAGCAATATCGTGGGACAAAAGGTGAAGGTGGTGCAGTAGGGGGATATTCAGTTTCTATGTATTTAGGACCAAGGTTAAAATATCTAACAAAACACGGTAGGTTAACAAAACACGGAAAGCTCGAATTTAAAGGAACAGAAAAAGTTCTCAAAGGGAACTGGACAAAACGCCTTGCAGTTTATAAGATGCGCAAGACAAAATAAACGACTTTTGGACATGCTTCTATAAGTTACATATAAGTAATATGGTCAGTGTTGTGCAGCTTGTGTAACATGTGTAGCTTATTACGGAATATAAGCCTTGGAACATCTCCCCATGTCAGAATACCTAAGATTTTTCTCGACAAAAACTACATATTGATATACAATTTTCGGTAGAGGTAACGGCTATGGGATTAAATATTAAGCACTTGGAGGATTTCAGAAAGAAGCTACAGAAGGTTTTATATCTTAATGTAAAATCTCTTGTTGGCATTATCGAGTATGGTCGCAGAAAGAATAGATACTCGTGTAAGTGTGCTGCAGTCTTGGCTTCTCCCGGCTATGATTTAAGAGCTTATCAAAGGGAAATAACTGGGTTATTGCAAAACAAAGAAGTCAAAGACAACCCGGAAGCAATAAAATTATGCGAAGCGATGCAGAAAATGATTGACTCGTATTACATGCTGTACGGGTTATTGAAGAATATTAATTACTCCGGCAAATACAAAGCCCGTGTTGTAGACAAATTCAAGCTATACGCTAAAAAGCGCATAAGCAAAAGCGATCAAAACTCCAATTATGATTCACTCGAAGATTTCCTCCAAGAGGTGGCATTATCTTTTCTGAAGAACATAAAACGATGGAAATGGAAGGATAACAAATACTTCGGGTATGATGAAGAATTCATATTGAAATTTGTTAAGCCGGAGTCTGACAGAATTAGAAAACAAAAGCCAAAATATCTTGGCACAACCAAAGATCATATGACGCCCCTGCTATTAAGTAAATTTACGGATGATACAGGAAAATTCAATACGAAATACACGATTGGGTCTGAAACTAAAGTTCATAGGGATGATTTTATCTACTATAAAGGTGAAAGATTATTGCCTATCAGATATGGCTCTGAATTATTGGGCGTTGACGAAGGAACCTTAAAGGATTATTCCCGAAAGGGTGATTGCAACTTAATTTGGAAGATTGAAGATGGCAGAAGAGCCGATGGAACGAAGTATTATGGTTACGTTTATCGGCAGGAAGATACCCAGAAGATACAGAAACTAATAAATCAAAGGCAGGATGGGAAAAGGCATAAGATAATCAAAGACTGCATGACGAAGGGCCAGCTATCAAAAGTTTTAGCTGAAAAGTATAGTCTGGATGTGGATACGGCAGACAAAATGATTGAAAGGCTTGAAAAATCTGCTCAGTCTAAAAAGTTAGACAAGGATTTAATACCCCCAAGAGATAAGCATAACAATCGGTACTATTTGAAAAGGAATATAGAAGCATACCTCAAGGAATTCGATAGAAGATATAACCCCGAATAAGCATTTAACCACTCCCACGTTCAATTCATTCCTGTGTTGTCCCCAGCTTCCTGCCCTTTATAGTTCATAGATGCACTGTAATTAAATCTATGTGCATAAGGCAGGTGATATATCATGGCGTTTAAAAACTTCAAAAGGAAAGAATGGCGGGCACTCTGGGATTTGTACGGTGAGTACCTGCAGGTGTATGTTCCTCAGCAAAAGAACTTCATTAAGGGATCCCTTCTTGCTTCCATGAAGGCTTTCTATGATTACTACCATATGGTTCCGGATGAAGAAGATCTCGAGGCATGTAAAACAGATGATGCGCTAAGGTTCAATGCTTTCACGCACATAACACTGGAGCGTATGCAAAAGTACATGCTGGAAAATGGTATGCCGGATGAGGATTTTGAAATAGTTAAGAAAGCGGATGGGAGCGAGGTCGTAGAAGCACCCAGAGCATAGCTTTGGGAATTCAAAAATGGGGGCCTTAAAAGGTCCCCCGAGGAGAAATGTCATGAAGAATAATATGAAAGTAAAAGAACTGTTTGGAGCTTGTGGTTGCGGTAAGTTGACGGAAGGCTCAGCAGGAGTATTATGCTGTGCCGAAGATTGGAAGGGATTTAAGGAGGATTGCCTCGAAGAAATTGATGATTATTGTTTAAACCGAGTTAAACGCTCGGCTAATTCTGAAACCTACCTTGTTACTAATTCTTATTTAGGATTAAAAGAGCATGGAGGGTGTTTTAAGTTCTGTGCAATTGTTGTTGTAACCAAGAACGCAAAAGGTCTATTTGTAGGTGTTAAGCTATTCTCGGACTTCAGAATGTTTTTAGAAAAGAAGGAGGATGCATACTGGCATTTCTGCGCTACTTTAGAGAAAGCCACACAAGGCTTTGGTTGTAAATCAGCTGTTTTTAGCATTGATGTTATTAGAAAGTACCCACAGATATTCAAGGCAAAAGTGTTCCCGTACGAAAGATCCATAGCGAGTGGAGTTGCTCATTTTATTACAGAACACAACGGAATGCAAAGACTTACTGAAGGAAGACGGTTATTGTTTCTAAGCAGACAGGGGGTTGTATGCACTATCAAGAAAATCTATCAAAAACGCAAAGAGCTGGTAAGCGAGCATATAGAGCAAGTCGCTGAGAATTCAAGTAAAAGGGAGGCTATATGAACAGGACAAAAATCGAGTGGTGCAATTTTACATGGAACCCGCTTGTCGGATGCAAGTATGGCTGTTCCTACTGCTATGCTAACGTTTTGAACCATAGATTTCATTGGCTGGACGATTTTAGTGAGCCTGAGTATTTCAGAGAGAGGTTGGAAGACCCGATAAGACGTAAAAAGCCATCCAAAATATTCACAGGAAGCGTGTGTGATCAATTTGGGGGTTGGGTTGATGAAAATATCATCAATGACGTGCTAAATGTTGTTCGAAAATGTCCGCAGCATACATTCCAGTTCTTAACGAAGAATCCGGTAAGGCTACAGGATTTCAAATTCCCAGATAATTCTTGGATCGGCACTACAATAGACCACTGTGAAAATGCTGGACGGTCAGGTTTGTTGAAATTGGCTGAGGCTAAAGTGCGCTTTATTTCTTTTGAGCCCCTGCTGAGCGATATGACGACTGTTCCATTGGACGGCATTAACTGGATAATTGTCGGGGCAATGACGGGAAAACAGGCAGTAAGCCCAGAAATGGGATGGGTGAGAAACATTATTAAATCTGCCACCGCCAAGGGTATTCCGGTGTTTTTAAAGAACAGTATTGCCTGGCCAGAAAAGCTTCAGCAGTATCCGATGTAGGAGTCCGGGGGAGCCTCCACTTAACTGAGGCTCCCTTCTATATAATAATAAACGGGAGGGTCTATGAAAACCAAAGAGGATATGCGGGAAAGAAAATTGAGCTTTTATTCGGTTCCGATGCATCTTGTCGGGAATACACCAGGGTTCGTTAACTTTACAGGCGGGCAAACAGAGGAAGGAAGGATTAGCGAGGCCGCACTGCTGGCGCTAATGAAGCTATACTGGATTTGGCGCCAATATGGTAGTGGAAGTAACTTCACCCTGTCGGAGGAGCAGGTAATCGAAATTGGATCGGATAAACTTAAGGAACTTTGCGAAAAGCAAATAGAATACAAGTTTAACCGCTTCGTTCTGCAGAAAGACCTCTATGACTATCCCGATAACAAAGAAGAGATTTTCTCGGGTGAGCTTATCGGGATTGACCCGTGCGCTGATGGTGGATTATCGGTTACATTGAATGTGACAGACGGTTGCCTTAAGGGGCAAAACTATTTTGTCTTGATGTCTAAGCACATTTTTAGCATATACGATGCCCTATCGCCACTGGAGACCATGTTGTTGCTCTGGTTTTACTACTACTACCGGATGCATTACAAGAAGTTCAGTCACATGGAGATGTCAATCGGTGCCGAAGCATTCGTTAATATTAAGTATTTTAACGGACTGCTGCTAAGCCCAGATGCTCGCTACCTTCTAGAACTAGCTTTCCAGAAGTTTACAAATTACAAGGTTCTGCTCAAAGGCATCTTGGGTAGGGAAACGATATTTATTAAGCTGTCTCCGTTGTTCTTTTATTCGCTGGATTATTTAAAACGTCGAGGCAGGGGATATTAAGTAACAATATAGTCACATAGGGTTAAACCCGGGAGGTTAAAATGAACGATGATAATTTTGTAAAGAAAATACTAGATGCGGAAGATAGGTACCTGTTCCTGCAGAAAGATGCGTACCGGAAGGTTTTGCTCGTTTGGATTTTGTATGCGGAGGTTTTTAAGATATTTCCGGTCAGCATTCGCTTGAAAATTGAAGGGTCCCCTGAATCCGGAAAATCTGCGGTAGGGAGGTTTATCGCTGGTTTAGTTACAAGATACGATGTTCCCGTGGAGGTAACTAAAGCTTCATTGCGAAGATTAATAAATATGGATAATGACCGTGTTTTTATTTTCGACGAAGCAGATGTTAAATTCGACAAAGGTATACTGACCATTCTTCGAGCCGGGTATCGCAGTGACGGCGGTAAAATGAAAATAAGTGGGAAGGGAAAATGGGAAGTTATCGCTTATAAGCTTTTTGCCGTTATGGCTCTGGTTGTTTACTACCCATTCAATGATGTGGCTTTTGAAAGTCGTTGTATGACAATTTATTCCCATATGACACAAGAAAGAAAAGAAAAGATCGATACAAAAACGTGGAGACAGGAAGCAGAACCAATACGCAGGGAGATCACGCAGTTTATTCGGAGTTACAGGGAAGAAATACGGAGCACATATAAATCGTTGCGGGTTGACGAACTGGGATACGGCAGGACTGAGGAAATATTTGCCCCGTTGTTATCCGTAGCTCTTGTCGTTGATAAATACTACCCTGGAAATGATTTTTATAAGACGATATTACAGTTCGGCATCGATCATAACGACAGGCGTAAAGCGGAAGCACTTATGGATGATCCGACACCGGACTTCGTCGAACTGCTGGCAGAATGTCTCAAGGGTATGACTCCCTTTAGGCGTGAATACTACCGACTCGATAAAGTCCGTAATTTCCTTGCTGGAAGGGATGAGAAGTATTTAGACTGGACCGTAGATCAAGTAGGCCGGAAAATACGTCATCTAAAGCTCCATAAGCATGCAATAAGGCCGAGAATCGGTCAAATAGAAAAGAATGATAACAAACGTCAGGTGACGTGTCTCAAAATAGATTTTGAAAGACTTGCGCTTCTTTTGCCGGTTGATCATTCTGCTGGGACTACACCGAACAAAGACGATAGCCAGAACCAGATAAACAAACAAGAAGAAACGGGAGAGACATTAACCGAAGATCATTTTTTAGATTTCGGGGAACCGGTCTGATAATAACGTTTCTGTTCGGGAGGAGTGTAAGGACAAAATGCAAGGCGATGCAGATGCAAATGTCCGATGATGTATTAAAGAATATAATCGAAATGTCAAATGGGATAATACCTATTTGCGGGGAGGACAAATGAATATAGTAAAGAGCCATCAGATTGTAGCTGTAAGGGAGATAAAAATACTTGCTGGACGTAATCCTAGGCAAGAATGTTCGGGAAAACACATCATGGAGCTTTCCGATAGTATAAAGGCAGAAGGATTGAGAAACCCTCTTATACTACAAAAGAAAGAGGATGGGGCCCTATATCTTATTGCCGGAGAGAATAGGCTAAAAGCCCTGAGGAATCTGGAAATACCGACCGTACATGCCATTGTATATGAAAATATCTCTGAAGAATTAGTTGATGTAATGGCTTTGGGCGACAATGTTCAGAACGCCGTTCTGCAGCCTGTCGAAATCGCTTTTGCGCTTAAAAAGCTTAAGGATACCTACGGTTGGGATCAGGAAGAAATAGCTACAAGACTGGGGAAAGAACCTCGCTGGGTCAGCCACTTGTTAACGATCGCCGAGCGCTTAGCTCCGGAGGTGCAGCAGCTCATTAAGTCCGGAGAATTAAAACAGACGTTTGCTCGTGCTATCTCAAAGCTTTCCATTTCTCAACAATATGTGGCAGCTCAGGAAATAATAAGGTCCAAGCTGAAAACCGATGACGCGCTCGAATATGTAAACCGACTCTTGAACGTCACAGGAGCAGGACCTTCTGACAGCAAAAAGTCAGTTGAAAATATTAAGAGTTTGGTGTCAGAACTTAAGGCAGAGATGGAGAATTATTACGGTAGTGGGCAAACCGATATAAGCGTTGATGATTTAACTTGGCTGGCACATAATACTCTCCGGATAAGGGCAATGATAGAACATATGTTTGTTAAAAAGGGGATAAGGCGATAATTAGTTTGCTTATAAACACGGCTACCGTATTTTAATATTAGGAGCTAGGCTATGAAGATAGGTTTTAAACCACCGGACAAACTGGTCGAGGTTATAGAGGTCTTGCAGCGAATCGATGATAAGCTTGGCATGCAGGCTAATCAAGTTAAGATGCCAGAAAAGCGACTCTTAGACCTATCGGAGGCCTCTGTGTTTATAGGTCTGCCTAAAGGCAGCCTGTACAATATGTGCTGTCGTAAGTTAATCCCGGTTGTTCGCATTAACCGTAAACTTCTTTTTGACAAGGAAAAGCTGGTTCAGTGGATTGCTACTAACTCCGTAGAAGCTCGTGATCTAAGAAGGGGAGCATAATCAATGCGCATATTCAAGAAGACCCTATATAAGCGTGATGGGACAAAGTACCAAAGCAAGAAGTGGTATATCCAGTACAGGAATGACAAAGGAGATGTCGTAACCCTTGCTGTCAGTGAAAACAGGAAAGAGGCGGATGACGTAGCAAGCAAGATGCGCGTAGAGTCCATAGAGAAAAGATTTTTCGACATAAGGAAGGAGCAGAAAGTACTTTTTTCTGATGCTGCCAAACAATACCTGGAGTTTTCCCGTAATAATAAACGATCATACACCAGAGATGTGTTGAGTCTAAAATATTTGTGCGCGGAGTTCGGAACGAAGTATCTGTATAACATCTACCCAGAAATGATTGAGGAGTATAAAATTAAGCGTGCGTCATTGGTGATGAAAAGTACCGCAAACCGGGAACTTTGTTGCCTGCGCCACTTGCTGAATAAAGCTGTTGCCTCGGGTTATATCAAACAGAACCCGATGAAGACCGTAAAGCTGTTCAAGGAAGAAGAACGTAATATAAGATATTTAAAGTCGGAGGAAATCATCATGCTATACAGCAAGTGTGATCCTGCTTTGCTTCCAATCATAATCACTGCTGTGAATACAGGAATGCGCAGGGGGGAAATACTTAAGTTAAAACGAACCGACGTTGATTTTAAACAAGGAACTATCACCGTGCGGTCAGAAAATGCAAAAAGCGGCATGCTCAGAGTCATTCCACTCAATAATATATTGACAAAGGCGCTTAGAGATGTGATAATAGATAGTAATATTCAGAGCGAATACGTGTTTTGCCATAAGGACGGAACTCCTTATCGTGAAGTACGAAGAAAGACCTTTGACAGGGCGTTAAAAGACGCGAAAATAGACAACTTCAGATTCCACGACTTGAGGCACACTTTTGCCTCACACTTAGTTATGAACGGCGTTGATTTGGTAACCGTAAAAGAGTTGTTGGGCCATAAAAGCATAGAAATGACTCTGAGGTATTCGCACTTAAGCGGGGACCATAAAAGACTAGCGGTTGTAACTTTGGAGAAAAATCAGCGTCCCGAAAACGTCCCGCAAGATAAATCAGAGGTTTAGGCATTATGTAAGTGCTTATGTATCAAGAGGGGCCCTTAGCTCAGTTGGTTAGAGCAGCGGACTCATAATCCGTTGGTCGAAGGTTCAAGTCCTTCAGGGCCCATTAAATTTTGCTCGACAAAATTTAATAGAGCAATCGAACAATAGAGAATAGACAATAGATAAAACATCAAACGATTGTGTTCTATTGCTCAATTGTTCTATTTTCCAAATGGTATTTACCTCGTACCTCTTAAAAGGGTGGTGTCTATGTTCGGGATGAAAGAAGATAAATACGGGAAAGTTGACAGTCTGATTGGTTCCGAAGCCGAAATAAAGGGAGATATAGTCACCAAGGCGACTATCAGAATTGACGGCAGAGTAGAAGGCGATATAAACGGGGAAGGTGACGTTGTTGTCGGCAAAGACGGCAGTATAAAGGGCGATATTAAAGCTAAAATAATTATTCTCGGCGGAAAGATAATCGGGAATATATTTGCTGAAGAAAGAGTTGAAGTTATTGACGGCGGACAGGTCATGGGCGATATTAAATCTCCCGCGGTCGTTATAGCAGAGGGCGGTATTTTTGAAGGTCATTGCGAGATGATGAGCAGTTCAAAAGGAAAAATACTGGAAATTCCCGAGAAAAGATCAAAAGGCAGTCAGGGTTAACCCTAAAATATGCTTGATCTAAAGCTTATAAGAGAAAATAAAGAAGTTGTCGAGACCGCCCTGAAAAACAGGAATTCTAAAGCTAACATATCAGAGATACTTTCCATTGATGAATCCCGCCGGAAAATTATTCAGGAAGTTGAAGCCATTAAATCCGCAAAGAATAAACAATCCGAAGAAATAGGTAAACTAAAACGCGATAAAAAGGACGCCTCCGTCGAAATGGCGGAAGTTGGTAAACTCAATGTAAAAATTGCGGAGCTGGATGGAAAGCTTGCGGAAGTTGATGCAAAACTAAGCGAAGCCCTGCTTGTCCTTCCTAATATTCCGGATAAGAGTGTCCCCGTGGGCGCTGATGAAAAAGCAAATCCTGTGGTTAGAACCGTCGGAGATATTCCGAAGTATTCTTTTAAACCTAAACCTCACTGGGAAGTCGGAGAACAACTTGGAATAATGGAGTTTGAAAAGGCAGTAAAGATTGCCGCTTCCAGATTCGTGATCCTTAAAAAAGAAGGGGCGAAACTTGAAAGGGCGATTATTAATTTTATGCTTGATACCCACGTCTCGGCGGGGTTTACCGAAATTTATCCTCCGTATCTTGTAAACGGAAAGTCCATGCAGTCGAGCGGGCAGCTTCCGAAATTTGCGGATGAACTTTATAAATGTTCAGAGGACGATCTTTATCTTATTCCTACCGCGGAAGTACCGCTCACTAATATGCACAGGGATGAAGTTGTAAAAGAAGATGACCTTCCGTTCAAATATGTTTCTTATTCCGCCTGCTTTAGACGTGAAGCTGGTTCTTACGGAAAGGATTTAAAAGGCCTGATACGCGTGCATCAGTTTGATAAAGTAGAACTTTTCAAATTTACCAATCCCGAGAGTTCTTTTTCCGAGCTTGAAAGTATGCTCCTTCAAGCCGAAGAAATACTGAAGAAGCTGAGAATTCCTTATAGAGTTATTCATCTTTGCACGGGAGATATGGGTTTTGCTTCCGCAAAAACCTACGATATCGAAGTTTGGATGCCGGGCCTAAATATGTACAAGGAGATATCTTCCTGCAGTAATTGCACGGATTTTCAGGCTAGAAGAGCCAATATCAAATTTAAAAGAAAAGCTACCGGTAAATCAGAATTTGTTCATACTTTAAACGGATCCGGCCTTGCCGTGGGCAGAACCATGGCTGCTATAATCGAGAATTACCAGCAGGAGAACGGGGATATCGTGATTCCGGAAGCCTTAAGGTCCTTTATGGGCAACGTGGAGAAAATATCCGTTGGCAAACCGTGATGTTATGACGTTATGCCAAAGAAAACTCCGAGCGTTAGCTCGTGGGATGAATTTGGCATGAATAATCTAAAATCTCCTATCGTCGAAACTCCGTGCGCAAGCTCGGAGAGGTTCATAATACTCGGGATAGAAACCTCCTGTGACGATACCGGTGTTGCCCTTGTAAAAAACGGCGAGAAAATCCTTTCAAATGTTGTTTCCTCACAGATAAAAATACACAGTGAATATGGCGGTGTCGTTCCTGAACTTGCCTCAAGAAGCCATCTCGAGAACATATATATAGTAGTCGATGAGGCTCTAAAACAGGCGAAGCTTCTACTTAAAGACATTGACGGGGTTGCAGTTACCTATGGGCCGGGACTTGTGGGTTCTATATTAATAGGCATAGAAGCGGCAAAAGCAATAGCTTATGTGCATAAAAAGCCCCTTATCGGGGTTAACCATCTCGAAGGACACATCTTCTCTACTCTCCTGGAAGGAAGAAAACCCGAATTTCCTTTTCTATCTCTTATTGTTTCGGGAGGACATACTGAGCTGGTAATGGTTAAAGGCTTCGGGAAATACACTATAATCGGAAAAACCAGGGATGACGCGGTTGGCGAAGCGTTTGATAAAGTGGCAAAACTATTGGATCTTGGTTATCCCGGCGGACCGAAGGTCGAAAAACTTGCGAAAATATCGGAAAAAAGGATTAAATTTCCCGAGGCAGTAATGAAAGACGGAAGTTTTGATTTTTCTTTTTCCGGGTTAAAGACTGCCGTGTTGAGCTGTAAGAACGCAGACAAGAATATTGACTCAAACGATCTCTGCGCCGGATTTCAAGATGCGGTCATCGCCGCGCTTTTAAATAAAACGATTGCAGTTGCTGCAAAATACAAAATCAAAAGAGTTGTTCTTGGCGGGGGTGTAGTGGCGAATTCTACCATCCGGGGAGAGTTTATAAAAAGGGGGAAGAGAGAAGGTATTGAGATTTTCTTTCCTTCCATGCCGCTTTGTACCGATAACGGCGCGATGATTGCCGTAGCCGGTTACTTTAAGTTTTTAAAAAAAGAATACTCCGGTTATGTTCTTAATGCCGATCCGGGCCTTTCCTTATGAGTGTTGCGTTAATTATCCTGATTATAATAGTAATTGCGTATGATTATCTTAACGGTATGAATGATTCCGGGAATATTGTCGCTTCTATGGTCTCATCAAGATCTATGTCTCTGCATTCTGCTCTTTTTCTCGCAGCTGTTTTTGAATTTATCGGTCCTTTCATTATAGGAACTGCCGTGGCGAAAACTATTGGGAGCGGACTGGTCGATCCTTCCGTAATTAATCTTAAAATCCTTTATGCTGCGGTGCTCGGGGCCATCACCTGGAATATTATTACTCAGATTCTTGGTTACCCTTCAAGCTCTTCTCATGCGCTCCTTGGCGGAATTATCGGGGCCGTTGTCATATCAACAGGAATAGACGCAATAAAATTCTCCGGAGTTTTGAAAATACTTATTGTGCTTTTCACCTCGCCTGTTCTCGGTTTTGTGATAACTTTCCTGGTAATGAAGATGCTTTTTTATTTCAGCCGAAATGCTACGCCAAAGATGAATAATGTCTTCAAATTGCTTCAGGTGCCTTCTTCTATGTTTCTTGCAATTAGCCACGGAGGCAACGATGCTCAAAAGTCCATGGGTATTATTGTTATAGGTCTTATTACGTGCGGTATGCAGAGCGCTTTTTCAATACCCTTCTGGGTCATGATAATTTGTTCGCTTGCTCTGGCTCTTGGTATTCTTACAGGCGGAATGAAAATAATGAAAACTCTTGGTTCAAAGGTCTTTAAAGTACAGCCTATTCACGGCCTGGGTATTCAATTTTCTTCGGCGCTGGTGATTTGCTCTGCGGCTTTGATAGGCAGTCCTGTTTCTACGACACATGTTGTATCTTCCTCTGTTATCGGTGCAGGCAGCAGTGTCGGTGTAAATAAAGTAAGATGGGGAGTCGTAACGGACATCATACTTTCCTGGGTTTTAACAGTTCCTTTCTCGGCTCTTATTGCTATTGTTTTTTATAAAGGGATAATGTATATTAAAATGTAATACTGTAAAAGGAGCCGCGAAAATGTCGTTTTTTAGAAAAAAAATAGATTTTTTTAGCATCCTGTCAGAGCAAACAGCTAAAACTATGGAAGGGATACAGGCGCTCGAGGAATATATGAAGACGCCCAGCGAAGTTCTTTTAAAGAAAGTGTTTGATCTGGAGCGGGAAGCTGACGGTATCAGACGGACTTTAATAGATGAACTTAATAAAACATTTGCGACACCGATTGACAGGGAAGATCTTTTTGAACTTTCGAGAGAGATAGATGATATCATTGATTATGCTAAAAGTACTGTCGATGAAATGCAGCTATTGGAGATTAAGACAAACGAGCATCTTGTAAAGATGGTAGGATTACTGGTTAAAGCAACTCTGGAGATCAAAGACGCTGTCGGGCGGCTTAAGGAAAATCCTAAAATTGCGAGCGAGCATGCTCTGCGGGCTAAAAAACTTGAAAACGAGATAGAGCTGGTTTATCGGGATGCCTTAAAGGACCTTTTTAGCGGTACCGATGTTATCAGCATGCTTAAAACCCGTGAGATTTACCGGCATTTAAGCAATGCGGGTGACAGAGTGGACCAGGTTGCAAATGTGATTTCAAGTATTGTAGTGAAAATGAATTAAGAGCAAATGACTAAGATCAAAGCACTAAGCACTAAAAAGGAAGTTTTTTGATATAAATGCAATGATTTTGTTTAGCGTAAATCCTTAGA
>MFGS01000103.1:0-8367 GCA_001778355.1 Candidatus Firestonebacteria bacterium RIFOXYA2_FULL_40_8
AAATCAGAAAATCTTATTTTTAAAACAGCCTATTCGGCGAATCCCGATAAAGTTCTGTCCGCCGAGATACTAAAAAACACAAAAATAAAGATCGGAGAAAGTATTTCGGGTTATGTGGCTTTATCAAAAGAACCTCTTATTATAAACGATCTTACGGCACTCAGTGTTAAACTGACCGGTTATATAAAAAAAACTGATCCCTCGAAATATAAAACCTCGATTGTAGTACCGATACTGGATAATAACAGCCGGACCATTGCAGTCTTAAATATAAATAATAAGACCAACGGGGAGCATTTCACTAACGAGGATTTCACCTTCGCTAAATTACTGGCCGAATACTGCGGAGAAGCGCTGATACTTGAAAAGAAAAACTTGGAGCTTTTAACTTTAAATCAGATCATACATGAGATAAATCAGACCAATGATCTGGATTTTATCTTCAAAATGATAGTGGAAAAGGGCAGACAATTAATTAACTGTAAAAATGTTTCCATAATGATGGTTGAAAGTCCCAATCTTGTAGTTATGCAATCCACCGACGAAAAACTGATCGGAGAAAAGAGACAATTAGGGGTAGGGGTCTCAGGGTGGGTCTGGAAAACAGGTGAACCGATACTTATTAAAAAGATGGAAGATAATTCTCCGGACCGGAGATTTGAGATACTTAATAAGCCTGGTTCTTTTATCGTTGCTCCGTTAAATCTGAAATATGAGACACCTTTTGCTTTGAATGTTGCGCTTAAAAGTACCTCGACTATCGGGGTGTTAAACTTTTCTGATAAAGAAAACGGTGTTTCATTTGATGAAGATGATCTGACATTGATTCTTAACTATGCTAATCTTACGGCTATTGCAATAGAAAAAGTTAAGTTTTTTATCGAAACAAAAAAGGCTTATCTAAGTACCGTAGAGGCTCTTGCAGCGGCAATTGACGCCAAAGACAGATCTTCCTATGATCACTTAAAACGCGTAGTACGATATTCACTGATGATGGCAGAGAGACTTAATCTTTCTTTGAAAGAAAAAGAAGACCTTCATTTTGCGGCGCTGCTTCATGATGTCGGAAAAATAGGTATTACTGAAGTAATTTTGAATAAACCCAGCAAACTTACAAATGATGAATATGAGATAATGAAAAGACATGTAGAGGAAGGAGTAAAAATCCTTGTTAACGTTCCTTTCCTTGAAGATGCCGCTACGATGGTCAAGTATCATCATGAAAAATATGACGGCACGGGATATCCGGATAGACTTAAGGGTCAGGAAATACCGATAGGCGCGAGAATACTAGCCATTACCGACTCATATGACGCTATGATTTCAGAGCGGGTATATAAAAAGAATAGGACACCTGAAGATGCAATTCAAGAATTAATAAGGTGTTCGGGCTCTCATTTTGATCCTACTATTTTACAGGTCTTCCTTGAAGTTTTAGAAAAAATGCCTAAAATATCTTGACTGTATAAGGCTATTCTGCTATAATTTACCGTAATTTATTGTTTTTTCGGTTGTTTTTATTTAATATTCTTTAAGAATTAAGGAGGAGCCCATTAGTAAGCAATATAGAATAAACAACTACATCAGGGTAAATGAAGTAAGGCTTATAGGTGTTACCGGTGATCAACTTGGAGTTGTCCCTATAGCAACGGCCATGACAATGGCAAAGACAGCAAAACTTGACTTGATTGAAATTTCACCCAATACCGTACCACCTGTTTGTAAAATAGCGGATTTTGGAAAATTCAGGTATGAAATAGAAAAAAAAGAGAAACTTGCCAGGAAAAATCAAAAAATAGTTGTAATAAAAGAGATTAAGATAAGACCTAAAATTGATGTTCACGATTTTAATACTAAAACAGGTCATATTGACAGGTTTTTGAAAGAAGGAAATAAAGTAAGAGTTACGATAATGTTTAGAGGCCGTGAAATGGCGCATAAAGAGATTGGGAAGGCCTTATTAGATAAAGTTATAGCTCAATTTGTACCTATTGCTGATGTAGAACAGCCAAGTAAGCTGGAAGGCTATAATATGACCACGCTACTGGCTCCAAAGAAGGGGAAGTAATATGCCAAAAATGAAAAGCGACAGTTCAGCCAAGAAAAGATTTAGATTCTCAAAAAGAGGTAAAGTAATGAAGAAGAAAGCCGGAGCACGGCATATAATGGAACATAAAGGTAAAAACAGGAAACGTTCATTAAGAAAAAGCAGATCATTAGGAAAAGCAGAAGCTTATGTAATAAAAAGGCTTCTTCCATATAGTTAATTAAGGGGGAAATACACAAATGGCACGCGTTAAAGGTGGAGTAACAACAAGAGCAAGAAAGAAAAAAATATTTAAGCTAACAAAAGGTTTCTGGGGAAAAAAGAAGAATTGCTATAGATTTGCAACGGAAGCGGTAGACAGAGCCGGCAATTTTGCTTATAGGGACAGAAAAACTAAGAAACGCTTGTTTAGGCAGATGTGGATAATCAGAATATCTGCAATTCTTAAGGAAAATGGTTTGTCTTACAGCAAATTTATGGGTAATATGAAGAAAGCCAAGATTGAAATTAACAGAAAAATGCTTTCTGACATAGCCGCAACAGATCCAAATTCTTTTCTGAAAGTAATAGAAGCTGCTAAAACAGCTTAAATAAATTGATCTTTGAAGCGCCGGGGAATACGAATTGTTTCCCGGCGTTTTTTTGTTATCACGCTTATTTACAGGGAGTATTTGCAGATGAAAATAACTCAGGCAATAACCTCAAAAGTAAATCCAAAAGTCAAAGAACTTGTTGAGCTTAAGGATTCCAAGTCGCATTTATTCGTTGAGGGATATAGAATTATAGAAGAGATATTAAATTTAAATATCACCCCTTTAGAAGTTATTTTTACCCCGGAAGCAGAGTCAAACCCGATAACCTCAAAAGCAAAATCAATGGCAACGAATTTTACCTCAATGAGCAGCCCCGTTTTCGGGAAAATCTCCGATACTGACGAGCCTCAGGGCTTAGCGGCTTTCTTCAAAAAACCGGAGTATAAAATAGAAGATCTAATAAAAGAATCCGGCGAAAAGGCCATATATTTAATATTGCATGAAGTGCAGGACCCAGGCAATCTGGGAACCATTTTCCGTACTGCCAGAGCAGCCGGAGTTTCAGGAATAATACTTACCAAAAAATCGGTATCAGTGGTTAACACAAAGTTGCTTAGATCATCAATGGGAGCGGTTTTAAGTGTGCCCTTTGTAGACAATATTGACTTAAAAGATGCGATATCGTATCTTAAAAATGGTGGCATAAGTATTGCAATAACAGACATAAAATCAGGACAGAATATTTTTAATACAGAGTATAAGCTTCCTGTATGTTTTGTGCTTGGCAGCGAAGCACACGGACTACCGGCTGACATTCTCAAGAAGGCCGATGTTTTGCTAAGTATCCCGATTGTAAACCGGATTGAATCTTTGAACCTGAGCATCTCTGCCGGTATCCTCATGTATGACGCCGTGAAAAGGTTCAATTTGTACAATAAAGGGTAACCACTGAAAAATGACTCTTTGCGCCTATCCTCCTTAAAGTACGAATAAACTAAAATTTCTCTAGTTTACATCATTTCTCTCATTCAAAACTTTAAATAAATTCTCCAACTCGTTATATTTTAGTGGTTTTCCTGTCTCAGGTTCTATTGACAAGTTTTTAAAACCATGCTATAATTATTATTATTTATTAAGCTTTTTACTAAGATTGTCTCTAGTCAATATTATTATTCAATCTAAATTCAATAAAAGGGAAAGAAAACTAAAAGATGGAAAATGAATTAAATAACCTATCCGCTACTTTCGATAAAGACATTGAGGGAATTAATACAGTAAAAGAGCTCGAAGCTCTTAGAATCAAGTATATCGGAAAAAAAGGTCTTATTTCGGCATATTACGAGAAATTCGGCAAGCTTTCAAAAGAAGAAAAACCTAAGATCGGACAAATACTAAACATTCTAAAGAATAAAGTAGAAACAAAGCTCTCAGAAAAGATTGACGGCTTATCGGGAAATGTGTCTTTAGAAAAGACAGATTTTACAATGCCCGGCTTTAAAATCCCGGCAGGAAAATACCATCTTATATCACAAACTATTGGCAGGGTAAAAGAAATATTTAAGGGCCTTAATTTTGATATAGTCGAAGGTCCGGAAATTGAAACAGATTATTACAACTTTGAAGCCCTTAACTTTCCAAAACATCATCCTGCAAGAGATATGCAGGATACCTTTCATGTCGACCGGGACCACGTTTTAAGGACACATACTTCACCTGTTCAGGTCAGAACCATGGAAAAGAGAAAACCACCGTTAAATATCATTTCTATAGGGAAATGCTACCGCAATGATCCTCTTGACGCATCACATCTACCGGTATTCCAGCAGGTTGAAGGCCTTATGGTTGATGAGAATATTAACTTTGGAGACCTAAAAGGTGTGCTAAAAATATTCTTCAGTGAATTCTTCCAAAAAGAAACGAATATCCGGTTAAATCCCAGCTTTTTCCCTTTTACCGAACCCAGCGCAGAGGTCTCGGTTACCTGCCCTATCTGTAAAACCGGCTGCCCGCTTTGCAAAAAAAGCGGCTGGATAGAGATCTTCGGTGCTGGAATGGTGGACCCTAATGTTTTCAAAAATGTTAACTACGATACGGAAAAATTAACCGGTTTTGCTTTTGGAGGAGGGATTGAACGTCTTACGTTAATAAAACACAGCATAAACGATATCCGGCTCCTTTATGAGAACGATATTAGATTTTTAAATCAATTTTAATTTAAAAGAGAGATCAAATAAATGAAAATTACCTATAACTGGCTGAAAGAGTTTATCGATACCGGGTTGACACCCGAAGAACTCCATAAAAAGTTCTTCACTCTGGGTATTGGCGTGGAAACTTTTGAACCTCTGTATCATGAAGTCACAAAAGTAATCATTGCAAAACTTTTAAAAGTTGAAAAACATCCTAATGCTGACAAACTTACACTTTGCGAAGTAGATACCGGCACGGAAGTACTCAGTATCGTCTGCGGTGCGAAAAACCATAAAGCCGGGGATAAAATAGCAGTAGCTGTTAACGGAGCAACTCTTCCCGGCGGTTTAAAGATCTCTAAAGTTAACCTTAGGGGAGTTGAATCCAACGGAATGATCTGTTCCGAAAAAGAGCTGGGACTGGCTGATTCTTCGGCAGGCGTTATGATTCTGCCTCCGGATGCTCCCGTCGGGAAGGATTTTAAAGAAACTTATGGCATGAATGATTGGCTTTACGAAATCGAAGTTATGCCTAACAAACCTGAATATCTTGGTATAATCGGAATTGCAAGGGTCTTAAGCGCCGCTTTAAACAAACCTATGAAACTGCCTGAGGTAAAACTCATCGAAGACACTTCAGTCAAAACAAACACTCTGGCGACAGTTAAGATCCCGGACAAAGATCTATGCCCGAGATACTCCGCGCGGGTGATTTCGGGAGTAAAACAAGCACCTTCGCCTGTCTGGCTTCAGGTTAGATTAAGATCTGTAGGCATTCGTGCGATTAATAACCTCGTCGATGCTACTAATTACGTCCTTATGGAAACCGGACATCCTTTACATGCTTTTGATTATGAACTTATAAAAGATAAAACTATAATTGTCCGCAGAGCAAAAGAAAATGAATTTATGACCACACTTGACGGAGTGAAAAGAAAACTTGATAAGGATATGCTTGTTATTGCAGACACTGAAAAAGCAGTAGCGCTGGCCGGAATAATGGGAGGTCAGGTTTCGGAGATTAACGAAAAGACCGTAAACATCCTTCTCGAAAGTGCTTTTTTTGACGCAGTCAGTATAAGAAAAACCTCAAAAAAACTCGGATTAATGACTGAAGCTTCTTATAGATTCGAACGCGGTGCCGACTATAACGGAGTCTTGTATGCTTTGAACCGGACCGCGCAATTGATAAACGAATTTGCAGGCGGTAAAACTGCCGCGGGCTATATAGACGAATATCCGGAAAAGATCAAGCCTGTAAGTATTACGACCAGGTTCGAAAGAGTTAACAAAATACTAGGCACAAATATCAAGAATCAGGAAATGCTGGATATTTCAAAAGGGCTGGGTTTTACAATTGATAAAAAAGACGATAAAACCTTTACGGTAACCGTTCCAAGTTTTAGAACAGACATTACCCGGGAAATAGACATGGTGGAAGAGATTGCGGTTATCTACGGTTATGATAAAATACCTGAGCGGTTTCCGACAGTAAAACTGCAGCAAAATAGCACTTTACCTAAGATAGAAGAGCTGGTTAAACAAGCGCTCATTCAGCGGGGTCTGAATGAAGTTATCAACTATACTTTTATGAATAAAGCCTGGTTCGAAAAAGCCGGTGTTTCCGAAGAAAACCCGTTGAGACAAGAAGCAGTTACCTTAATGAATCATTTGATTGAAGATTGGAACATTTTAAGAAGCACCTTACTGCCCAATTTATTAAATAATGTAACCACAAACGCAATTAGCCACGGAAATAAAAACCTAAAGATATTTGAAACTGGAAAGGTATTCAGAAAAACCGGTACTGATTATCTTGAACATAATGAACTGGGAATTATTATAACCGGGAATACAGGGGAGTCTTCCTGGCTTCAAAAACCCGGGGAAACAAGTTTATTCTATTTAAAAGGTATTATTGAAGGATTACTAAACGATTTTAAAGTTAGCTTTGATATAAAGGAAGCAAGTAATGAACTCTATGATAAATCAGCTTCACTTGAATTGCAGGCAAACGGACAAAAATTTGGAAGTTTTGGTGAAATAACAAGAAAGCTGCTAAAACTTCATGATCTTAAAAATCAGGTTTTCTACGCAGAAATTAACCTTCAAGAACTTGAAATACATATTAATCTTAAAAAAGATTATAATAGCCTGCCTAAATTTCCTTCAAATAAGAGGGATATCTCTTTTATAATTGATTTAGCAATTAATGCTGGTGATATTAAAAGTTTTATAGAACGTCTCGGAATCAAAAACCTTGAAAAAGTTGAAATAATAGACTTTTATAAGGGTGAAAAAGTGGATTCCGGTAAAAAAAGCGTTACATACTCTCTAACTTATAGGGATACCACAAAAACACTCACTGATGAAGAAGTTGATAGTTCCAATAAACCTTTAACAGACAAAGTAAAAGAACACTTTAAAGCGGATATCAGGTTGCATTAGACCTTGAAATTACCGTTTAAATGGGTTTTTATCAATCAGCCGGAATATTGGCAGACCAAGGATGGGTATTTTAATGGAAAAGATAGATATTTTAGAGCAAAAAATACGAAAAGCCCTGGAAGAATACAATAGCCTTAAAAAAGAGAACGGAGATCTTAAGGAAAAAGTTAAAGAACTAGAAATATTCAAATCTGACATGGAAAAGCTTCGAGATAAGAGAGACAAAGCAAAATCCCAGGTCGATGACATCATTGATACAATAGATAAAATCCAGCTTGATTTAAAACTTTAACAATTAACACGTAATACATTATGCAGGAGGTATAAATGGAAGAGAACAAGAAAGGTGTTTGTGTCGATATCTTTGGAAGCGAGTACGTTATTAAAGGTGACGGCAACGCTGACTACACAAAGGAAGTGGCCGGTTATGTTGATTCAAAAATGAGGGAGATTTCAATAGTAACCTCCAATGTTTCATCACTAAAGGTAGCAATTCTAACTGCTTTAAACCTTGCAGATGAACTATACAAGCTAAAACGGGAGAAAGTGGAAACTGATAAGGTAAAAGAGAAAGTTGACGCATTAATCAATGTTTTAGAAGGACAGGGGTTCTAATTGCCTTTTTTTAAATATGGACGATATTCCATATTCTTCAATAAGCACTGCATAACTAATGAAAATATTTCATTATTTTTAAAGCAAAAAGCTTGACTTTTCGTAGAAATATGTTAGAATTATATAAGTATTAATCAGATATTAGACAATAAAACCTTATTAAGGAGGGTATTGAAATGAAAAAGGTATTGGTATGCCTGGCCGTAGCAATAGCATTATTTTCATACGGTTGTTCTTCTAGGCCTGCGCTTACTGCAGAGGAAGAGGGGCCTTATAATGAAAGTGAGGCTTTGATAACTCAAGCAGGAGTTGATGTTGACGCAGCAAAGCAAGCAGGTGCGGAAAGTTTCGCAAAGGACAATTTCGCAACAGCTTCTATGTCCTACGAAAATTCAAAAAAATTCTTAGAACTAAAGGATTTTCCGAAAGCTAAAGAATCTGCAATGAGAGCCAGTGAAGAGGCTAAGAAAACTCTTGCTATCCCTCAGCAAGCAGAAACAGGAATAACTGAAACCGAAAAACAGATCAATACCGC
>MFGS01000103.1:8390-10017 GCA_001778355.1 Candidatus Firestonebacteria bacterium RIFOXYA2_FULL_40_8
AGCGGCAAAAGTTGCTTACAATGCTGTTGACTATGCGACTGCCGGTACTAACGCGACAAAAGCCGCTGCAGCAATTAAAAAAGCAAATGATGAACCTGTTGCCGCAAAAAGCGCCGTTGATGCTGTAGAAGCTGATATGACTAAAGCGAAAGAACTTAAAATAGATACAGTTTCGCCTGATACATTTAAAGTAGCTGTAGAAGCTTATGAGCTTTCAAAGTCAAGCTTAGCTGCAAAAGAAAATGCGAAAGCAAAAGAGAATGCAGAAAAAGCTTCAGCAACTCTTAAAGAAGAAATGAAAAAGTCAGTAAACCTCTTTATAGAACAGGCAAAAGCTGATGTGAGCACTGCGAAAGACGCAGGTGCCGCTGATTTCGCCGCTGAACAACTTGCAGTAGCGGAAGAATCTCTTTCTAACGCAAATGCAGCTCTTGAGAAAGCGGACTACATTAATGCTAAAGCATCTGCCGAAAAAGTAAGTTTAACAGCAAAAGAAGCCGAAGCAAAAGCAAAAGCAGGTAAAGAAGCAAAAGTTGCAGCTGAAGCGGCTGCCCCTGCCGCGACTGAAGGTACTGCTCCTGCGGCTGAAGGTGCAACAGAAACCGCAAAAGCAGAAGAAACTAAAGCTGAAGAAGCTAAAACAGAAGAACCTAAAAAAGAAGAAGCTAAAGCTGAAGAAGCTAAAACAGAAGAAACTAAAGCTGAAGAAGCTAAAACAGAAGAAACTAAAGCTGAAGAAGCTAAAACAGAAGAACCTAAAGCTGAGGAAACTAAAAAAGAAGAACCTAAAGCTGAAACAGCAAAGGCCGATGTAAAGAAGCCCTTTACCGGGAAGAAAGAAGATCCTGCGACAGTAGCAGCCGGTAAGACTACTAAAACAAAAACAAGTAAATTCCCCTGGCCAATTGCGGCAGGAGTTGTTGTAGTAGCTGTTGTTGCTATCTTTGTTATCAGAATGGTACGAAAGAAAGCAACTACTGCAGATTCACAGACCGCATAATTAAGCATTTACCGGGCCCGTCGAGAAATCGGCGGGCCTTTTTTTTTGTCTGTTTGACTTAAGATATCCATAAATATCACGTTATTAACTATTTGTCACAGCAGTTGTTACATAACTTATTGAAATATTATTTTATATTTCTCTTCTAAGAGTTATCCTGCCAAGAATATTTTTAAAATAAATATTTTGTAAAAAAACTAAAAATATCGTATTTTTACGTTTTTGGTAAAACGAACACGTCAAAAACAGCGCTACGTTTGCTTTAAACGCGCTAAATTCTCCCATAAGGTTAAGTAAACACAATGACAAAAACAGGACTCTTAAACGCTATCCTGAGCAGGTATTTTGAGGGTAAAAAGTTAAAATTTCGATCAAAATACTCATAATCAGATCAAATATTTTCATGTTTTAAATGAAAAACTATGGAAATATATCCATAAAAGGGTTATTTTGCTCGTTTTTTTCCTTTCCGGGTGGAACTCCAACTGATATTTAGGCATATTTACGAATATGGCGCATAACCTGACCAATTAAGGGTTGCAGGAGGTTAATAACGATAGTTTTTATGGAAATATAGCATATTAGGATAGTTAAATGTCCAAACCGGCTAATATATAGTAAAAGATA
>MFGS01000103.1:10033-16100 GCA_001778355.1 Candidatus Firestonebacteria bacterium RIFOXYA2_FULL_40_8
AAATCGCTATTTAAAGATCCTAAAAGTGGTCCATGATTAACAAGATTAGCTCTTTTAAGATACGGGTATTATAAGGTGGTAATTAAGATATTGTTAGATACCAAGCATAAACAGATGAACATGCCTATTTTATCAAGTATAATAGCTATTTAACTCAAATATTTTAAGAGAGGCAAAGAATAACTACTAAATAAGGTAAAATAGAGAGGATATGAAACGCAAGATAAACCCCTTAAGAAACCACTTTTAAAGGAACAGCGCCTATAAGATATATTATGTAAACAAATGACGGGGTAAAAGTGAGTCTTCGGAAATATTGGTTTTTAGTCCGTCTCCTCCCGGCAGGTTATAACTTCAATTAACTCAGAAACATAGCGTCGCCATAGCTATAAAACCTGTATTTTTGCGCTACAGCTTCATTATATGCCTTAAGAATGTACTCTTTACCTCCGAATACACAGGTCATCACCAGGTTTGTGGACTTTGGCAGGTGAAAATTCGTTATAATCGCATCTATTACCTTATATTTGTACCCATCCGTTACAAAGAGCCCTGTCCAGGCCTTACCCGGTGCTATCAGGCCCTTCACAGGGTCAATACAGGCGGTTTCCAGAGCTCTGGTACTGCTTGTACCTACCGTAATTACACGCCGGCCGGCAAGTTTTGCCTTGTTTATCTTATCGGCAGAAATATCATCTATCTCGAAATACTCTTTATCCATATGATGATTTTCAATTTCATCGGACTTAATCGGTTTAAATGTACCTTTACCAATATGATGTGTTATTTCGACAAATTCAACACCAAAATTCTTAAGTTCCTGAATAAGATCCGGCGTAAAGTGCATTCCGGCCGTAGGCGCAGCTATTGACCCGTCAAACCTGGCAAAAACGGTCTGATAGTCTGTTTTATCCTTATTTTTAAATGCTTTTTCAGTGTTTTTGTCTTTTCTTTTGATGTAAGGAGGCAGGGGTGCGAATCCAATCTCCTTGATTGACTCTGAAAGAGATTCTCCGGTTGTATCAATGAATTCTATCAAATACTCATCATCTATAAGGCTTTTTATCACGGCAGTAAGCTCTTTTTTCTCGGAAAGGAGGACCGTTCCCGGTTCCATTCCTTTTCTTTTTGAAAGAATAACTCTCCAGAGCTCATTACCTGAACCTTCCTTAGAAACCAAAAGAGCATCAATTTTGCCTAGCGTTTTATCCCTGTAAAGTAATAACTTAGCTGGTACAACCTTAGTATTGTTTATAACTAGCAAATCTCCTGATTTCAGGTAGCTTTTGATGTCATCGAAGCGACTATGCACAATAGACTGGTCGGTTCTACTGAGAACCATAAGCTTACAGGCGGCTCGAAGTTCTAACGGAGACTGAGCTATTTGTTCTTTTGGAAGGTGGTAGTCATATGCTGTTACTTTCATTTTTGACCTATTTCAATCCCGCTATAATACCTTGTAAGTATCCTGCGGTAGTTATTGCCGGCCTTCGCCATACCATCAGCGCCATCCTGACACATACCTACTCCGTGTCCCCATCCTTTACCTGTAAAAAGAAGGGATGCTCCTTTAGATCTTACGGAGAATCTGGCACTCTTGAATTTATCTGAACCAATGGCAAGCCGGAACTCATTTGTAGACATACTTATGCGTCCTTTATCGGTTATTATTGAGATTTGCTTGACTCTTCCGGCCTTGCTAGTATCTGTTATATCTATATTGCTAATTCTATCCACATCAAAGCCTTTTTTCTTAAGAGAACTGACAATATATGAAGTGTCAATTTCTTCCTTCCAGGAGGCATGAGGGTAATGCTTGCAGAAAGTACAAGGAACCGCCTGCAGGTAAGGAAGCTTATTCCCGAATACTTCTCTATTATCTTCGGTATAGCCGCCGCAGTTAGCCGCAAAAGCCGCAAAGATAGGAGCGCCTTTGTATTTCATAATCTCCCCGGAGGTAAGATCAACAGCTTCAATAGAATTAGGATTTTCACTTTCCGTGCCGCTATAAGCTTGAGATTGCCTCAAGTTGTCAATATCGTACTCTTTTGTCCTTCTTAGCCCTGCCTCATAGTACCCGAACGTCCTGGCAGCCACTGCCTGGGCCTTTAAAGCCTCTATAGGGCTGCTTCCTGACATTTCCCTGCCTACTACGCCATAAAGATACTCTTCCATTGAAAAATCTTCAACTGCGTTTAATTTTCCGTCTGAAATGTAAAATACTAAACTCCCTCGGAATTCATTGCCATTCAGGTGAAATTTATTATTAACCGGAATGATTTTAACTCTGGACCCGTAAGATTTGCCCTCTATAACTATAGAATTATTATCAATATCAACATTGAACCCTTTTGGGCCAAAAGAAGCGTCAGATGAACCATCAATTTTAAAAGATCCGTTGACAACTACATCAACAGAACCGGCATTTTTTACCAATAGAAGACGGATTTGGTCTTTTTTTCCCCTATCACTTCGAATATAAGAAGAACCTCCGCCTGTACAACCGGAAAGAACTATTCCCGCCAACGCAATCGAGATTATGTATTTCAATATTTTTTTCATATATTTGCTTTAGTAAGTATACAAGGGTTCAGTCATTTCGTCAAGGCACAAGATTAACACCGGATTGTTTTGCTGACTTGCGCGCTTTTGCGTCCATTTTGCTGTAAATACAGCCGCAGTATTTCTGAACATACAAACCGGCATCTTTAATTCTTTTCTTGCTTTCATAATGTTTCTGTTCCCATTCTTTGGAGTCAACAAAGGTAAGCTTGAACTCTTTCTCCAGTTTCGCGCCAATCTCTCTTATCTTATCTTTATCCTGAAAAGGACTGGAAAGGAGAGTAGTGCTAAAATGTTTTATCTTATTTTTTTCGGCGGTTACGGCCGTATGATAGAGGCGCATCTCGTAACATTTAATGCACATCTTCTTCCTGTCAAATCCGACAGCTTTAGATATACAGCCGTGCAGATTGGAATCATATTCGCTTGAGGAAATTGAAGTTATAGGATTGTTTTTAATAAAATAGTTCAAAGCTTTATGTCTGCTTAAATACTCGTCGTACGGCTGGATATTAGGATTAAAAAAGATACCGCTAATCTGATAACCTTTAGAATGGAGATCTTCACGGGGAGCAACCAGGCAGATGGAACAGCAGATATGAAGGGCAACGCTTTTGCTCATATAAGACGCCCTTGACTATCCCCCTTCCTCTCGATATTCAAATGCTTATACCCTTCGTCGGTAGCTTTCCTGCCCTGAGGGGTCCTTATAATGAACCCCAGCTGTATCAGGAAGGGCTCACATACATCTTCAATAGTATCAGCTTCTTCTCCTACGGCAACAGCAATGCTCTCTATACCGACCGGCCCGCCGGAGTAATGTTTTATAATAACTGTCATTACGCGCCTGTCTAAACTGTCTAAACCTTTATCATCTATGTCCAATGATGCCAGAGAGGAATCAACCAAAACTTTAGTTATAATTTTGACGTTCTGAACCTGTCCGAAATCTCTAACCCGCTTTAAAAGCCGGTTAGCAACCCTTGGAGTACCGCGGCTTCTTCTCGCTATTTCAAGTATGGCATCTTCCTTTATATCCGCTTTAAGTATACGGGCAGATCTTTTGATTATCTGCGCCAGGTCTTTTGGCGGGTAAAAATCCATCCGGAACGTCATACCAAACCTGTCCCGAAGTGCCGAAGTAAGCTGTCCGGCTCTGGTAGTTGCGCCAATCAGAGTAAACTTTGGTAAATTGATTCTTATAGTCTTAGCGCTCGGGCCTTTACCGATTATTATATCAAGTTTGTAATCTTCCATGGCAGAGTACAGGACTTCTTCAACTATCCGGGGTAACCGGTGTATTTCGTCAATGAAAAGCACCGACCCGGGCTCTACATTCGTAAGAATTGCCGCAAGATCTCCTGCTCTTTCTATCAAAGGCCCGGAAGTACACCTGATACTAACTTTCATTTCATTTGCTACAATATAAGAAAGTGTTGTTTTTCCAAGACCCGGAGGTCCATAAAAGAGGACGTGTTCCAAAGGCTCGCTTCTCTGTTTTGAAGCGGTAATGAAAATATTAAGGTTTTCCTTGATTTTATCCTGACCAATATACTCGGATAATAACTGGGGTCTTAATGAGTTTTCATTATCAATATCTTCTATTGATTTCCTACCGTCTAGGATCTCTTTGCTGTTGTCTTTCATCACTTTGAAATTTCCTTTAAAGCCGCTTTTATAACTTCTTCAATGTCAGGTGTTTTATCTTTGAACTTTAGCCTGGCCGCAGATGCAGCATTTCTCGCCGCAGTACCGTTAAAACCAAGCCCAACCAGGGCAGAGACTACATCCTGCTCCATCCCTTCATCAACAGAACTCACATAATCTTCGACTTTTTCATCCTTAAGCTTGTCTTTTAGCTCTATAACAATACGTCCGGCTATTTTCTTGCCCACCCTTGGAATTGTCTGAAGAAGAGGTGCGTCACCGCTGGCTATTGCCGATTTTAACCGCTTAAGCTCCATACCTGAAAGTATTGTCAAGGCAACTTTAGGACCAATATCAGATATGCTAATTAACTGAAGGAAAAACGCCTTTTCTTCCAAACTTAGAAAGCCATAAAGCGCTTGAGATTTATCGGTAACATGGAAGTAAGTGTACACTTTGATATCTTCTCCGGGAGGAGAAATACGTTCAATATTTGGTATCAGGATCTCATAGCCAACTCCATTTACATCAACTATAATCCTGTCCTTGTCTTTTGAATCTATCTTGCCTTTTATAAATCCTATCATTGTTTGTAACTGTTTGATACTCTGGAATTAAAGTGACAAACCGCAATGGCCAGCGCGTCGGCCGCATCATCGGGTTTTGGCATTTCTTTAAGATTAAGCAATGTTGTAACCATCTTCTGTACCTGCTGTTTTTCCGCTCTACCGTAGCCTACAAGGGCCATCTTGACCTCTAAAGGAGTATATTCACTAACGACTTTCATTCCGGATCTTACGCAGGAAAGAACGATAACACCTCTTGCCTGGCTTACAACCATTGCCGTTTTAACGTTTTTTGCAAAGAACAACTCTTCAACAGCTACTTCATCAGGTTTTTGCTTCTTTATAAGTTTTGAAAGTTCATTAAATAGCTTATTTAATCGTTCAGAGACCGGTATTTTGGGGCTGGTAAGGATACAACCGTAATCAACCAGACAAAGATTGCTTCCTTTATTCTCAATAAGACCGTACCCTGTTGTGGCAATCCCGGGGTCAATCCCAAGTATCTTCATTTTTTACTGAATTTTACTCATTTCCTCATCGGAAATATCAAAGTTGGCATATACGTTGCCGACATCGTCGTTATCCTCAAGGTTTTCAAGCAGGGTAAGCATAGACTTTGCCTGCCCGCCGGCGAGTTTAATGTAGTTTTTAGGAACCATAGTCACTTCAGCTGAATCATATACAATTTTCTTGGCATCTATGCCGGCTTTTACTTTTTCAAAGTTTTCAGGAGTAGTTAAGACGTCATATTCGTTGTCCATTACCTGCATATCGTCAGCACCCAGATCCAAAACGAGCTCCATCAACGCATCTTCTGTTGCATTATCTTTAGGAACCACAATTAAACCCTTTTTATCAAACATCCATGCAACACAACCGCTCTCACCCAAGTTTCCGCCGGATTTTGAGAAGATTGTCCTGATATCGGCAGAAGTCCTGTTTTTATTATCCGTAGAAGCAGACACAAGCACCGCAACACCTGCAGGTCCGTATCCTTCATAGGTAGTTTCCTCGTAAGTAGCACCCTCTAACTCACCTGTACCGCGCTGTATGGCCCTTTTAATGTTGTCATTAGGCATATTAACGGCCTTTGCCTTCAGAACGATAGTTCTTAAATAAGCATTAGAATCCACACTGCCGCCGCCCTTCTTAGCAGCAATGATCAACTCTCTGATAATCTTAGTGAAAGTTTTACCACGTTTAGCATCTAAATCGCCTTTTTTCCTTTTTATTGTAGCCCATTTTGAATGTCCCGACATAAAAACACTCCTTAAATTGAAATAGTTTAACGG